>DASXQB010000227.1:0-5900 GCA_036493295.1 Polyangia bacterium | reverse complement strand
GCAATCACGAACAGTGCATGCGCGGTGGCCAGGGCTGGTATCGCTTTCTGGATCCGCTGCCGTACGACGAGACCAAGTCGTGCAACGATCCGACGAACGACAACGCCGGCAACTACAACACGCCGTACGCCGTGTCGCTGGGCCCCGACGCGCAGGTGATCGTGTTCGATTCGTCGAACGTCGGCGCCGCCGCGCTGAGCCCCATGACCAAGCCCGCCGACGTGTTGATGTTCAACAACTACCAGTCCGAGCTGCAGACGGTGGCCGGCCTGGCGACGGCGAACCTGTTCAACATCTTCACCAACCACCACCCGCTGCTGGCGTACACGTCGGTGGCCGGCGCGAACCCGTCCGGCGGCAACCCGGCTTTGCTGTCGGTCATGCAGGCGACGTTCGGCTCGGCGTTCTTCCCGCCCAACATCAAACTGACGCTGGAAGGCCACAACCACATCTTCGAGGCGATCGACTTTTCCACGCCGCACCCGATCTCGATCCTGTCCGGCAACGGTGGCGACAACCTGGATCTGAACCTGCCTGATCCGTTCCCGCTGGGTCCGGCGGCCAGCGGTGGCGACGAGCCGTCGCCCGGCGTGGTGGCCGACGCCATCGCCGACATGAGCAGCTTCGGCTTCCTGGTGCTCGATCGCGCGGTGGGCGGCTGGACGGCCCGCGAGTATCGCCACGACGGCGTGCTGATGGATACCTGCGCGATCAACAGCGCCACCGACAAGATCGCGTGCGACAAGCAAGGCTTTCTGCACTAGCGGCAGCCGCGGCGGTTCTCGCGACGGTCGCCGCGTCGGCTGCGCCCGCCCGCGCGGATGTCGAGACGCCGATCGTCGCGCTGGGCCGGCGGCTGTTCTTCGAAAAGGCGCTGTCCGAACCGGCGGGGACCAGCTGCGCCAGTTGCCACGATCCCCGGCACGGTTTTGCTGGCGTCAACGGCTCGAAAAACGGCGTGGCGCGCGGCAGTCGCCCCGGACATTTCGCCCGGCGCAGCACGCCGTCGGTGCTGTACCTGAAATTCGTCCCACGTTTTCATTACTACCAGGAAGAAGATGCGCCGGTGCCCAGTGCGTTCGGCGGTTTTTTCTGGGACGGGCGCGCCGACTCGATCGCTGCGCTGGTGCGCCAGCCGCTGACCAACCCCGACGAGATGAACAACCGCGACGCCCGCGCCATCGCCGCCAAGCTGCGCGCCGCCGGCTACGCCACCGATTTTGAGCAGACGTTGCACACGCCGCTGTCCGACGCCGCGCGCGCCGTGGCGGGCCTGGGCCAGGCGCTGGAGGCGTTCCTGACCAGCCCGACCATGGCGCCGTTTTCGTCGAAGTACGACGCGTACATTCGCGGCCACGCCGTGCTGACCCCGATCGAGGCGCGGGGCCTGACGCTGTTCAAAGATCCCGACAAGGGCAACTGCGCGTCCTGCCACCTGTTGACGGTGACGTCGCCGACGCCCGAACGATCGATGTTCACCGACTACGGTTTCGACGCCGTCGCCGCGCCCAAGAACCACAAGCGACCGGTCACCCCGGGCGCGCCGCCGTTCGATCTGGGCCTGTGCGAACGGACCGACACCCAGGTGCCGTCGCACGACGAAAAATGGTGCGCCAGTTTTCGTACCCCGTCGCTGCGCAACGTGGCCGTGCGGCCGACGTACATGCACAACGGCGTCTTCGACAACCTGCGTGACGTGGTGGCCTTCTATGCCACGCGCGCCGTTGATCCGATGCGCTGGTACCGATCGAAGGTGAAATTCGAAGACGTGCCGACCAAGTTTCGCGGTCAGGTGAACATCAATTCGATTCCCTACAACCGGCGGCAAGGCGACACGGCGGCGCTGGACGATCGCGACATCGACGCCATCGTGGCGTTCCTGGGCACCCTGACCGACGAGGGGTTTTCGCGCTGATCTGGTGCTGATTACTGGCCGGCGTCGGGCGAATCGCCGCAGCCGATCTTGTTGGCGCTGACGCGGATGTCGTCGATCCAGATGTCGGTCAAGATCGGGCTTGGGTGGTACTGCAACACGCCGATGGACATCAGGCTGAACGCCGGTGGTTTGCGATCGCTGAAGTTGCTGACCTGCTCGGGCAGCTCTTTGTCGTTGACCCACACGCGGCGCATGGTGGTGGTGGCGTTCCCGCCTTGCATCAGTTCAAGGCAAATCCACGTCTGCGGCACCAGCCGCGTCGACGAGTCGGGGCCGAACTCCGTGAACGTCGGGCCGTGCGCGTGGACGTCGGGGCCGGCGCCGTAATACTCCGAATAGCCCAGGTACTGCTTGTTGCCGGCCGTTGCCAGGCCCGCCTCGACGAAGCCAAGATCGTTGTTCCCTGTCGCCAGCAGATACGCCATGTGGAATCCGCCCATCATGTCGAAGGGCAGGTCGGGGCTGACGTAGATGAACGCCCGCGTGTAGAACGTGTTGTTCGTGGCCGGGAAGGTGACCGCGTCGGTTATCTGCGCGGTGTTGCTTTGCCCGGCCACCAGCTTGACGTGCAGCGCGTGCGTGCCGCCGTGAACGTGTTCACCATCGACGGTCAGGCTGGTGCCGGTGGTGGTCTTCATGCCCCAGACCTTCGGGTTGATGGCGCCGCTTTCAAAGTCCTCGCACAGCTCTTTGCCATTCACGGTGCAGTTCGACGAGACGTCGCCGGTGCCGTCGGGCGCCGCATCGACCACCGCCGCGCCGCCCGAGCCGGCACCACCCGTACCGGTACCCCCTGTGCCGCCGTTGCTGCCACCGCTGCCACCGCCCGTGCCGGCGGTGCTGCCCTGGTCGACCCCAGCGTCAACCACCGCCGCGCCTCCCGCGCCGCCGCTTCCCCCTTGGCCGACGGCTCCCGGACCACACGCCGCCAACCCCGTCGCTGCCAAAACCAAAAAGCCAGACAGGACAGCATTCGCCTTCATCTGTTTGTTACAGACGCCGGTGGCCCGACCGGCAGGCACAAATTTCACTGATGTCATGGCCTTGCCTTGACTGCCAGCGGCAGACCGGCGGCGCGTTCGTCGGGCACAGTCTCAGGGCGGCCTTCGCGCCGTCACTGCAAAGTCACCAGAAGTTAACCGGGGCGCCGCGGCCGGGCCGTTATGGTGCTCGCCTCTTGAAAGGCGGCCACTGATGACGACCACCGGTATTGCCCTGGAACAGAACCGCCCGGCCGGTTCGCGACTGGACGAGAAGATGAAAGCGGGCCCGGGACGCGTCGGCGTGATCGTCTTCCTGATCGCGCTGGTCATCGGCCTTGGGTACGTCGGCAGTCAGATACTGGGCGATCTGGCCGAAGTGCGGATGGGCTCTGTCATGCCGTACGTCTTGCTGGGCGTTGCGCTGCTGGTGGCGCTGGCCTTCGAGTTCGTGAACGGCTTTCACGACACCGCCAACGCGGTGGCCACCGTCATCTACACGCACTCGCTGTCGCCGCACGTGGCGGTGGTGTGGTCGGGGATGTGGAATTTCCTGGGCGTGCTGACGTCGACCGGCGCGGTGGCGTTCGGGATCATCTCGCTGTTGCCGGTTGAATTGATCTTGCAGGTGGGCGGCGGCGCCGGCTTTGCCATGGTGTTCGCGCTGCTGACCGCGGCGATCATCTGGAACCTGGGCACCTGGTACTTCGGTCTGCCGTCGTCCAGCTCGCACACGTTGATCGGGTCGGTGATCGGCGTGGGGTTGGCCAATCAGCTGCTGGCCGTGCACACCGCCACCAGCGGCGTCGATTGGAAGCAGGCCGGGAGCATCGGCAAGTCGTTGCTGGTGTCGCCGCTGGTGGGCGCCACCGTGGCCGCGCTGCTGTTGATCGGCATGCGCAAGCTGGTCAAGAACAGGGCGCTGTACACCGCGCCGGTCGGAACCGCGCCGCCGCCGTTCTGGATTCGCTGCCTGCTGCTTTTGACCTGCACCGGCGTCAGCTTTGCCCACGGCTCGAACGACGGGCAAAAAGGCATGGGCCTCATCATGTTGATCTTGATCGGCACGGTGCCGACCGCCTACGCGTTGAACCACGCCGTGTCGGCCAAGGAATCGCAGGACTTCGTCGCGGTTTCAGCGCAGGCCGCCGAGGCCCTGGGTCACTACCCCAGCGCCGGCACCGTCAGCAGCGACGGCCGCGCGGAAGTCACCGAATTCGTGCGCTCGCGCGCGCTGCAGGCGAACACCCTGGGCGGCGTGCGCCAGCTGGTCACCGGCATCGGCCACGACATGTCGATCTACAAAGAGCTCAAGCACGTGCCGGCGGCGAACACCCGCAACTTCCGCAACGACATGTACCTGGTCAGCGAAGCCCTGCGCCTGGTGGAGAAGACCCCGCAAGCGTCGATCGGTCCCGCCGACGCCGACGTGCTGAAGAACTATCGCAAGCACCTGGACAAGGCGACCAAGTTCATCCCCGGCTGGGTCAAGGTGGCCGTCGCCATCGCATTGGGCCTGGGCACGATGATCGGCTGGAAGCGCATCGTCGTCACCGTCGGCGAGCGCATCGGCAAGGACCACCTGACGTACGCCCAAGGCGCCGCCGCCGAGCTGACCGCCATGGCCACCATCGGCGCGGCCGACGCCTTCGGCTTGCCGGTCAGCACCACCCACGTGCTGTCGTCGGGCGTGGCCGGCACCATGGCCGCGAATCACTCTGGGCTGCAGATGGCCACCGTGCGCAGCCTGCTGATGGCGTGGGTGCTGACGCTGCCGGTGTCGATCTTGTTGTCGGGATCGCTGTTCTGGTTGTTCAGCAAGTTCGGCAGCTAGCGCGACCGCGACACGCGCCCGTCGAGGCGTCAGAAAACTGAAGGCGGGCGCGACCGAGCGATCGCGCGGGTGGCGGACCAGGCGCGCAGGCGGCTGCCTTTTTGTTGTGGCACATGCGTTGCTGCATGATCGCCGCATGAAACTGCGATTGCTTTCGTTGGGTGTGGTCGTCTCGGTGGCTGGCGCGATGTTGTCCGTGGTCGCCGCCGGTTGTGGCTCCTCGGCGGCCGTCACGCCCGGCACGGGGGGCAACGGCGGCAGTGGCACGGGTGGGATTGGCGCCGGCACGGGCGGCGTGGGCGCCGATGTTCCGCACCGGCCTGTGCCGGTGATTTGCGCACCGTCGAGGCTGGTGGTCGACGCCGGCACCACCAGTTGCAACACCGACAGCGAATGCGGCAGCGACGCGGGCTTTCCCCAACTGCACTGTGTCCGGCACGCGTGCACCGCCGATCAATGTCTGATCGACGACGACTGCCCGGCTGATTCCGTCTGCGGCTGCTCCGATCTATTTGGCGGCAACGCCGTCCACACGAACCAGTGCGTACCATCGACCTGCCACGTGGACGCCGATTGCACCAGCGGCCTGTGTTCGCCGGCCAGCGGCGGCTATTGCGGCAGCCTGACCGGCTATCATTGTCGCGGCGCGACCGACACTTGCCACAGCCAGTCTGACTGCCCCACCAAATCCAATGGCGGCATCCAGCAGCCGCAGACGTGCCAATACACACCCGAGGTGGCGCGCTGGCAGTGCACGGGGGTGGTGGTTTGTTCGGGGTAGTACCAAGAATGGTTGAGCGATCATTTTCGATGGGCCGTCGCGTGCGCCACCGCGGTCAAGCCGACCGCGACGTCTGAAAATCGATCAATCTGTCAACTCTAGCTGTCACTGTTGGCCGATTTGCTTACCCGGGCGCGACCCTCGGCATAAGATCAAACGTTTTACATGCCCGTTTTTGCGCGATGGTACAAGATGGCCTAGTTGGCCATTCGGAGGGCATGCAATGAAGAAACGTGACTCGGTCCCGGGATGTTCTTTCACCGTTGCGTTGGTTTTCGCGTTGGTCGTTCCAGCCTGCGGGAGCAACAGCTCGCCCGGTCAGAACGGCACGGGCGGCAACAGCGGGACCGGCGGCACCGGCAGCGGCGG
>DASXQB010000226.1:0-56598 GCA_036493295.1 Polyangia bacterium | reverse complement strand
AACGCGGGATCGTCGTATTGGACGCGCACACGCTGGCCTGGGGCGCCTCCGGCCGCAACGGCGGCGGCCTGCGCCAGCAATGGTCGACCGAGCTGAACATTCGGCTGATGCAAGAATCAATGGCCATCTGCGCCGCCTTCGCCCAGCAGATGGGGATCAACATCTGGATGCGGCGGGGCGGCTATCTGTTTTTGGCGCGCACGAAGACGGCGCTGGATCGCCTGGCGCGCTACGTGGCCCTGCAGAACCGCTGCGACGTGCCCACCCGCCAGATCTCCGTCGACGAGGCGCAGGCGATCGTCCCGGAGATCGACGCCGCCCCGTACGTCGGCGCTTGCTACAACCCGACCGACGCCATCGTCTTTCCCTGGCCGTTTTTGTGGGGATACGCGCGCGCCGCCGCCCGCCGCGGGGTGGCCATCTTCACCGACACACCGGTCAGCGCCATCGATCGGCGCGGCGACGATTTCGTGCTAACCACGCCGCGCGGAACGCTGACCGCCGGCCGGGTGATTTGCGCGGCCGGCGCCTGGTCGCCGCAGGTGGCGGCGCTGGCCGGCGGCGCCCTGCCCGACTGGCCGGCCCGGCACGAGATCCTGTCCACCGAACCCTTAAAGCCTTTCTTGAAGCCAATGGTCTCGGTGCTGGAGACCGGGCTGTATTTTTCGCAGTCGTTGCGCGGCGAGGTGGTGGGCGGCGTCTCGCTTCCCGATCCGCACGACAGCACCGTGCGCCTGGGCTCGCGGCTGTCGTTCGTGGAGAAGGTGGCGCGCGGGATGATCGACGTCATCCCGCGCCTCGGCGAGGTGAAGGTGGTGCGACAGTGGGCCGGGCCTTACGACCTGAGCCCCGACGGCAGTCCCATCGTCGGCGAGCTACCCGACGTGCCGGGATTCTTCGTGTGCTGCGGCTTCTCTGGCCACGGCTTCATGATGGCGCCGGTGGTGTCGCGCTATTACGCCCAGGCCCTGCGCGGCCAACCGCCGCACGCGCTGTTCGCCGCCTGGAACGTCCGCCGCTTCACCGCCAGCGGCGGCAACCCGACCGCGCGCGAAGACATGATCATCGGCTAACCGGGCGACTCGCGCGACGAAACGCCTACGCCCGGACCGAGATGTGGCCGTCTTCGGTCTTGGTCATCTGGGGCGACGCGACCTGGCCGCTCTGGTCGATCAGCTTCACGGCCGCCTCACCGACCATCTTCTGGTTGTTGTGCGACTTCTTGAGCACGCTGACGCCGAAGTTGTCCGACGGATCGACTGAGGTGTTCGGCGTGGCGCCGCTGATGTCCATGGGCATGGTTTGCTCCCCCATGGTGCCATCGGCCGGACCGACGAAAAACTTGAGGGCCGCCGGAAAAATAACTTTCGCCCGCGTCAGAAGTGCGACGGCGACACAAGCCTGACGCGCGCCACGACCGCCGGCCCGGCGAAGGCCCGCGGTTTTGGCGGGTCGTGCTGGCACCGGCCTTGCTGAACCCTGGTTTGAAACCATCAGGAGCGTGTCATGGAAACCATCTCCATTCGTCAAGCGCAGTACCAGGCCCGTTTGGTCTCCGTCAGCCTTTTGATCGAGGCATGCCGCTGGGCCGAGGCGGTGGACAGCCTGCGCGCCATCGTCGCCGCCCATTCGGATCTGGCCATCGCCCACAACGATCTGGCGGTGGTGTGCTATCAAGCCGGCCGCCTGGCTGACGCGCGCGCCTCGGTGAGACGCGCCGCCGAGCTCTGCCACGACGACGGCGAGCTGGCGGGCATCATCCGTGACAACTTCGCGGCCATCGACGCCGCGGCACGCGCCGCCAATCCAGCGGCGGCGTATGAAGCTTGCGTGGAGGTGGTCAATCGCCTGGTGGCGCGCGACGAGCTGGCCCTGGCCGTCGCCGAGCTGGAACGATTCGTGGCCGCCCACCCCTCCTGTGGCGAAGCGTGGAACGATCTGGCCATCGTCCATCAAGCGATGGAGCGGCTGCAGCCGGCGCAGATCGCCTCCGGGATCGCTTGCGAGATCGATCCGAACAACGCCGACTTTCGCCGCACGCGGGCCGCGATCTTGCTGGATGCGGGCCGCTGCGAGGACGCCGGCAAGGTGATCGCCCCGGTGCTGATCGCCAACCGCGACGACGTCGATGCGCTGATCCTGGCCGGCGACATCACCGTCGCCGCCGGGCACCCGGCCGAGGCGCGCCCGTTCTATCGCCACGCCCTGGAGATCGATCCCGAATGCGGGCGGGCGGCGCTGCAGCTTGCCTCGCTGCCGGTGGACCCGAACACCGTCGACACGGCGCCCGCCGCCACGCTGGTGCTGATCCTCAGCAGCAACGGCGCCGCGGCCGTCGACCAGACGCTGCGCACGTTCGCCCGGCATTGCCAGGACCAAACGCAGATCGACGTCAAGGTCCTGTACCAGGCCAGCGGCGCCGACGACACCCGCCTCTATCAGGCTATCGCCGCCGAGCATCCATTCGCCACGCTGGTCGCCGAACGCGATCTGGCCAAGCAACTGCCCGCGCTGCTGGCGCCGCATCGCCACGTGCTGCTGGCCAGCGACGACACGCTGTTCGTGCGCGACTTCTGCCTCACCGACGCCGCCCGCGCCCTGGACATCGAACCGCGGGCGTTGGGCTGCGCGCTGGCGCTGGGCGAAAACACCGGCCACTCGCAGCGCTCGCGGCGCAGCCAGCGCGTCCCCGCCCTGACCCGGTTCGCGCATGGGCTGTATCGATATGCCTGGAACAACAGCGACCAGGATTTCGGCCGACCGCTGGGGGCCAGCGCCGGCCTTTACCGCGCCGACGAGATTCGCCGCCTTCTGGGCAAGCTATCCTTCAGCAGCGCGCTGGCGCTGGACGCTGCGCTGGAAGGAGCGGCCGGCCCGTTCACCGACAGCCGCCCGATGATGCTGTGCTTTGACCGCGCGGTGGCCGCGCCGCGGGCCGGCGGAGAATCCGAGGCGGCCGCCGCCTTCCGCACGCCCAGCCTGGCCCAGCCCCTGCGCATGGCCGTCTGACGCTTCGCCGCCGCCGCGCCGACGGCAAACCGACGCCAAGAGCGACCGTCGGTCTTGACCGATCGATCGGCTCATGCTTCTCTTTTTTCCGCACGGTCGCAGGGCCGCGCTGGACTCGCCGACGGGCGGGCGCCAGCGACGGGCACCAGACCGGCAGGCAAACCCGTCAAGGAGGATCATGGGACCTAAGAAGATCATCTTCTCGGATTCGGCGCGGCGAAAGGTGTCGGAGGGAGTCAACGTCCTGGCCGATGCGGTCAAGGTGACGCTGGGCCCGCGTGGCCGTTTCGTGGTGCTGGACCGGCCGTGGGGCGCGCCGCTGGCGACCAAGGACGGCGTCACGGTGGCCAACGAGATCGACCTGCACGGCCCGTTCGCCAACATGGCGGCGCAGATGGTGAAGGAGGTGGCGATGAAGACCGCCGCCGCCGCCGGCGACGGCACCACCACCGCCACCGTGCTGGCGCAGGCGATCTTCAGCGAAGGCGTGCGCCTGGTCGCCGCCGGCCACAAACCCGTCGACCTCAAGCGCGGCATCGACGCGGCGACCGAAGCGGTGATCGCCGCGCTGAAGAAGCTGTCCAAGCCGATCTCGGGCAAAAAAGAGATGGCCCAGGTCGGCACCATCAGCGCCAACGGCAACGAAGAGGTCGGCGAGATCCTGGCCAACGCGATGGAGAAGACCGGCAAGGACGGTGTCATCAGCGTCGAAGAAAACCAGTCGGTCGAGACCGTCCTCAAGCTGGTCGACGGCCTGCAGTTCGATCGCGGGTACATCTCGCCTTACTTCATCAGCAACGCCGACGAGCTGCTGTGCCAGCTGGACAACCCGTACATCCTGGTCTTCGAAAAGAAGATCTCGGCGCTGCGCGATCTGCTGCCGGTGCTGGAGAAGGTGCTCAGCCAGGGACGCCCGCTGCTGGTGATCGCCGAGGAGGTCGAGGGCGAGGCGCTGGCCGCCATGGTGGTGAACAAGCTGCGCGGCGCCTTCCAGTGCTGCGCAGTCAAGGCGCCGGCCTTCGGCGAGAACCGCAAGGAGACCCTGCGTGACATCGCCGTGGTCTTGGGCGCCGAGGCGATCATGGAAGGCTCGGGCATCAAGCTGGACGCAGTCAGCTTGGACGATCTCGGCCAGGCCAAGAAGGTGATCGTCGACGTGGACAACACCACCATCATCGAAGGCGGCGGCACCAAGGACGCCATCAACGGGCGGATGGCCCAGATTCGCCGCGAGATGGAGCTGACCAACTCGGACTACGACAAGCAGAAGATGCACGAACGGCTGGCCCGCCTGGCCGGCGGCGTCGCCATCATCAAGGTCGGCGGCACCACCGAAGGCGAGCTGAAGGAAAAGAAAGAGCGCGTCGAGGACGCCCTGATGGCCACCCGCGCGGCGGCCGAGGAAGGCATCGTCCCCGGCGGCGGCGTGGCGCTGGTCCGGTGCATCAGCGCCCTGGACAAGCTGACCTTCGACGACGATCGCCAGTACGGAGTGAACATCGTGCGGCGCGCGCTGCAATCGCCGCTGCGCCAGATCGCCGACAACGCCGGCGTCGACGGCGTGCTGGTGGTGCAGAAGGTGCGCGAAGGCAAAGGCGCCTTCGGCTACAACGCCGCCACCGAGGAGTACGGCGATCTGCTGAAGGCCGGGGTCATCGATCCGACCAAGGTGGTGCGCGTGGCGCTGCAAAACGCGGCCTCGATCTCGGGCCTGATGCTGACCGCCGGCGCGATGGTCGCCGGCGATTCAGACGGCACGGCATCGACCAAGGTCTCGATGCCCCCGCCCCAGAAGGCGCCCGATCCCCTGCCCGACCCGCACGCCGACGAGCACGACGATCACTAGCCGCGCGTTCGTCTAACGGCGCTGGTCGACGAACCCGCGTACGCCTTCGGCAACGACGATCGGTAACCCGCAAGCGACTGCTTCGCGGGCCAGGAAGCGCGCGCGGGAACCGGGCAGCGGAATGAAGGCGGTTGCGGCGGTGTAAAGCCCGCCGCGATCGCGGGGGGCAATAGCGCTGGCTTCGATGATGACATCGGGGGCATCGTCGAGCGAGCGGCCCTGACGGGACAGAATCGCCTTCACGCCGGCGACGGCGCGGTCGACGGTAACGGCGCTGGGCGGATCAACGCGAACCACGACCGCCACGGGATCGCGATTGGTCAGCGCGCGAAAGACGCCGTCCATCGCCAGCAGCCAGGCGTCGTCGGTGAGATCGGGAATGCACAGCAGGCGCTGCCGGTGGGGCGTGTCCAGCGCCAGCGGTGCGGCGCCCGGGTGAAAGATCTCCCCGTACACAACCGGGATCGGATCGGCGGCGGGATCGAACCGGCGCGCGCCGGCCAGCACGCGCAGCGCCTCGGCGGTGTGGACCTGGCTTTGGTGTTGCCACTTTTCGCAGAACAGCGCCCAGTTGTCGGCCACCATCCGGCTGGCGGACAGCGACATCGCCTTGAACGTGGCGCTGCCGTGGTGGTGGATGAAGACGTCGTAGGCGACGGCGATCTGTTGCCCGCTGCGCAGGACGCGCAGGCAAAAATCGTCGTCCTCGCAGTTGCCGTAGCCGAAGATGGTGTCCATGCCGCCGATGCTGTCGACCAGCGATCGCCGCATCACCATGCACAGGCCGGTGAGCCGCGGAACGAAGGCCATCTCGCCGGCGTGCTCGATCGCCCACTGCGCGGCGAAGGCGTCGACATCGCCCAGGCCGGCATAGGTCGCGGTGCCGACCAGCTGCGGTCCGCTGGTGGCGTTGGTGACCGGACCGACGACGGCCACCTGCGGATCCACCGCCAGCAGGGCCAGTTGCCGACTGAGCCAGCCGCGCGTGACCACCACGTCGTTGTTCAGCAACACCACGAATTCCCCGCGCGCGGCGGCCAAGCCCTGGTTCACGCCGAACGGGAAGCCTTCATTGTCAGGATTGCGAATCAGCACCACGTTGCCGTGCTGCGCTTGCAGGCTCGCAAAGAACGCCCCGACGTCGGGCGCCGAGCCGTTGTCGACGACGATGAGCTCGAAGTCGTGGTGGGTGTGGCGATAGATCGATTCGACACACTCGACGGTCAGCAACAAGTTGTCGCGCACCAAGATGACGATGCTGGCGCGGCCAAGCTGCGGCGACACGGTGGTGACACGCGCGGGCGGCGCCCCGACGGGGGTGGTCTCTCGCAGTCGCTCGGCGGCCAGATTGGCGCTTTGCTGGATCAGATATCGTTCGCGCTCGACCGGACGGGGCTCGGCGCTTTGCTGGTTGATGCGCGCGACGAAGACGTCCTGCGCCGCCGCCAGCCGCAGGCCGCTCTGTGCAAGACGGGCCGCCAGCGCCGTCGCCTCTTCGCCCAGCAGCAGCGCCGGATCATCCGCCAGCGCCAGCAGCGTGGCCCGCCGCCCGCAGAGGCAAGCGGTCGCCGGCACCGCCGTCGTGCGCGGGCCCGCCGTCACCAGCTTGTCCAGCACCGACGAGCGCCCGGTGACGCGCGCGTCGGGCGGCGCGAACAGCGGCCCGCCGCCCTGCACCGGGTTGCCGCTGCCCGACGGCGTGAGCACGCCGATGCTGCTGTCGGCGCCCAGTTGCCCAAGCAAGCGATCCAGCCAGCGCCCGCTCACTTTCAAATTGGCCGGCATCACCACGGCAAAGTCGCGCGTGGCGGCGCGCAGACCCGCTTGCGCCGCCCGCCCGAAACCTTGCCAGTCGTTCAAACGCAAGAGACGCGCAAGTTGCGGCTCGCGCGCCGCGAACTGGGCCAGCGCCGTCGCCGACGCGCCCACCGACCCGTCGTCGACGATCACCACCTCGTCCTGCGGGCCCGTACAGGCCAGCAGGCTTTCCAGACATGGCGTCGCCGTGGGCAGCGCGTTCCCGGCTACCACCACCACGCTGACGCCCGGCCGCGCCGGATCCGTCGCCACCCGCCCGGCGTTGGTTCGATAGTCGTAGTCAAACCCGTCCCACTTGCCCATCCAGCGCTGTTGAAACCGATCCAGGTTCACGGCTTCGTTCTTGAAGCGGCCCCCGCTCATCGCCTCGTGATGCAGCACCACGGCGTCGGGCGCATAGATGATCCGCCCGCCGCCGCGCACCACTCGAAAACAGAGATCGATGTCTTCGTAGCCGTTGATGAACGTCTCGTCAAATCCCTTCAGCGTGCCGAAGATCGCCGCGCGGACCAGCAGACAGGCCGCCGACGCCGCTCGCAGCTCGACGCGCTCGTTGGCGGCGGTGGCCGGCTTCTTGTACTCCCGCGGGATCAGCGACACCGGATAGGGAAACCCGTAGGCGACGATGAAACCGGCGTGCTGGATGGTCGCGTCGGGAAACACCAGGCGCGGGTTCACCACCGCCACGCGCGCATCGGCGTCCGCCACCCGCAGCATTGCGGACAGCCAGCCCGGCTGCGGCTCGGTGTCGTTGTTCAGGAACACCAGCAGCGGCGCCCGAGCCATCTGCGCGCCCTGGTTGCAGGCTGTGCCGAAACCCAGGTTCGTGTCGTTGCGCCGGTGGCGGACGCCTTCCAGCGCGCGCAGCGCCGCCGCGGTGTCGTCGGTCGAGCCGTTGTCGACGACGATGACCTCGTGCGGAACGTCGGCGGTGTGGGCGGCGATCGCCATCAAACATTTCCAGGTCAGCGCCCACTGGTTCCACACCGGCACGATGATCGACACCCTGGGCAGGGCGGCGGGTGGCGGGGACGGGATGGACGTGGTCATCGCGGGGGGCGCGAAAATTCCGGCGCCAGCGTAATCTTGGCGCAGGATGACCGGCAGAGGCAAATCACCGACGGGCGGTCGCGGTGGTTGATCGCCCGCAGCGATTCGCCGTCACCATCGCCAGCGAACCGGGATACGCCCACGGCGAAGCCTTTCGTGAAGCCGCCGAGTCGGTTCACCACGCGCTGCTGACCCTGGGCCACGATGCGATCCTCGGCGATCGCACGGACCACGCGGACCGCCGTCTGATTATTTTTGGCGCCAACCTGATCACCCAGTTCAATCTGCCGCACCACCTGGCGCCCGATTCGATCCTCTACAACCTGGAACAGATCTACGACGATTCGCCCTGGCTGACGCCCGAACTGCTGGCCCTTTATCGCCGCCACGTGGTCTGGGATTACAGCGTGGCCAACATCGCCGCCCTCGCCCGCCACGGCGTGGCTGCCCGGCATGTGCCGATAGGCTACGTGCCCGAGCTGACCCGTATCGCGCCCGCTGCCCAGCAAGACATCGACGTGCTGTTCGCCGGCTCGCTGGTGGAGCGGCGGGTGGCGGTGCTGCAGGCCTTGCACGAGACCGGCGCCAACGTCGTCCCGGTGTTCGGCGTCTACGGCCCAGCGCGCGACACGCTGATCGCGCGGGCGAAGATCGTGCTGAACCTGCACCTGTACGACGCCAAGGTGTTCGAGATCGTGCGGGTGTCATATCTGCTGGCCAACCGCTGCTTCGTGGTCTCCGAACGCGGCAGCGATCCCGCCGGCGAGGCGCCGTTCGCCGACGGTGTGGCCTTCGCCGACTATCCGCGCCTGACCGAGACCTGCCTGAAATTTCTCGCCGACCCGGCCGCCCGCGCGCGCGTCGCCGCGCACGGCTTCGCCGTCATCCAGCAGCGGTGCACGGTGGATTTTCTGCGCGCCGTACTTTGATCGCCCGCGCCAATCGGCGCCACGTTGGCCGATCCTCCTCGACGGTGGCGATCGCGCGCGTTAACGTCCGGCCCGGGAGGCGCCGCTGACACCCACCGATCCGGAAGTTCGTCGCTCGCAGGTCACGCTGAAGACGGTGTTCACCATCAGCGCCGGCGTCCTGCTGGTGGCGGCGCTGGTGCTGGCCGTCAGTCATGCGCTGGTGGCGGTGACGTTGACCGCCACGGCGGCGCTGCTGGCGATCGCCCTCGATCACGTGGTCTCCATGCTCACGCGGCGCCGGGTGCCGCGGTCCCTGGCCATCGCCCTGGTCATGCTGGGCGTGGTCTGCCTGCAGGCCGGCCTGGCCGTCACCATCATTCCGCCCGCCATCCGCCAGGGCAAGGCGCTGGTCAAAGCGGCGCCCAGCTATGTCAAGTCGCTGCGGTCAAATCGTCTTTTTCAGATCGTGGACGGGCGCATGGATCTGTCCAGCCGCATCAGCGGCTTCGAAGAAAAAGCGCCCGAGCTGCTGGAGGGCGCAGCGGCGCCCATCCTCTCGGCCGTGGGTGGGATCATCAGCGTGATAGCGGCTGTGGTGTCGATCTTCTTTCTCACCGTGTTCATGCTGATCTTCGGCGGTCGTTTGGTGCAGGCAGCGCTCGGCGAGGCGCGACCCCAGCACGGCCCCGTCTACCGGAACGTCATCAAAAAAATCTATCAGTCGGTGGGTGGCTATGTCGGTGGCCTGATCTTGATCTGCACCATCAACGCCACCTTGACGACGGTCTTTCTGGCCATCGACGGCGTGCCGTTCTTCTTGCCGCTGGGGCTCATCAGCGGTTTCTCCAGCACCATCCCCTACGCCGGTCCATTCATCGCCGGCACCGGCATCACCTTGATCGCCCTGCTCACCGGTGGGCCGTGGCACGCGGTGGCGTCGGTGGCGTACTTTCTCGCTTACGGCCAGCTGGAAGGAAACGTGCTGGGTCCGCTGATTTTTCGGCGCACGGTGCACGTCAACCCGCTGGTGGTCACGCTGTCCGTGCTGTTCCTGGGCGAGATGGGCGGGGTCATCGGCGCGGTGGTCGCCGTCCCGGTGGTGGCGGCGCTGCAGATCATTCTGCGCGAGGTGCTGCGCCAGCGCCGGGAACAGCTGGCCATCGCCAAGAGGAACGGCGACGAGATCTAGACCGAGCCAGCGCGCCGGCGCAGCGGGCCGCCGAAGGCCAGCGAGGCCAGGAACAGTGAGGCCAGCGCGGCGAACGCCGCGTTCAAACCCAGCGCCCAGCGCGCGCCCAGCCCGTCCCACAACAGACCGGTCGCCAGCCCGGCCGGCAGCGCCGCCACGCCCACGCAGCCGTGATAAAGGCCGAACGCTCGCCCACGCGCGCCGGTCTCGGACAGATCGGCGACGATGGCCCGCTCGGCTCCTTCGGCCAGGCCGTGATAGAGCGCGTAGGCCACGAACAGTCCGAAGATTTGCCAGCGCGCGTTCGCAAAACCAAAACCGAGATACGTGGCCGCGTACGCCGCCCATCCCGCCGCCACCACCACGGCGCGCGAATGACGATCCGACAGCGCGCCGCCCGGGATGGCCACCGCCGATTTCACCAGGTGATGAAACAGCCAGATCAGCGGCAACGACGTCGCCGACCAGCCCACCTCGCGCGCCCGCACCAGCAAGAACGCATCCGACGAATTGCCGAGGGCGAAAAAGACACAGGCGACCAGATAAGGCGCGAAGCCTTTTTTCAAGCGCGCGCCGCTGATAGTGGCCGCCGCCGCCTTCTCGGCCGTGCCCGCCGCCGCCGGCGGCTCGCGCAGGCGAAGGAACAACACCAGCGGCGCCAATAGACCGATCACCGCCGCCACCGCGAACGTCGACCGCAGCCCCACCCCCAGCCACAGCAAACTGGAGGCGATCAACGGCCCCAGCGCCGCGCCCAGGTGATCCATCGATCGATTGAGGCCGAACGCCCGCCCGCGGCTGCCGGCGTCGACCGAATCGGCCAGCATGGCGTCGCGCGGACCGGAACGAATGCCCTTCCCGGCCCGATCGAACAGGCGCGCCGCCAGCACGTGCCACGGCGCCAGCGCCATCGCGATCACCGCCCGGGCGATGGCCGGCATGAAATACCCGCCGGTCACCATCAAGCGGCGGGGTCCTCGATCGGACAGGCGCCCGGCGATCATCTTGATGACGCTGGACAAGGCGTCGGCGCTGCCCTCGATCAATCCCAGGAAACGCATCGGCGCTCCCATCGACGACAGGAACAGCGGTAACAACGGAAAGATCGCTTCGCTGGAGACGTCGTTCAGCAGGCTGGCCAACCCCAGCAACCACACCACGCGCGGCAATCGGCGCAGCGAGCGCACGAGATCTGTCATCTTCGCCAAGCGGGTTTCTTTCTACCCGAAACCGGCCACGGAATCCGCTTGCGCGCGCGGGGCCGCGCGATCTCTCTGCCTACTTTGTGGGAGAGACCGGACGCGACGGGCCGTCGCCGGGTGTCGGCGTGTGTTCCGAAGTGCCGTCGTCGGCGCACGGTTCGGCAGCGGCGTGCTCGCTGGCGGGCAACGTCACGCGAAAGGTGGTGCCTTGCCCGGGCGCGCTGTCGACGCCGATGTCGCCACCCAGCGCCTTGACGATTCCGTGACAGACGAACAAACCCAATCCCAGGCCGCCGCCCAGGGGCTTGGTGGTGAAGAACGGATCGAACACCCGCCCGATGGCGTCGCCGGCAATTCCGCTGCCAGTGTCCTGCACGCGAACCACCGCGCGGCCGGCGGCGTCGGTCTCCGTGCTGACGCGGATCTCGTTGCCGTTCGATCCGCTGGCGGCGGGAGCGCCGGAACGAATGGCCTGCGCGGCGTTCACCAACAGGTTCAAGAACAACTGGGCCAGCCGCGCCTCATTGGCGTCGACCGGTGGCACCGGGCCGAACTGACGGACCAGCCGCGCGCGCGGGCCGATCTCGTTCAGCGCCACGGTGATCGCCGACTCCAGCGCGCGATGCAGATCGACGGCGACCGACTTTTCTTCGTCGTTCTGCGAAAGGATGCGCAGATCGCGCACGATGCGCCGCACGCGCAGCGCGCCTTCGTGCGCCTCGGCCAGCGCGGCGCCCAGCTCGCCCAGTTCATCGGCCCACTTCAGCGTCACGCCCGACGGCAAGCTGCGGCCCATGCGGTCCAGGCGATCGGCGACGAAGCCGACGTTGGCCAGGACGTACGTCAGCGGGTTGTTGATCTCGTGCGCCACTCCCGCTGCCAGCGTGCCCAGCGAGGCCAACCGTTCTTCCTGCGCGCTGCTGGTCTCGGCGCGTCCGCTCTCGCGATGGCCGGCGCCGGCCCGCAGCTCGGCCTCGTCCATCACCACCGCCGCCAGGGTCAGCAGCGCTTCGCAGTCCATCTCCGACGGCGCGCGCGGTTGTGAATCGAACACCGCCAGCGTGCCCACGTTCACGCCCTCCGGCGTGCGCAACGGCGCGCCGGCGAAAAACCGCACCCCCGGTGCACCGCGGACCCATCCGTCGTTGCGAAACCGCGAATCGCTGGCCGCGTCTTCAAGCAGCAGCACGCCGTCCTGATCGATGGTCGCTTCGAACAGCGTGGTTCCGCCGCCGGTCTGCGGCTGGCGGAACCCGCAACACGATTTGTACCAGCCACCCGCGCCGTCCGCGAACACCACCACCGCCGATGGCGTGCGCAGAAGCTTGGCCGCCGCCTGACACAGACGATCGAAGGCTGGCTCGGCGGGGCTTCCCAGGATCGCGTAACGCTCCAGCGCGGCGGCCCGGCGGCGATCGGCCTCGGAGGTCCCAGGCGGGGACGCCGTCTCGGTCACGATCGACCGTAAAACGCGCCGAATGCGCGTGGAAAGATCGCCCCCCTGGCCATGATCCCGGTACTTTTACCCTTCCAAATTCGTTTCCACAACCTTCGACGGCGCGCTTTTGTCGGATATTTTCCGGAGGCCCAGGTGGCGCAGGCCGTCACTGGACGGATGAATCGGTCCCACCTATCTTTGCAGGGTGGCTGGAAGAAATTGCCCCACCTGTCGCAAACCATTGGATGAGGGAGCCGCTGCCCGCCCATACCATCCTTTCTGTTCGGCGCGCTGCCGCTCTGCCGATCTCGGCAACTGGTTGAACGCCAGCTATCGGATCTCGGCGCCCGTCTCGGAAGAGGACATGGACAGTGGTCTGCCCGCCGGGATGCCGCGCGATTCTGACGGCGATGATCCCGACATGAACTGACCGCCCGGCTTTTCGCGCCGGAGCCGGGATTTCACGCTATCTTTGCCCCATGGCTGGATCAGAGCAGCGTCCCGCCGAAGTCCCCGCCGCCGCGGTCTGGGTCGAGAAGGCTAACGAATGGCAGGTGAGCGACACCGACGATCAAGGCCGCCGCCATGGCCTGACCCGCGGCTGGCGCGGCGACGGGACCTTGCGTTCGGAGACCACCTATCGCGGGGACGCCGCCGAAGGGATCGCCCGCCTCTATCACCCGGACGGATCGCTGGCCCGCGAAACGCCGTACGAAGGCGGCAAGCCGCACGGCACGGTCACCGTGCACGGCTGCGACGCACCCACCACCGAACCGTTGCAAGTGTGCTGCGTGCCGATGGGCGCTTGGCGGATGCAGCTTGATTACGACCAGGGATCGTTCGTCGAGCAGCGCTGGTACGATCGCAGCGGCGCCCACATCCTGCCCAGCGGCAAGCCGTTTCCGCCCCGCCCCTCGTCGGTGATAGCCGCCGCGCGCTTCGACGAGCACAGCGATCGCTGGCTGGTCGGGGCCTACACAGAGAACGCGCACGCCCACGGCGTGTGGATGCGCTGGGCACGCGACGGCGTCCTGCTGGAGCGCGACGAATACGACACGGGCCTGGCGCAGGGTCTGTGGCAACGGTTTCGGGCCGACGGCACGCTGCTGGAAGAATCATGGTTTCGTGCCGGCAAGCGCGACGGCGTGTACCGCCGCACAAATCTTTCGCCCGGCATCTTCACCAACAGCCGCATCACCGAGGAGCGCGGCGCGTTCGACCGCGATCAGGCGGTGGGCCCGTGGACGCTGCACGACGAAAACGGCACGGAGGTGCGGCGCCTGAATCTGGGCGTGGCGGGCACAAAAGAAGAGCTGGCCCAGTCGCCCGCGCTGGCCGCCGAACCGCCCGTCAGCGCTGATCCCGCGGCCACCGACACAGACCGCTGGCTGGCCCTGGCCGACACGCTGGAATCGCAAGGGCGCACGGGCGAATCGGTGCTGGCGGCGGCGCGCGCCGCGTCCGACGCGCGATCAGCGGACGAACTGCGCCTGCGGCTGTCCGGGTTGCAGCTGCCCCTCACCAACCAGGCCGCCAGCGAGCTTGCGGTTGAGATGATGAAGGTCGCCAACGGTGAGCTGCCCCTGCTGGCGAACGGTTTCGGGCGCGGCGGCCATGCGCCCCAGCTTCTGCGCGCCATCGCCGCCGCCCGTGACGGCGCCGACGACGTCTCGATGGATCTGGTCAGCGCGGCGCTGCTGCTTGACCCGACGCTGCACGAAGGGAAGGTCACGCGCGCCCTGTTGGAATTGCACCGCGGCCACCCCATCGCCGCGCGCATCGACGCCGAAAGCCTGCCCGCCGAATGGGAAGAACAACGCGCGTTCCTGCTCGGATACGGCCGCGCCTTGTTCCCGGTGTTCGATTTCTGGCCCGCCCGCCGCACCATCGAGACGTTGTACAGCGAAGTGCCCGACAAACCCGATCAGGATCTGGCCGCCGTTCGCGCGACGATTCAAAAGTTCGCCACCCGCTTGATGGCCATTCGCCAGGCCACCGCCGAGCTGTTGCGCGCCGATGGCAAACACCCGCGGCCGTGGCTGCTGCCCGATCTTTCAGCGCTGCTACCGGACGGCCCGGTGGCGCTGGAGCAGTGGGAGTTCGAGGAGATCGTCGTCGACGACGAAGAAGACGGCGCCACCGCCGCCGCCAAGCCAGCGACGGCCGAGCCGCAACCGACGCTGGTCAAGGTTGACGAACAACTCCCGCTGGCGCGCGATTCGTTGCCGTCGCTGATGCGGGCGGCCCGCCGCGAATGGAACAGCTTGTGCTGGCTGTGCTGGAGCGCGGGCCTCAATCGCATCGCCCTGCCGACCGAACTGAATCCCCCCGCCACCTTCGGTCAGGCGGCGGCGATGACCGTGCAGCACCTGTGGCGTTGCCGCGACAAGATCACCACCTCCGGCCTGCGCGCGTTGACCCAGAACATCCCGGGCTTCGAATGGGAAGGCACCGCCATCGACGCCATGTCGCCCGTGCTGGTGGAGATCGCCACCCTCGAGTATCTGGAGCAGCGGGCGCTGTTCTTCTGGTTGTGCGACAGCGGCGTGCAGTCGCCCTGGCAGGACAATCTGCGCAGCCAGACCTGAGCTGCCCGGTCAGTCCTCGCGCAGCGATCGCCCGGTCAGCGCGACGAACACGTCTTCCAGAGTCGCCTGTCGCGTGGCCACGCGTTCGAGAGGGATGCTCAGCGACTGCAGCGCCGCGATCAAGGCCGGCAACGCCCGGTGCGGCTCGCTGGACACCAACACCCAGCTTGCCGCCTCGCGCCGCACCGACGTCACCGCCGGCAGCGCTTCCAGCGTTGGACCCAGATCGCGCTCGCCCGCGTTTGATCCCGTCCCGGTCGTCGCCCCCACGTCGAACTCGATCACATGGTCGGCACCCAGCGCGGCGATCAGCGCCCGCGGCGAGCCCTCGCTGATGATCCGCCCGCGATCGACGATGGCCACCCGATCGCACAGCCGCTCGGCCTCTTCCATGTAGTGCGTGGTCAGCAGGACCGTGCCGCCACCGGCGCGGTAGTCATTCACCAGTTGCCACACCTGCCGGCGCGACTGCGGATCCAGACCGGTGGTCGGCTCGTCGAGAAACAAGATCTCCGGATCGCCGATCAGCGCGCACGCCAGGGCCAGCCGCTGCTTCTGCCCGCCGGACAGCTTGCCCACCCACGCGGTTCGTTTTTCCTGCAATTGAACCGCGTCCAGCAACGCGTCCAGCGATCGTGGCCGGCGGTAGAAGCTGCGAAACAGCTCCAGCGTCTCGGCCACCGACAGCTTTTCGGACAGCCGTGTCTCCTGCAACGCCACGCCGATGCGCTGGCGAATTTGATCGCCCTGCTGCCGCCACGATAAGCCGAACAGTTGCACCGCGCCGCTGGTTGGCTCGTTCAGGCCCTCCAGAATTTCGACGGTGGTGGTCTTGCCGGCGCCGTTCGGTCCCAGCAAACCAAAGCACTCGCCGCGCGCGACCTGCAGGTCGATTTGGTCGACGGCCACCACCGGCGCGTTCGCGCCGCCCCGCCCGTTGCCGGGATAGACCTTGCGCAGGGACTGGCAAGCGATGGCGGGACTTTCCAACGACCGGTCTTCCGCCTCAACGATAGGCGGCGACGGCGCGCCGGCAGATCGGACAATCGCCGTCGGTGTGGCGGTGGTTGTATCCGCCCAGCTCGGCCCGGCGTTCGCTTTCCAGCGTCATGATCGTGTCCAGGCGTCCATCGTCCTCGCTGGCGATTGCCGGACGAGCCGCCAGGGCCGTGGGCACCACCGGCTCGAACGTCACGTCGACCACCTCGACGGGGGTCACGGACGTGCCGATGGTCGAATCGACCACGCCCGCGCGCCCGACCAGAGCCGTCCGGTCGGCATCGGTGCGAGGGCTGACGATGGCTAACGACACACAGTGAATTTACGTAAGTCTGAGCTGAGAGCAAGACTGAGGAACAGCGATCTTCGAAGCTGTGGTTTCAGTATTACAGAACACACTCGCTTGTTTGCCGCAAATTCTGACGCATGTTCAACTCAGGACGCGTCGATCGTCGCGCGCGGGTAAGATGCACGTCGACGCCGGCATGACCGATCCCAAGCCCAACCCGACCGACAGTCTGCCGCGCGCGGCTCGGAATCTTATCGACGGCCAGCGCACCGGCGTTTTGTCGACGATCTCCGTGCACCGCGCCGGCTATCCATATGGATCCGTGACGCCGTACGCACCGTCGGTGCGCGGGCAGCCGATCATCTTGATCAGCACGTTGGCGGCGCACACCAAGAATCTGCTGGCCGATCCGCGCGCCAGCTTGTACGTCGGCGATCAAGCGGCGGCCGACGACCCGCAGGCGGGTGGGCGGGTGTCCCTGCTGGGCGTGGCGGCGCGCGTCGCCGAGTCCGAAAAAGCAGACGCCCGTGCGCGTTACCTGGCTCGGCATCCGCAAGCCCGCGGCTATTTTCGGACCCACGACTTCCAGCTGTGGGAACTGGCCGTCGAGGAGCTGCGCCTCATCGCCGGGTTCGGTCGCATCTCGTGGCTGGATGGCGCGGCGGTGCGGCGTGTGCCCGACGACGATCCGCTGCGCGCCGATGCCGCCGGGATCTGCGCGCATATGAACCACGACCACGCCGATGCGCTGGTCACCTACTGCCGCGCGGCCGGACAAGACGCCGCGGGGGCCCGCATGGTCGGCGTCGACGCCCACGGCCTGGATGTCGAGACCGCCGGCGATCGCCTGCGCTTTGATTTTCCCGAACCCGTCAGCACGCCCGAGGATGTGCGCCGCGCCGTGATCGCACTTTTGAAACAAGCGCGCGCCGACCTGGGCAGCGGCTGATCAGGCGAAAACAATCGTCCGGTTGCCCGAGACCAGCACGCGACGCTGCAGGTGGCTGCGCACGGCTCGCGTCAACACCTGGCGTTCCAGCTCGCGGCCTTTCTGGATCAGGTTGTCCACGTCGTCGCGGTGACTGACCCGGCAGACGTCCTGTTCGATGATCGGGCCTTGGTCCAGGTCGCTGGTGACGTAGTGGGCAGTGGCGCCGATGACCTTCACACCACGCTCTTGCGCCTGGTGATACGGCCGCGCCCCGATGAACGCCGGCAGGAACGAATGGTGGATGTTGATGATCCGCCGCGACCAGCGATCGGCAAAGGCCGGCGACAGGATCTGCATGTACCGGGCAAGCACGATCAGGTCGACGCGATGCTGATCCAGAAGCTCTTGCTGCTGGGCCTCGGCGACGTCCTTGCGCCCGGGCTCGACGGGGATCTTCTGAAACGGGACGCCGAAGTGGCCCGCCACCGGCGCCAGCACGTCATGGTTCGAGACCACCAGCGCCAGCGCCCCGCCCAGCTCGTCCAGCTGGTGCGACAGCAGCAGATCATAAAGACAGTGTGGCAGCGTGCTGCAAAAAATGGCCACCCGCGGCCGGATATCGGAAAACGTCAGCTCCCAGGTCAGGTCAAAACGACGGGCGATCTCGGCCAGCGCGCCGTCCAGCTGGGCGCGCGGCAGGCGAAACTGAGCCAGGTCCCAGACCAGTCGCATGAAGAACAGTCCGGTCTCCCGGTCGGCGTGCTGATCGGCGTCGACGATGTTGCCGTCGTTGCGAAAGACAAAATCCGACAGCGTCGCCACCAGGCCAGTGCGGTCGCGGCAGCTGACCAGCAGCGTGGCGGTGACCGGCTGGTCGGTTGCGGCGCCGGCGGCGGTCACGGTCGGATCAGCCATCGGCGATCACCGGCCTGCCGGCGTTTCCATCAATCGACCGTCGGGCAACTGCTCGACGGTGCCGACGATGGCGCCGCCCGGGCGGCGCACGTAGCCGGCGCGGTCGCCGACCTTGACGATGTCCACCGCCTGGTCGCGGCCGGCGGCGTCGGTGTGGCGAATGCGAACCGTGTCGGCCGAGACGCGGGCGATGCGCACCTTCGTGCCGTCGGGCAGTGTTTGCCGCTTTTCGGCGGCGGTCGTCGACGGTCCGGCGGTACCGGCCGGGTCGCCGTTGAAAAATTCGATCACGTTGAACACCAGCACATCGCCCAGCCAGGCGAATTCGTACACCGGGATGATCACCAGGCCCCACATCACCAGGCTGCGCATCACCCGGTTGGGCCCGACGCCTTCGTTGAAATCGCGAACCGCATTGACCAGCTTGAAGTGGCCGTAACATCCGAGAGAGGTGGTCAGCGCCAGGCCGATCACGGAAAGCAGGATGGTGTCGCGCAGTCGCCGTTTCATCGCGGGCCTCCTCGGGTGGGCGTCAGGGGAAAACAAGCGAAGCGAATCAGCGCGCGCCTGACGCGGCGCTGGCGGGTGTCGTGACCTTGCCGGCGGCGCGCCGCTCGCGAACGGCGGCGGCCAGCAGGTGCAGCGTGGGCACGGTGTCGTCCCAGGCAAGACAGGCGTCGGTGATGCTTTGTCCGTAGGTCAGCTGGCGCCCGGGCGCGCGATCCTGGCGCCCGCCCACCAGGTGGCTCTCGATCATCACCCCGGTGATCGATCGCGAGCCGGCGCGCATCTGCTCGGCGATGTCGCGCGCCACCGCCGGCTGGTTCTTCGGATCCTTGCGGCTGTTGCCGTGGCTGCAGTCGATCATCAACTGCGGCGGCAGGCCGGCCTTGGTCAGCTCGGCGATGGCCTTGGCCACCGGTTCGGCCTCAAAGTTCGGTCCTTTGCTGGACCCGCGCAGGATGATGTGACAGTCGGGGTTTCCGCGCGTGGCCACGATGGCGGACAGGCCTTGCTTGGTCACCGACAGGAACTGGTGCGGGTGGCTGGCGGCGTGAACGGCGTCGATGGCGATCTGGATGTTGCCGTCGGTGCCGTTCTTGAAACCGACCGGCACCGACAGGCCGGAGGCCAGTTCGCGGTGGACCTGGCTTTCGGTGGTGCGCGCGCCGATGGCGCCCCAGCTGACCAGGTCGGCGATGTACTGCGGGGTGATGGTGTCCAGGAATTCGCAACCGGAAGGCAGGCCCAGCTCGGCCAGATCAAGCAGCAGGCTGCGCGCCAGGTGCAGGCCGTCGTTGACCTTGAAGGTGCCGTCCAGGTGCGGGTCGTTGATGAGGCCCTTCCAGCCGACGGTGGTGCGCGGTTTTTCAAAGTACACGCGCATCACCACGCACAAGGCGTCCGAGATCTCGGGCAGCAGACCGCGCAGACGCTGGGCGTACTCGCGGGCGGCGCCCACGTCGTGGATCGAGCACGGGCCGACCACCACCACCAGCCGGTCGTCGCGGCCGCGCAGGCAGCGGGCGATGGAGTCGCGGCTTTCCGCCACCGTCGTCGACGCCGACTCGGACAGCGGCAGATCCTCCATCAGGATGGCGGGCGGGATCAGCGGGCGGATCTTCTCGATGCGCAGGTCGTCGGTGGCGTGCAGCATGATCTGCGGCGGAATCTAGCGTCTTTGGGGGAAATTTGCTCGTTTGCCCCGTCGCTGGCGCGGCGACAGGTGAAAAATTTGACGGCAAATCTCCTCGCCCTAGTGTGTTACGTGAAGGGGGACTGGATGGACTTTTTCGAGGCACGAGAGATGGTGCACCTTCGATACGAGTTGCGGCGCTTGCTGGCCGAGCAACGCCACGAAGAAGCGCGACCGCTGCTGGCCCGCCTGCGTGTGCTGGCCGAAGCACACCAGGACGAACGCCCGGTCCTGGAACCGGAGATCGCCCGCTGGGAATGTAGCTTCGCCCGCTAGCGGGCACCCGCTAGCGGCGCGGCAGCGAGACGCCGCGCAGGCCGGTGTGCTGCGTTCGTATCTTGTCGCCGCGCCGTTTGGGCCCGCGCGACGAGATGGCGCTTGTGCCCGGCGGCTGGTGGCGCGGAATCAGGTGGTGGGCGCCGCTGCCGATCAGATCAGCGCGGCCCATGCGGGCAAGAGCGTCGCGCAACAACGGCCAGTTGAGCGGATCGTGATAGCGCAGAAACGCCTTGTGCAGGCGCCGCACTTTCAAACCCTTCGGCACGAATACGTCCTCACTGTTGCGCCGCACCCGGCGCAGGGGGTTCTTGCCCGAGTGGTACATCGCCGTGGCGCTGGCCATCGGTGACGGCAGGAAGGCCTGCACCTGATCGGCGCGAAACCCGTTCTTCTTCAACCACAGGGCCAACTGCAGCATGTCCCGGTCGGTGGTCCCGGGGTGCGAGGCGATGAAATATGGGATCAAATACTGCTTTTTTCCGGCCTCGCGCGAATATTTATCAAACAGATACTTGAACTTTTCGTAAGACCCGATCCCCGGCTTCAGCATCTTCGACAGCGGGCCTGATTCGGTGTGCTCGGGGGCGATCTTCAGATAGCCGCCGACGTGGTGGGTGGCCAGCTCCCGAACGTAGGCGGGCGACGTCGCCGCCAGGTCGTAACGCAGGCCCGAAGCGATCAAGATCTTCTTGATGCCGGGGACCTGGCGCGCCTTGCGGTAAAGGCCGATCAGCGGATCGTGGTCGGTCTTCAGGTTGGGACAGATCGCCGGGTACACGCAGGACGGCAGCCGGCAGGCCGCTTCGATCTGCGGGCTCTTGCAGTGCAGGCGGTACATGTTAGCGGTGGGGCCGCCCAGGTCGGAGATGGTGCCGGTGAAACCGGGGACGGTATCGCGGACGGTGGCGATCTCGCGCAGCACCGACGATTCGGACCGGTTCTGGATGATGCGGCCTTCGTGTTCGGTGATCGAACAGAACGAACAGCCGCCAAAGCAGCCGCGCATGATGGTGATGGAGAACCGGATCATCTGGTACGCCGGGATCTCCGCGTCGCCATATCGCGGGTGCGGCCGGCGCGTGTACGGCAACTCGTAAAGCGCGTCCATCTCGGGCGACGACAGTGGCAGCGGCGGCGGGTTCAACCAGACGTCGACGTCGCCGTGGCGTTGCACCAGGGCGCGAGCGTTCCCCGGGTTGGCTTCGACGTGCAGCAAGCGCGAGGCGTGCGCGTACAAGACCGGATCGGCCACCACCGCGTCGAAGTCGGGCATGCGAACGACGGTCTTTTCGCGCGCCGCTTTCGGTTTGCCCAGCCGCAGCGGCACCAGGCGTTCAGACGGCGGCGCCGCCCCACCCGTCGCGCACGCGCCGGCCGGCGCGCCCGCTGATTCGTCGGCCATGGCGTACGGATCCACCGGCGGCGCCAGCGGCCCCGGCGTGTCGATCTGCCGCGAGTCGATCTCCGTCCAGCCGGCTGGCGCCTGCCGCCGCACGAACGCCGTCCCGCGCAGCTCCGTCAGCTGCGCCGGGGACTCGCCGGCCGCCAGCCGATGGGCGATCTCCACCACCGCGCGCTCGCCGTTGCCGTAGACCAGGAGATCGGCCTTGGCATCCAGCAACACCGACCGGCGAACTTTGTCTGACCAATAGTCAAAGTGGGCGATGCGGCGCAAGCTGGCTTCGATGCCGCCGATGACGATGGGCACGTCGGCGAACGCCTCGCGACAGCGCTGGGCGTAGACGATCACCGCCCGATCCGGGCGCAACCCCGCCGCCCCGCCCGGCGAATACGCGTCGTCCGAACGAATGCGCCGGTCGGACGTATAGCGATTGACCATCGAATCCATGTTGCCGCCGGTGACACCGAACATCACCGTCGGGCGCCCGAGCGCCGCGAACGGTTCGGCGCTGCGCCAGTCCGGTTGGGCGATGATGCCGACCCGAAATCCCTGCGCCTCCAGCAGCCGTCCCACCAGGGCCATCCCGAAGCTGGGGTGGTCGACATACGCATCGCCGGTCACCAGGATGACGTCGCAGCTGTCCCAGCCGAGAGCGTCCATCTCGGCGCGCGACATGGGCAGGACGGGCGCGATGCCGAACCGCTCGGCCCAATGCTTGCGGCGCGTGAACAGCGTCTGCGGCACAAGCTCGGGCGAGACAGGCCGAAAGCCCCCCGCCAACGCCGCCCGCCCGGGCTGATCGACCGCCGCCTTGGCCATGATCGCGTCAATAGATAGCACGCGCGCGCCGCGGCGAACGATACGGCGGGGCTGGTTTGTGGCATTCTGGAACGATGGACGGGGTGGAACAGCGGCAATACCCGCGCTTTGGGCTGGGCGTGCCGGTGACACTGGTCTTCTCGGCCCGCGGCGTTTCAGCCGACGGCGAGCTGCAGGACATCTCGCGCGGCGGCTGTTTCTTCAAATCCACCATCAAGGTGGATATTCACCACAAGATCTCGGTGGTGTTCTCGTCCGACCGCGGGCAAACCTGGCGAGCCAGCGGCAGCGTCATCCGCACCGTGGCCTATCGCGGGTTCGCCGTGCTGTTCGAAGAAGGAACCGAACCGCTGGACGAGGTGCTGCAAGAGCTGGCGCGGCAGCCGCAAGAAAGCCGGGCGGCCTTTCTCACCACCATCCTCAATCCGAAGATCGAGATTCTCTAGCGCTGACGAGCCGCTAGTCGGCGCCGGCGTCGGTCGTGGTGCCGGTTTGTTTGGTCGCCATGCCGGAACCAGTGACCGTGCACAGGCCGGCCAGAGCTGTTCCTGCCTGCACGGTGGACATGGTCATCCCGTCGGAGGTGGTGAGCGTCCATGACGTCACGGCGATCATCACCGTCATCCCACTCACGGTCAGGCTGCACATGCTCTGGGCCGGGACGGCGGTAGCCATCGTGGCGCTGACGACGGTGAAGGTGACGTGACAGGTGCTGGCCAGAGTCAGCATGATCTGGGCGCCAGTGCCCTGGGCCAACGTCATCACCTGGCCAGTGAGGTCCTGCTGCAAGGATGGCCCGGCGGCACCGCAAGTGCCGCTGATGTTTTCACTGTCGAACTTCCAGTCGCCGACGAAGCGATCGATGTCGGCCTGACTGACGCCGGACCCACTGCTGCCGCATCCGGCGAGCAGCGCAATCAACGAAAGACCTAGAAAACCAGTGCGATTCTTTGCTTGCATAAGCTCCTCTTCGATATCGATCAGACGAGGAGCTTACCGCGGAACCTGACTACGGCACCACCGCGGTCGAGCTGGCCGCCAGCGCCTGTTGAACGAACGTCTGGTTGTGCGACACCGCAGCCAGATTGAACGAGACCGCGCAGAACGACGTCGTGTCGCCGGCCGCCCGCGAGCCAGCCGCACTGACGAAGCCGAGCAATTGGCCAGCTTCGTTGATCATACCCGCGCCGGTGACGCACTGGCAGCTTGGCTTGCCTTCGCTGGGAACGACGGCGATCGAATCGTCGCTGGGCTGCGCGTTGCCGGCCCAGACCGTCCGCGCGCCGCTTTCGCCACGATGAACATAGTTGTAGGCCACCGATTCCAACCGCGCCGGCGCGGCCAGGTCGACACCCATCGCCACCGGCGTCACGTTGGTCAGCGGGCGGGCCAGGACCAGCGCCGCCAGATCATGCTGCCACTGGGCGTGGTCCGGATTCACGATCACCTGGCGAACCTGAAACGTTCCGCCCTCGGCTCCGTCGGGCGTCACGGCGCCCACGCCGAAGCGAATCCGGGAGGCGTCGATGCCCTCCACGCAACGAGCCGCGGTCATCACCACGTCAGGCGCCACCAGCACCGCCGAGCACCACGGAGCCACGATGGCCTGGTACACGTCGATGAATCCCAGTGCCGCGTGATCGACGCCCAGCACCGGCTGCGTGTCCGGCGGAGCGGCCGACTGCGGTTCCGACTCTGCGCAACCGACGGTCAGGACCGCCAAAAGAACAAACGAACCCACCAACAAACGTGAACTCATCCCACACCCTCCCCTTCACCAACCAACACGTTATGACCCACAGACAACCCAACCCCGAAAACGGCCCCGTTATTACCAGGCGACGGACCGGACGTCAACAATTGTTCAGGAACTTAATCACGGCGGCACCGGATTCAACGACGCCGCAGGTCTCGGTTGCTTGTCCTGGGAACTTGAGCCCGATTTCGACGCAACCCGATGCTACGCTTTTGGCGGCTCATGAACCCGGGCATCCCTTTGTATTTGTGGTGCGCGCTGGCCGCGTCGACCACCGTGCAAATCGGTGTGCACTGGGACATCTCCTGGCATCGATCGATCGGACGCGACACCTTCTGGTCGCCGCCGCACCTGGCGATCTATCTGGCGGCGGTGCTGGCGGCGGTCGCGTCGGCCTCGCAGATCCTGGGCGCGACGTTTCGCCGTTCATCGCCGGTTCGCGCGCACGCCGTGCAGGTGCTGGGGTTTCGCGGGCCGCTGGGCGCGTTCATCACTGCCTGGGGCGGCATCACCATGCTGGCTTCGGCCCCGTTCGACGATTGGTGGCACAACGCCTACGGTCTGGACGTGAAGATCTTGAGCCCGCCGCACGTGGTGCTGGCGATCGGCATCCTGTGCATTCATCTGGGCGCGGCGATCTTCGTTTTGGGCGCGCGCAACCGCGCCGACGGTGAATTGCGGCGGCGTCTGACCCTGCTGTTTTTGTACGTGCAGGGAATGATCGTCATGGCCTTGCTGACGATGTTCATGGAGAAGACCATCCGCATCTTCATGCACCGGGCGAGCTTTTACGCCTACGTCTCTGCGCTGGCGCCGGTGGTGTTTTGCGCCGCCGCGCGCGCCACCGGCCAGCGCTGGGCGGCCACGGTGACGGCGCTGTTTTATTCGGCGTTCCTGCTGGGCTTGCTGTGGATCTTGCCGCTTTGCCCCGCCCAACCCAAATTGGGGCCGGTGCTGTTCCCGGTCACGCAGTTCATCCCGCCAGAGTTTCCGCTGCTGCTGATTGTTCCGGCGCTGGTGATGGATCTGTTGTGGTCGCGCACGCCCGACTGGAGCCGCGAACGACAGGCCGTGGCCAGCGGCATCGTGTTCGCGGCGGCCTTCTTCATCGCGCAGTGGCCGTTCGCCACGTTCCTGATGTCGTCGGCGGCCCGCAATCATTTTTTTGGCGCCATGTACTTCGACTTCAACACGCCCGTCGGATCGTTTTACGCGCGCGGCGTGTTTTTACCGTACGAAGTATCGGTCGGTGCATTCGTGAGGGGCGCGGCGTGGGCGTGCGCGCTGGGCGTGGCCAGCGCCTGGGTCGGCCTGGCCTGGGGCGATTGGATGCGCCGGATCCGGCGTTGATGCGCGCCGATCGCGGCAGATTTCGGCGACGGTCGACGTTCCCGGCCGCCCTGGTCTTGATCGCCGCTGCGCTGCTGGTGGACGGCAGCGTGGCCAACGCCCACCTGGGAAGTCCTGACGTCTTCTTCGAAGGAAACGCCGGGCCCTACCCGCTGCTGGTGACCATCCGTCCGCCCGAGGTGATTCCGGGCGTGGCCATGGTCGACGTGCAAGCGCCCGACGATCAACTGCGTCTGGTGACTCTGGTGCCGACACCTTTGCGCGGACCGGGCGCCGTGCTGCCACCGACGGCCGACGTGGCGAACGCCGAGGTCGGCGACCCGCACCGTTTCAGCGCCAAGTTGTGGTTCATGGCCAGCGGATCCTGGCAGGTGCGCGTGCACGTCGATGGCCCGCGCGGCGCTGGCGACCTGGCGGTGCCGGTGCCGGCGCTGGCCATGCGGACGAAGACCATGCAGCGCGGATTGGGGCTGGGCCTGGCCGCGCTGCTGGCGTTTCTGGTCGCCGGCATGATCAGCATCGTCGGCGCCAGCGTGCGCGACGCCGCGCTGGAATCAGGTCAGCAACCCGACGGGCAGCGACGGCGCCGCGGCCGAGTGGCGCAGACGGTGGCGGCCGCCGTACTGACCGCGCTGGTCCTGGGCGGCGCGACCTGGTGGGGCGACGAAGCGAGCGGCTACGGTCAAAAGGTCTACAAGCCACTGGGGCTGCAAGCGACCACCGCCATGGGCGTCGACGGTGGCGTCACGCTGTCGCTGACCCTGACCGATCCAGGCTGGGCCAAGTCGCGGCGCCTCGATGATCTGGTCCCCGACCACGAGCACCTGATGCACCTTTACGTCGTGCGCGTGCCGGCCATGGATGTGGTGGCGCATCTTCATCCTGATCAAAGTCAGCCCGGAAAATTCCAGCGCGCGCTGCCAGCGCTGCCACCCGGCGACTATCAACTGTTCGCCGACATCGTTCACCAGACCGGCCTGGCCGAGACCGCCACCGCCACCGTCACCTTGCCCGCGGCGAAAGGCGGTGCGCCGATGGGCGACGATGCCGTAGGGGCCGGGCCCGCGCTGGCCACCGGCGCGGCGGCCACGCGCGCCTTTCGGTTGCCCGGCGGCGGACAGGTGGTGTGGCTGGGCGGCGACAGCGCCGATCCGTTGCGCGCCGGGCGCACCACCTGGTTTCGTTTTCGCGTCGACGGCGCCGACGGGAAGCCGGCCGGCGACGTCACGCCATACATGGGCATGGCCGGCCACGCCGCGTTCATCAAAGACGATCGCTCCGTCTTCGCGCACATTCATCCCAGCGGTTCGGTGTCGATGGCCGCGCTGGGCTTGATCGACAGCGGCAGCGGCGGCGGCGCTTCTGCTGATCCGCACGCCGCCCACAGAGGCCACGCCGGCCACCACGCCGCCGCTCTGCCCCCCGAGATCGCTTTTCCCTATGCTTGCCCGACGCCCGGGCTTTATCGAATCGTCGTGCAGTTCAAGCGCGGCGACGTCATCCAGACCGCGTTCTTCAGCGCGCGCGCCGACTGATCACCGCTAGGTCGGCTTGGCGCTTTTTTTCGCGCGGATCAACGCCCACTCGGCGATCTGCTCGATGAACTCAGGATAATCGTGGCCACCTTCTTCTGCGGCCCAGGCCAGATCTTCGCCGTCGGCGAGATACGGATTCGGATTGGCCTCCACGACATAAATCTCGTCGTCGTGAGCCAGCCGAACGTCGATGCGGCCGTAGTCGCGCAACCCGGCCGCCTGATAGGTGCGCAACGCCACCTCGGCCAGGCGCGCGCGCACGTCTTTCGAAAGGTCCTGGGCGATCTTGTTCTGGATGCCGCGACTCTCGCGATACTTCACGCTCCACTTGGCCTTGAAGGTGGCGATGCGGCTCTCCACGTTCGGTTCGTTGCCGAACACCATCTCGATCGGTGGCAAGGCGACGGGCGGATCGTTGCCGATGACGCCGATGTAAAGCTCGCGGCCGGCGATGAACTCTTCGACGATGGCGTCGGTGGCAAAACGATCGTGGATGAAGGTGACGCGTTCCTTGAGGGCGTTGTCGTCGCGCACCACCGACGCCTGCGAGATCCCCACCGACGCGTCTTCGTCCAGCGGCTTGACGATGAGAGGAAACCGCAGGTCGCTGGGCCGCGCCACCTCGGCGCCCAGCGGACACACCATGAAGTGCGGGATGCGCACGCCTTGATAGGCCAGCACCTTCTTGGTCAGCGCCTTGTCCCGCGCCAGCATCAGGCCCTCCGACGACGCGCCGGTGTACGGCAAGCCCAGCATTTCAAGCACCGCCGCCACCGTGTAGTCCAGCGCCGATTCGTCGCGAAAACGTTCAGCCAGATTGAAGACCACGTCGCACGGTTCGGCGCGCAGGCCGGCGGACAGCTGATCCAAATTGTCGCGAAAGCCCAGCATGCGAACTTGATGTCCGCGCTGGATCAGCGCGCGGGCCACGTCGAACTCGGCCTCGTCGGCGGTTTCGAGCTGCTTTTTGAAATCCTGCTGGGCTGGCGGCTCACCGTCTACGTCGAAGAGAACCGTCACCCGCGTCTTCTTCATCGCGCAGCCATCACTTTGATAGCCCATCGCTGCACGGCCGTCTAGCCGGCGGCGCGATCGGCGATCGACTCATGGAGGCGCTCCGCTGTCGGAAGCGGCGGCCGGTTGTTCATTGCTCGGTGCCGCCGCGGGCGCGCCCGGCGCCGCGGGCGCTTCCTCGGGCGGCGGTGGCGGCGGCGGCTCGCGATAACCAAGCAGCGTCTTCTTGTCTTCAGGCGCCGTCAGCTTCACGCCCAGCTTGCTGTCGGCGAAGGTGTAAATGCGCGTCTGCACCGGCAAGAAACCATCGGCACGAACCAGAACATCTAAAGGCCCGCTGTCGCGCGGCCGCACGATGACCAGCGGCTTGCGCGGCGGCACCACCCCGAGAACTTTTTTCCCCAGCAGCACCTTGGCGGTGGCGGTCGACGGGATCAACGTCAGCACGATGCGCACGGTCTCTGACGGCGGCGCCGGGGGGGTGGCCGCCACTCCGCTTGCCGTCGCCGCGCGTGGCGCGTCGCCAACCGGAGACGTCGCCGGCGGTGCACCGTCGGCCGCGTGCGAGGCGGCGCAACCAATCACCGCCACCACCAGCGCCGGCGCCAGCAGTCGTCCGACTTGCGTTCGGGCTTGTATGCGTGGTCGGGTCAGCACGGGTCGCGCAGCTCTCATTGTCCACATGACGTGCACGCGCCTCCACCGGCTTTTGCTTCTGGACTGTCGGGCGCCAGCGGTGGCGGCCCCGGGTATTTGGCCCAAGGCTCGGGGACATATCCCAAGATCGGCTTCTTCACTTGGCCTTTGATGTCGCCTTCCAGCACGTTCACCGGCAGCGGCGGATCCAGATAGTACGCGTACCCGCGCGACGGAACGCGGATCTCGAACACTTCCTCGCCTGACAGGAACTGCCGCGAAAAATTCATCGGCTGATCGCCGCCCACGTTCATGTGGCGGTGCTTCAAGATGAACGAGTAAAGGCGGATGGCGATGTGATTGGGCAGCCGGTGGCAACCGTGCGAATAACCGTTGGGACTGTAGATCGACAGATAGTCCGATGACCCGTGCGCCCGCACGCCGTTGTCAAAGTCGTTGCGCCCGTTCTGGCCCGGCAGCACGAAGTACCCGGCAATCAAACCGTACGCCGAGTAAAAGCCGGGGCCGAACTCTTCATAGTTGACGACCTTCATCCATTTCTTGTTGACCGTCTTTCCCTTGATCAACTGCCGGATGGGCGTCGACGCCGGCGGGATCCACACCGGTCCCGAGACCACTTGCCGGATCACCCGCGGCCCGATGTCCGACATCTTGTAACGAAAATATTCGTATCCATCGGACGCTTGCTCGGCCCGCCAGCCGCCGATGGTCGTGCGCCAGCGGGCCAGCGGGAACTTCTTGCCCTGGTACGTCTCGTACAAGGTCAGGCTGGGATATTTCTTGCGCGCTTGCGGCTTGTAGTTGCCCTTCTCGTCGAAGGGCGGTTCGTACCAGATGTCGCCGCGATCGACGACGATCGAAAGGTCCATGGCGTCGCTGTAGTAATCGGGACGCGCCGGCAGCTTCACCGCCGCGCGCAAGGTGCGGAAGTCCTCGGCCGGGTGGCGCTGGAAGAAGGCCAGCGCGCCTGGGCCGTCCTTCAATCCCAGCTGTTCCTTCGCCACCTGCGTGTACTCGTCGACCAGATCGTGCCCCCCGCTCTTCTGCGACACTGACCCGTCTTCCAAAATCCCCGCCGCCGAGATCACCCGTTCGCGCAGCGCCCGCCCCAGCCCGTCGAAGTCATTGTCGAGAGGCGGCCGGGCCAGTGCGTCGACGGTTTGCCGCCGCAGATAGTTGGCCTCGTAGATCATGTGCTTTTGCTGGAAGTGCCGCACCGCCAGGCGCATGGCATCGTCGTAGATGCCGGTCTGGTGCTTGCTTTTCGGCGTCAGCAAGCCCTCGCAGGTCAGGCGTTGCTCGACGGCGGCCATGGCCGGCTTTTCGGCGGCGCGCTTGGCCAGCAGCTTCACCTTGGCGGAAAACTCCGGCTTCTTCGCGGCCAGGTCATCCAGCGTGTGGACGTGCGCCTTGCGACGAGCCGTCTCCAGCTCCTCGCGGATGCGGGCCAGCCGATGTTCGTCGCGCTTGAGGTCTTTCGGCGCGACATAGGTGACGGTCTCGACAGCGTCCAGCACGTCGGCGCTCTGCTGATCGTGACAGGGGTGCTCGCCGTCGTTGATGAACCGCTCGCGCAGCACCGACAGCGACGGAAAGATCCCGTACAGCTCGAGATAGTTCTTCTCGCCGGGTTGCAGCGGTTCGCCGTCGTTGTCCAATTGATCGTTGGCCAGGCCCAGGAAGATGCGCCGATAACGATTGGGCAACGGCTCGCCCTCGGGCGTCTTCTGCTCGGCGAAGATGTACGGCGTCCAGTCGTCGCGCAGATCGATCAGCGTATAGCCGGCCGATTCGATGGCCGCGGCGTCCACCCAGCGCTCTTTGCCGTCGACAAGCACGATCGCCCGGCGATCGGGCGGCAAATCATCGCGCGGCTTCAGCGCCTCCGCTTCGGAGACCGGCGCGGCCGGCGGCGGTGGTGCCGGCGTTGCCGCGCTCTTCGACGGGGCCGTCGGCGTGGCGGCTGGTGCCTCGGCGTGGTTGGCGGGCGCCGACGCCGGTTGCAGCGTGGCCGATCCCCGGCAGCCAAACGACCCCAGCGCGATGCCGAACAGAGGAAACAGGATCTGCTTGCGCAGAGCAGACGATCTCGACGATCTCATCAATGGGGACCACCATACCAGGGCTGCTGGGCGCATGCGCGATTCGCGCGCGTGCGTACCGACGACTTCGCCGCGCCTCAGCGCGCACGCCGCTGCAGATCCAGAAGCAGTTTCACCAGACGATCGCGTTCGCTTTGCCGCACATTCTGGAACTGGCAGCTCACCGTGAACTGCGCTTCTTCCTCGACCTGCACGGAAGTCACACGCAGCACCCGCCCATCCACCGCCACCAGCTCGTGGCTGGCGGCCATGTCGGCGCGCGGAAAATCCACGCCCAGGCGCAGCTCGGCGCCCACCTCCAGCGGCGCGTGGGTGTGAAACCGCACGCCGCCCGCGCTGATGTCGTCGGTCACCGCCGGCAGCGGCGACGCAGGTCCCGCCGCCGGCGCCGGCACGAAGGTGATGGCCAAGCTGGTGGCGACCCGAAAATATCCGCGCTTCTGGCGGGTCACGAACGCACGCGGCCGTTCGATGATCGCGCCTGGGTAGGGTTGCGTGGTCACCACCAGCATGCGCGATTTTCCTTGGTGCAGGCCGAGGTCGTCCCACAGGCTCAGCACCGCGCTGGCGCCCACCATCACGCCCGGCAACTCGCGATAGTTCGGGAAGGCCAGCATCAACTGCTTTTTTCCGAGCTGCAGAATGGACCCCTGCAGCTCGCCGTAGGTCTGCGCGTCCTCCACCGCCAGGCGAATGTCCTGGCCGACGCGAAGGCTCACGTTCGCCGTCGATTTACTCATCACGGCGCCACACCAGCGCGGCAGACAACATTGTCGGAATTTTTTTCTTTCAGCGCGCGACCGCGCCCGCCCGATGACAGACCAAACGGTCACGCCCTTGCCGCTTGGCCTCGTACATCGCTGCGTCCGCTGCGGCGATCAGGGCGTGTACGTCAGGCAGCGTGCCATCGACGGCCACCCCGATGCTGACCGTCACCAGAATGGTGCGACCGGCGTGTTCGATGCGCATCTCGCGCACGGCGGCCAGAACACGGGTGGCCAGCGCCTCGGCGCCTGGCAGATCGATGCCGCGACAGACGACGGCGAACTCTTCACCGCCGTAACGGGCAAAGACGTCTTCCGTGCGCAGCATGGCGGCGATGCGCGCTGACACGTCGGCCAGCACGCGGTCGCCAGCCGGATGGCCGTAGTTGTCGTTGATCTTCTTGAAGTGGTCGAGATCCAGAAACAGCAAGGCCAGCGCTGTCTGGTGCCGCTTGGCGAATTTCATCTCGCCGTTCAACCGATCGAGAAAATAGCGGCGGTTGAAGCTGTTGGTCAGGCCGTCGCGCAGCGCCGATTCGTAAAGCTGCTTTTGAAAGTGGGCTTCCAGCTCGTCCTGATAGGTGAACTTCAGGATGGTGTTGGCCCCGAGCGCGATCTTGTCGCCGTCCGAAAGTTCGTGCCGGGCGACGCGCAGGCCGTTGCAGAAGGTGCCGTTGGTGGACTTCAGATCGACCAGCACGGCGTGGGCGCCGTCGCTTTCGATGGCGGCGTGCTCGCGCGAGATACCGTCATCCAGGATGCGCACGCCGGCGCTCTCACCGCGTCCGATCACCGTTCGGCCAGTCGGAACTTGGTACATCTCGCCGAAGCTGGATCCGGCCAGAACCACCAGGCAGGACTTTTCGCTCCGACGCAGCGGCGTCGGCCGATCCGAGAGCGAATCGGTGTTCTGGGTGATCTCGCGGTGATCCACCGCCGAAGCCATGCCTTCCACACTATCAAGAAACCGGACCGGTTGCGCGTTCCTTTCCCGCGCTAGCGGTCGCGCCCGAAAATCGTCCATTCCTCAAGAAACGACGATCAGCTGCCGATAGCGGCGAAGACATGCGAGCGGCTGGATTGTTGTTGCTGGTGTTATCGGGTTGCGCGACGTCGCAACCTTTCGTCTTTCGCCCGACGGAGACCGCCAACCTGACCCCCGACAACAGCGCGGTGGCCCGTTACGTGGTGCCGCGCGTCCTACCCCGCGGCGAGCTGTTCGCCACGTCAGAAGGCGTGGTCCCGGCCAGCGCCAACGGCAAGGAAGGTCCGGCCCTGATGGTGCGCATCACCGTCTTTAACGTCGCCGGCAAGGGCCCATGGGCGATCGATATTCGCGATCAGCTCGTCACCTTGCCGGGCGGCATCCAAATCCATGCCAGCGACGTGAAGACCACCGCGCAGGGCGCGCCCATCCTGGCCATCACGCCCGGCGAGCGCATCACCATGGACCTTTACTTCGCCCTGCCAGAGAACCAGCAAACGCCCGGCGAGATCGCCGGATTCAATTTCATCTGGCAGGTCAGCACCGATCGCCAGCGCGCCGCCGGCATGGTGCCCTTCGCGCGTTTCGATTCAACGGCCCCGGCGGGATCGACGGCGACGGTCACCACCGTGGCCAGCGCAACGCCTTTCTGATTCGCTTGTCGCGCCGCCCGCGCGGTGGCAATTTGATCGCGTGCCCGCGCCGTCGCTTTCCGAGATCAAAGCCCGTCACGTGACCGGCGGCCACCCGCTGCCGGCCGCGCTGGAAGCGATGCTGCGCGCCGACGGCCGCCCCGGCGCGCTGGCCATCTTGAAGGCGGTGGCCACCCGTCGTCGAAAGAACCGCGCCGAGGGGCAGCGCCTGCGTTCGATCCTGCGCTATGAAAACGCGCTGTGGGCCGCAGGCTGCACGCGCGTGGCCGGCATCGACGAGGCCGGCATGAGCCCGCTGGCCGGCCCGGTGGCGGCGGCGGCGGTGATCTTCCCGCCCGGCGCCCGCATCCCTGGCGTCGACGATTCCAAACGTCTGGACGCCGCCGAGCGCGATCGCCTGGCGCCGATCATCAAACAGATCAGCGTCGCCTGGTGCGTGGCCTTCGTCGAACCCGAGGAGATCGATCGCATCAACATCTATCACGCGGGCCTGCTGGCCATGCGGCGCGCGGTGGAGGGTTTGTCGCAGTCGCCCGAACATTTGCTGATCGACGCCCGACGCTTGAAGGACGTACCCCTCCCCCAGCAGGGAATCATCAAAGGCGATCAGAAGAGTCTGTCCATCGCGGCAGCGTCCATCCTGGCCAAGACCGCCCGCGACGCTCGCATGGCCGAGCTTGATCGCTTGTATCCCGGATACGGCTTCGCCAAGCACAAAGGCTATCCGGTGCGCGCGCACTTCAAGGCGCTTCGCCGCATCGGTGCCTGCGCCATTCACCGGCGATCGTTCGCGGCCGTGCGCGAGGCTGTCCTGCGCGACGCCCAAGACTAAAGGCCGCGCGCGCCCTCGCCTACAAGCGCGGCGCGGGTAGGCGGCGCGCGACAACGTCGGTGGATACCCGCCAAAACTGCGGGCGCGCCTTGTTTTCCCGGATCGCCGCCGCGGTCGTGTGGGAAAATAATCCGGGGATCGATGAAGCATTCGCGCAGAGTCGAGCCACGGGTTCCGTATCCGGAAGACGTGTCGCTGATCCGGGCCGGCGGTGGCAAACGTATCGTCGCCCGCGGTGTGAACCTCAGCGCCAGCGGCGTCTACGTCCACTGTGTCGAGCCGTGCGAGATCGGCAGCCAGGTGATCTGCGCCGTGCTGCTGGACGGTGGCCCGCGCAAACTGACCGGTCACATCACGCGGCTGGAAGCGCTGCCCGGCATGATCGGCGTGGCCGTCGCGTTCTGTGATCTGTCCGCGCGTGACGTGGCCGCCTTGCGTGGCTACGTCGGCCTGCACCAGATCGAAGCGGTCGAAGCCAAGGTTCATTTGCTCGGCATGCAAAGCCCGGTGCGCTGTCAGGCCGTCTATGACGGGGACACCATTCGGCTCAGCACAGCGCTCCCGTTCCTGCGCCTCGATTCCGAGGTGGGTATTCACCGCGAAAGCGATCCCGACGACGCCACCACCAACGGCGTGCTCAGCCGTGTGACGCTGGAGCCGACGCTTTCGGACGGCGTGCCGCGCCTGGCGCTGGACATCGACGTCACCCACGCGCGCCGCCTGTTGCCCGATGGAACCACTGACGGGCGCGCCCAGCCGAACATCAACTTCGCCGCCGCCCGGCCCGATCGCCGCAGCCCCGCGCCGCTGCCCAAGGTGGTGCTGTCGACCACGTTGCAGACCGAGACTCTCGCCATGACCACTGGCCGCCTGTTGATCGAGACGCCGCCCCAACGCCACGACACGGCCGAGGTGCCGCGCCCGTGGCATTTCAAGGACTGGTCGCACCCGCCCGTGATCGCTGAAGGCGCCCGGCGCCGCCGCCGGCGGCGATTCGGCGGCAAGGCCACCCGCTTTTTTCTGCCGCTAGAGTCACTGACCGGCCTGCCCTTCTGGGCTTCTTGCGTGGTCGCCTTGCTGTTCGGGTTTATCACCGCGCTGATCTTTCGCTGAACGGCGTCTTTCGCTGAACGGCGCGCGTGCGATGAGATCGATCGCGGTTCGCGACGGCGGCCATCGCATGTGACCGGTAACGCGCCTGTAACTACCTGAAGTTACGTGTCGGCAATCTGGAACGAACGTTGCTGAAACAACCACCATGAGCACACGAGGATTTCGCTCCCCCGCCGCCCCGTTGATCGCTGGTCTTCTTCTTTCCGTTGCCGGCATCGCGTGTGACCCGGGGGCTGGCAGCCCGGGTGGCATCAGCGAAGGAACCGCCGCCCCTTTTCAAGGCGAGCTGACGGCCACCATCGCCACCTTCGATGACGGCCATTCCGAGACCGACTACGCCCTTCGCATCAGCGGGACCGACGAACCACGCCTGATCTTCGCCAGCCCGCCCGACGTCGCGCCGGGGCAACCGATTGGCGTGTGGGGCGAACGGCACGGCGACGACATCGCGGTCAGCAGCTACAGCACGCTGGTCCCACGCGAGGACGTCCAGCAATCCGCGCTGGTCAGCGCCACGCCGAAACCCGATCGCAAGTTCGCCTTCGTGCTGGTCGACACCGGCGCCGGCGTCTCACTGACCTCCGCGCAGGCGCAGTCGCTGCTGTTCAAGAGCGCGACCGGCATCGACACGTCGCTGGCCCACTACTATCTGGAAGAGTCGTACGGGATCCAAACGTTGTCCGGCGACGTCGTTGGACCTCTCAAGTTTCAGTTGGGCAATTGCGACACCCGCGGCTTGACCACCGCCTTGCGGCCGATGATCCCCACCGCGTACGATCAATACGGCTGGTACTTCAACCGCAGCAACACCTGCGGCTGGGCGGGCCTGGCCAGCGTTGGCGTGCCCAGCAAGCCGTCGAAGGACACCTGGTTCAACGGGTCAGCCGGGTGCGTGGTGCTGGCGCAAGAGCCAGGGCACAACTTCGGCATGCAGCACTCGTCGACCATCAGCTGCAAGGGCGGCGCGCTGACCGACGACGTCACCGCCTGCGTGCATTCGGAATACGGCGATCCGTACGATCCGATGGGCCACGGCTGTTACCACATGAACATGTACCAGAAGGCCTATCAGGGCTGGGTGCAGGGCTGTAACAGCGTGCTCACGCCCAGCAGCGGCACGTTCGACATCTTCCCGATGGAGCTGGCCTGCAACGCCATCCAGGTCTTGCAGGTGCCGATGCCGAAGACGCGGCCCTTCACCCGGCCGGCGGCGGGCGGCGGTGGCGGCGGCGTCACCAACCTGGCGTACTACTACATCGAGTACCGGCAACTGTCGGGCAACTTTGAAAAGGCGGCCGGCAACGTCTTTCAGGGCGTGCTGATCCACGCCGGCGAGCAATACCGCACCATCGCCCAGGGCGGCCGCTATCCATACCTGCTGGACATGACGCCCGAGACGGCAACCTTCAACGACGCCGCGCTGGGCGTCGGCAAGTCATTCACCGATCCGGCGGGCGGGGTCACCATCACCGTGATGTCGGCCGATGCCACCAAGGCGACGGTGAAGATCGATATCGCCGGCGGCACCGGAATGCCGACGTGCATCGACGGCACCACGCTGGCAGCGCCAGGTCCGCAGAGCTGTGGCGCGGGCGGCGGCATCGTCGTCGGCTCGGACGGCGGGACGGTGATCACCAGCGACGCGGGCACCGGCACCATGAACACCATGGACGCTGGCCGCGCCGACACCGGCGCGGCGGGCGGGCGCAACGGTGGCGGCGGCAATGGTACCGGCGGACGCAGCGGGACCGGCGGCACCGGCGAACCGCTCCCCGGAGCTGACGCCTCCGCCGACGTTCCGCCCGCGGGCACGAACGGCAACGGCGGTTCGACGATGCTCCCCATGGCCGACGCCGGCATGCCCGGCGCGCCGATGGGCAAGGCCGGCGACGGGGCCGTATCCGGTTGCGCCTGCACGACCGTTGATCCGGTCGGCCCGCGTTCGACCAGCGTCGCTCTGTCCTCGCTGCTGCTAGCGACCGTCGTCGCCAGCCGGCGTCGCCGCCGGCAATAGCAAGCGCGATTCTTTCGATCGCAGCGGGGCTGCCGCAAGACCGCCTCTCCGACGGTGGCGGTGCGAGCGTGCCGAACGAAATGACGCATTACAACCACAAAATTGTCTTAAGAAAAATGTAATAAATCCGACGTTAAAATATTGCGATGAATTCCAGGAAGCCTCGCCCGGCGCCCTTCATGGAAACGATCGCTTTCGCTGCCTTGCTTGCCGGCGCGCTGTCCACCGCCGGCTGCGGGCAATCGAAGCACGGCCCCCAGGAACCGCCGACCCTCCTGACCAGTGACGGCGTCCAGTATCTTTCGCATGAAGTGGTGATCCAGCTACGCGACGGCGCCAGCGCCCAAGCCCTGCGCGATGCCTTGTCGGCGGTCGGCGGACACATCATCGACGACAAGGGTCCGCTGGCCGCGCGCGGGTTCCGCCGCGTGCAGTTGCCCGACAGCACCATCGCCGATCTGGCCATCTCCCAGCTCACCGCCAGCGGCACCATCGCCAAGGCCGAACGCAACTACCTGGTGCACGCCTCGGTCATCCCTAACGACACGCAGATGAGCCAGCTGTGGGGCATGACAAAAATCAACGCCCCGCAAGCCTGGGACACCACCACCGGTTCGTCGTCCGTGCTGGTGGCGATCAGCGACACCGGCATCGACTACACGCACCCCGAGCTGGCCGCCAACGTGTGGACCAACCCGGGCGAGATCCCCGGCAACGGCATCGACGACGACCACAACGGATACATCGACGACGTTCACGGCTGGGACTTCGCCAACAACGATTCCGATCCGATGGACGACCACGGCCACGGCACGCACGTGTCGGGCACCATCGGCGCCGTCGGCAACAACGCCAACGGCGTGGCCGGCGTGAACTGGAAGGTGAAGCTGGTCGGCACCAAGTTCCTGGGGTCGAACGGCAGCGGCACGCTGTTCAACGGCGCGCAGACGATCTTGTACGCCGCCACCGTGAACGCCCGGGTGGTGAACGCCAGCTGGGGCTGCTCGGGTTCAAGTTGCTTCGCCAGCTACATGCTGGACGCGCTGAACACGCTGGCCAGCAAGGGCGGCCTGTTCGTCGCCGCCGCCGGCAACAACGGCACCAACAACGACACCACCCCGGACTATCCGGCCAACTATGCCGTGCCCAATCTGCTGTCCGTCGCCGCCATGGACAGCAACGACGCCCTGGCCAGTTTCTCCGACTGGGGACCGACGCTGGTGCACCTGGGCGCGCCCGGCGTCGGCATCTTGAGCACGCTGCCGGGGAACAGCTATGCGTCCTGGAGTGGCACCTCGATGGCCGCGCCGCACGTCACCGGCGCGGCGGCGCTGTATCTGTCGATCCAACCGAACGCCACCTACGCCGAAGTTCGCCAGAAGATCCTCGACACCGTCGATCCGGTGCCGTCGCTGGCCGGCAAGACCACCACCGGCGGCCGCTTGAACGTCGGCCGCTTGATCGCCACCGCCGGGCACGCGCCCGCATCACCGTCGGGGTTCGACGCCACCGCCGGCGATCACGGCAACGCTCTTTTGTCCTGGGCGCCCAACACCGAGACCGATCTCGGCGGCTATCGCTTGCGCTGGGGAAACGCCAGCGGGCAATACACCCAGAGCCTGGACATCGCCAAGACCGCCACCAGCGTCGAGGTTCCCAACCTGCTGGTGGGCACGCCGTACTACTTTGCCCTTTACGCCCTCAGCGCCACCGGCCTCATCAGCCCGCCGTCGCCGGAGAAACATCTGACCATCGCCGATCGCCTGGCCCCGCCGCAGGTGGTTGATCTGTCCGCCAGCATCGTCCCGGGCGCCGACGCCACCGCCGAGGTGATCACCGACAGCGGCGAGTTTTCGTCGTACTGGGCGGCGGCCAACGCGATGGACGGCAACCCCGACACGGCCTGGATCTCGCCCGGCCGCCCGACCGCCGACGAAGAATCCCTGACCGCGGCGCTGTTCACGCCGTACTTGATCGACTCGGTCACGCTGATCCCGAACGCGTCTTACCCGGCCTTTTTCCCGATCGATTTCGACATCGAGGTGTCCGCCGACGGCAGCACCTGGACGTCGGTGGGCGGCCTGCGCAACGCCACCGCCAACCCCGGCGACCACGTGCCGATCACCTTTCCGGCCACGCTGGCGGCGCAGGTGCGGCTGCACGTGCTGCGTTCGTTTCAACACCAATCAGGGCTTTTCTACGCGTCGATCGCCGAGATGGCCATCCACGAAGCATCGACGTCGCCCGACACATTGGTGCTGACCTTTACCGCGCCGGGCGACGATCCGGGCGCCGGCCGCGCCACCAGCTACGACATTCGCCGCGCGCTGAGCGCGCAAACCGACGCCACCTTCAGCGCCGGCGCGGCGGTGCCCTCGGGCGCGCCGCTGGCCTCCGGCCTGCGCGAGTCGCTGACCGTCACCGGCCTTGCCGGCGAGACCACTTACTTCTTCGCCATGAAGGCCACCGATGACGGCGGCAACGTCTCGCCGCTGTCGAACGTGGCGCAGGCGACGACGTTGCTGATCCCGCCGTCGACCATCACCGACCTGCGCACCGTCGACGTCGCCGGCCACGCGCCCGGCACGGTGTTACTGGCCTGGACCGCGCCGGGCGCCGACGGCCACGTCGGCCAGGCCGCGCGCTATGACCTGCGCTGGTCGCTGGCCCCGATGACCCCGGGCGATTTTGCCGGCGCCACGCCGGTGCTGGGTTTGCCGTCGCCGGCGCCGGCCGGCAGCGCGGAGCAATTCGCCGCGTCTGGGTTGACGCCCGGCCACAACTATTACTTCGCCCTGCGCGCCATCGACGGCAGCGGCGCGGTCGGCGGCGTGTCGAACGTGGTGTGGGCGATGCCCAGCAGCGGCGCCGACGGCATGCCGCCGGCCACGGTGACCGATCTGTCGGCGCGCCTGTCGAACGCCACCGTGAAGATCACCGCGCAGATCGATTCGGTGTCCGACGAGCTTTCACCGGCGCGGGCCGCGACCAACCTGCTGGACGGCGACGTGTCGACGGCCTGGATGACCGGCGGCGCCACCGTCACCACGCCAGCCTGGGTGATTCTGGATTACGGCAGCGTGCAACCGCTGGCGCACTTTCGCACCAATCCCTCGTCGGCCGATCTGATCGGTAGCTATCCGCAGGATTTCGAGATCCAGACCAGCAGCGACAAGGTGAACTGGACGCCGATGGTTCACGCCTCGGGGGTGGTCGGCACGTTCGCGCAGTGGAACGACTGGTCCGGGCCGGTCACCTACGCGCGTTACGCCCGCCTCTATGTCACCAAACGCGGCCCCGCTGCCGGCAGCGCCGCTTATGTCGCGATGGGCGAGCTGGAAACTTACGCTCTCACGCCGGCCCTCGACGCTGACCTGACCTGGGTGGCGCCCGGCGACGATGGCTACGACGGGACGGCGGTTCGCTACGATCTGCGGCAGTCGACCGCTCCGATCACCGACGGCAACTTTGTCGCCGCGACGGTGGTGCCGACGTTGCAACCGCTGCCGGGCGGCCAGATCGAGGTGCTGCACATCCCCAGCGTGCCGGTGGAATCGACGCTGTACTTCGCCATCAAAGCCGTCGACGCCGACGGCAACTGCGGCGCCCTGTCCAACATCGCCGCCCTGGCCACGCCGGGCGTGCCACCGGCGCCGGTCGGCGATCTGGCCTTCGTCGGGGCCACGTCGTCGGCGATCACGCTTTCGTTCACCGCCACCGGCGACGACGGCATGGTCGGCAACGCCACGGCTTACGAGCTGCGCTACGCCCGCACGCCGATCTCGCCGCTGACCTGGGACGCGGCCACACCGGCGCCCACCAGCCCGCCGCAAGCGCCGGGTACGCGCGAGACGTTCACCGTCAGCGGCCTTTTACCCACGACGCTTTATTACTTTGCGGTCAAGGTCGTTGACGACGTCGGCACGCATTCGCCGCTATCGAATGTGGTGTCGGCGTCGACGCTGGACGGAACGCCGCCGGCGGCGATCAGCGATCTGCAGGCCACGCAGGTTGATCCCACCCAGCGCCCGGCGCTGGCGATGACGGTGACGGGCTCCAGCGGTTCGTACTCGCCCGAGACCGGCGCCGGCAACCTGCTGGACGCCGTCGATTCGACGGTGTGGATCAGCCCGGGCAACGCCCAGGTGACGCCGATGTTCGTGACCTTCGATCTCGGTGGCGCGCGCCGCCTCGGTCGCCTGAGGATGCGTCCGGGCGTCGGCTACGCCGATCTGTTCCCGGTCGACTTCAAACTCGAGGTGCAAGCGACGGCCAACGGCCCCTGGCAGACCGTGGTCAGCGACAGCGGCCTTGGCAACATCAGCGGATGGCAAGAGTGGGCCCTGGGCGCCGTGCCGGCGGTGACGGCGCGTCTGACCGCCACCAGGACCAGCTTGTGGAACGGCAAGTACTACACCGCTCTCGGCGACGTGGAGCTCTACGAAGATCCCGCCGACTACGGCACGCTGCGCTTGTCATGGACCGCGCCCGGCGACGATGGCCAGAGCGGCACGGCGACCAGTTACGATCTGCGCCGCGCCGCCACCGCGATCAGCGCCGGCAGCTTCGGCGCCGCCACGCCCGTCACCGGCGTGCCCGCGCCCCACCCCGCTGGTTATCTGGAACGCTTCGATGCCAGCGGCCTGACGGCCGAGACAACCTACTGCTTCGCGGTCAAAGCCAGCGACGAGGCCGCCAACGTGTCGGCGGTTTCCAACTCGGCGTGCGCCACCACGCCCGGCATGCCGCCGGCGACGATCACCGACCTCGGCGTCGGCGGCGTGACCGCGCAGACTGCGACGCTGACCTTCACCGCACCTGGCGCCGACGGTACCGTCGGCACCGCCGCTCGGTACGATGTCCGGCAATCCACGGCGCGTATCAACGGCACGAACTGGGACAGCGCCACCGCCGTCAGCGGCGTTCCCGCCCCGCACGCCGCCGGCGCCGCCGAATCGATCACCGTCAGCGGTCTCGCCGGCGCCACGAAGTACTACTTCGCCGTCCGTGCCATCGATGGCGGCGGCAACAGCGCGGCGGTTTCGAACAACGCCAGCGGCACCACCGCTGACAACATCCCGCCCGGTCGGGTGACGGATCTGAGCGCGACAACGTACCCGAGCGGCAGCGGCAGCCTGCAGCTGACCTGGACCGCACCCGGCGACAACGGCATGGGCGGCCAGGCTGATCACTACGATCTGCGCGTCTCGCCGCAGCCGATCGACGACAGCACCTTCACCGCCGCGGCGTCTGTGCCCGCGCCCGCGCCGCAAACTGGTGGCGCCGCCGAGCACGCGGTCATCACCGGCCTGCCCACCGAACAGATGTTGTACGTCGCGCTGAAAACCGTCGATCGCAACGGCAACACGTCGGCGCTTTCGAACGTCGCTTCGGCGCGCACGCGTGACGAGGCACCGGGTGCCATCAGCGATCTGACGGTGATCGGCGGCAGCGGACGGGTCGCCGGTGGCGCGACGCTGATCGTGCAGTGGACCGCGCAAGGCGACGACGGCAGCGTGGGCACCGCCACCAGCTACGAGATCCGCTATTCGACGACAGCGATCAGCGCCGGCACCTTCGCCAGCGCCACGCTGCTGCAACCGGCGGTGACGCCTGCGCCCGCCCGCACCGTGCAGCAAGCGACGCTGACCAGCCTTCCGATCGGGGTGAAGGTCTACGTGGCGATGAAGGCCACCGACGATCGCGGCAACGTCTCGGCGCTGTCGAACGTCGCCTCCTCGACAACCCCCGACGAGCTCCCGCCCGCCGCCACCGTCGACCTGACCGCCACCGCCGGAACGTCACCCGGCCAACTGATCGTGTCGTTGACCGCGCCCGGCGACGACGGCACGCAAGGGACCGCCAAGACCTACGACCTGCGCTGGAGCCTGGTCGCGCTGGACGCGAACTCGTTCGCCAGCGCTGCGGCGCTGACCGCGCCCGCGCCTGCCACCGCCGGCACGCACCAGCAATTCACGGTCAGCGGCCTGCCCAACGAATCGACCATTCACCTGATGATCCGCGCCAGCGACGACGTGGGAAATCTCTCGCCGCTGTCGAACGACGCCAGCGCCGCCACCATGGACGTCGCGCCCAGCGCCATCACCAACCTGCGCCAGATCGGACGCGGCAGCGGCAGCTTGACCCTGGCCTGGACCGCCACCGGCGACGACGGCACAAGCGGCACCGCGGTGGAATACGACCTGCGCTACAGCCAGACCGCCATCACCGACGGCACCTTCACCAGCGCCACGCGCTTTTCCATTGTCGCGCCCCAGGGCGCCGGCTCCGCTGAAACCGCGACGGTGACTGGCTTGCCGCCCAACAAGACCTACTTCTTCGCCATCAAGGCGCGCGACGATCGAGGCAACTGGTCGCCGCTGTCGAACATTGTCAGCAGCGCCACCGACGACACGCTGGCGCCCAGCACGATCACTGATCTGGTCGCCACCACCGGCACGCAATCCGGCAGCATCGTGCTGCGCTGGACGGCGACCGGCGACGACGGCAGCAGCGGCACCGCCACTCGTTATGAACTGCGGCGCGCCCTGACAGCTTTGAACGCCGGCAATTTCTCGGCGGGCACGCTGATCACCGTCGGGGCGCCGCGCGTGGCGGGTAGCGCCGAGACCTTCACCGTCACCGGCCTGCAAGGCGAGACCACCCACCATTTCATGATCCGCGCCATCGACGACGCCGGTAACGCTGGCGGCCTGTCGGGCGACGCCGCCGCCAACACCGCGCCGGTCGCGCCGTCGGCGATCAGCGATCTCACCGCGCAGGTGGCGTTGACCGGCTCGACCTCGACGGTGATGGCGCTTTTGCGCTGGACCGCGCCCGGCGACGACGGCACCCAGGGCACCGCCACCGCCTACGACATTCGATACGCCACCACGCCGATCAGCGACACCACCTTCAGCGCCGCCACCCCGATGACCGGCCCGCCCAGCCCGCGCGTGGCCGGTACCTTCGAAGGCGCGAACATCGACGGCCTGGCCCAGAACAAGACGTTTTACTTCGCGGTGAAGACCGTCGACGACACCGGCACCTGGAGCGCGCTGTCCAACGTCGCCACGTTGCAGACACCCGACATGATCAAACCAGGCGCACCCGCCTCGCTGAGCGTGACCGTCCCCGACAACCAGGGCAAGCGCCTGGCTCCCACCGCCACCAGCGCGTCGTCGACGCTGGGACCGTCGTGGGAGGCCGCCAACGTCGCCGATCAAGATCCCACCAGCAGCTGGTCGTCCGCCGGCAGCGACACCGAGACCGCCGAATCGCTGACCTTGGATCTCGGCGCCGCCATCGCCATCGATCAGGTGCGCCTGACCCCCGACGCCCATTACCTGTCGCTGTTCCCACGCGATTTCACCATCGCCGTCAGCACCGACAACAACACCTTCACCACCGTGGCCAGCGAACAGGCCTTCACCGCCGCCACCGGCGACGCGCTGACCTGGGGCTTGCCGAAGACGTCGGCGCGCTATGTCCGCCTGGCCATCGCTCACACCGCGGTCAGCTTTGGCCGGCACTATGCGATCGTCGCCGATTTTGATGCGTGGTCAGCCTCGGCCACCGACGGCCAGGCGCAGCTGACGTGGGTGGCGCCGGGCGACGACGGCTTCACTGGAACGGCGGCGCGCTATCAGGTCTATCGCCACACCCAGCCGTTCACCGACGCGCAGCTGGGCGCGGTGACCAACGTGTCCAATCCGCCGGCGCCGCTGACGGCCGGCATGCTGCAGACCATGACCGTCACCGGCCTGCACGGCGAGACCACCTATTATTGGGCCATTCGCGCCATCGATGCCGCCGGCAACATCGGGCCGCTGTCGACGGTGGTCAGCGGCCGCACCAACAACGTCGCGCCGTCGCCGGTGCGCGATTTGGCCGGAAGCGCCACGGGCCTGACGTCGATCGCCTTGACTTGGACCGCCACCGGCGACGACGCCGCCACCGGCGCGGCGGCCAGCCAGGAGCTGCGCATGCTGACGACCGCGATCAACTCGCAGAATTTTGCCAGCGCCACGCTGGTCACCGGCGTGCCCGCGCCGGCGTCGGCGGGAGCGCACCAGTCGGTCACGGTTTCTGGGCTGCTGCCCAGCACCAGTTATCGCTTTGCGCTGGTGGCGAAGGACGCCGCCGGCAACGCCAGCATGCTGTCGAACGTGGCGGTGGTGTCGACGCAACAGACGCCCGACACCACGCCGCCCGCGAAGATCGCCGACTTTACCGTGGCCCTGCCGCCCGCCGGCGGTCAGCTGGTCAGCGCCACCCTGGCCGGTCAATCCAGCGAGCAGGCGCCCAGCTTCAAAGCAGCCGCCGTCGTCGACGGCAATCACGCCACCTTCTGGGCCAGCGCTGCCCGCGCCGCCAGCCAGGAAGAGTACGTGCGCGTGGAGGTGCCCGCCAACACGTCGACCGACGAGGTGCGCGTGTGGCCGGCCGATGGTTTCACCGATCTGTTTCCGCCGGATTTCCAGGTTCGCGTCAGCCCGGATGGCCTGGCCTGGACCACCGTCGCCACCAAGACCGGCTATGTCGCGACCCAAGGCCAACCGGCGCTGATGGATTTCGCCGCCGCCAGCGTTCGCTTCGTCGAGGTGCGGGCCACACGCCTGGCCCACCCCGCCAGCGGTCTCTATTACGCGGCCGTCGCCGAGGTCGAGATCGTCACCGCCACCGACGCCACCCGCACCATCGCCGCGTCGTGGACCTCGCCCAGCGACGACGGACCAAGCGGCCACGCAGCCAGCTATGATCTGCGGGTTGCGCTTTGTCCGATGAGCAATCCCACCGCCGCGCCAGCCGTCACCGTCAGCGCCCCGCGCGAGGCCGGCATGCCCGAACGCACGCGCGTCACCAATCTGGGCTCGGGTCGCTATTGCCTGACCATTCGCAGCACCGACGCCGCTGGCAACACCAGCGACTTTTCGGATATGGCCGCTTTGACCCTGAACTAATTGGTCCAGGCGCCGTACCCGCCCAAACGTTTTATCGTTTTAGTCGCGGGAACCCGGTTTTTTTCGGTTGACCGACGCCGATTCGGGCTAATGTAGGCGCCTCGGACTGAAACGAGATTGGACCCCCGGCGAACGGTGTTGGTTAGGGCGGGTCGGGGAGCGCAGTGGATCCTGTCGCGTGTCGAAATCCACCGACGCAGTTTGTTCACGCACAGGAGGTTCCACATGTTCCTTGCGCGCTCGTTCGCCCTTCCCCTCACGTTGATCTCGTTCGCCACCCTGGGAGCCACGTTCAGTTGCACGACGTCCGAACCGTATGAGCCGCCGACTGGCGGCTCGGGCAGTGGCGGCGCCACTGGATCGGGATCCGGCGGCATGATGATGACCACTGGCACGGGCGGCAGCACCGGTACGGGCGGCACCATGACCACCGGCACGGGTGGCATGATGATGACCACCGGCACGGGCGGCACCACCATGGGCGGCACCGGCGGCGCCAAGATGGATGCCGGCGGCGGCACCGGCGGCGCCAAGATGGACGCTGGTGGCGGCACCGACATGGGCGGTGGCGCGATGTTGACCTTCGCCACCGACGTCAAGCCGATTCTCACCAAGAACTGCGCCGGCTGCCACGGCACCGACGGCGGACTGTCGGTCGCTTCGCTGACCACCGTGATGGCCGCGACCACCACTAACTGTGCGAACAACGCCAGCAAGAAGCGCGTGGTCGCCGGTAACCCGGCGATGAGCTTCCTTTACCTCAAGATCAGCGAAACGACCGCCACGTTGGGCACGGGCTGCGGCATGCAGATGCCGCGCAGCGGTCCGCCGTACCTGACCACCGCCGATCAAATGACGATCAAGAACTGGATCATGCAGGGCGCGAATCCCTGAAGCTTCAGTCTCGCTGTCGCGGTTCCAGCGGAATCGTGACGTCCACATTTTGAAGGAAACCCGGTCGCCGTTTCTGCGGTGGCCGGGTTTCGTTTCGTCCGCCGCTGGCCCATCGCCCCTGGCCGCCGCGACGATCCAGTCTTGCCGAGCAGGGTCGATCTGCTTCATATACTCAGCCTCGTGAACGAGACCATCGGACGCGGCGTGGACTCTGGCGCCTTGCCAGAAGCTGACGTCGCCGACGCTGTCTTGCGCGGGCTGGCTGCGCTGCCCCTCGACGGGCAACGGGTGCTGGTGCTGATCCCCGACAGCACGCGGACGTTCCCCGGCGCGCTGCTGTTTCGCCTGCTGACCCGCGCGCTGTTACCGCGGGTGCGGGATCTGGATTTTTTGGTGGCGCTGGGCACGCACCCGCCGATGTCGGAAGCGGCGCTGCTGGCGCTGGTGGGCCTGACACCCGAGCAGAAGGCCACCACGTACAAGAACGTTCGGATCATCAACCACGCCTGGAACAACCCGGAGGCCCTGACCACCCTGGGCACCATCCCGGCCGACGAGATCAGCGCGCTGTCAGGCGGCCGGCTGCGCCTGGAGGTGCCGGTCCGCTTGAACCGCCTGATCCTGGACTACGACCACCTCTTGGTGTGCGGGCCGGTGTTTCCGCACGAGGTGGTTGGTTTCTCGGGCGGCAACAAATACTTTTTTCCCGGCATCGCCGGCAGCGACATCATCGATCTCACGCACTGGCTGGGCGCGCTGATGACCTCGTATTCGATCATCGGCACCAAGGACACGCCGGTGCGGCGGGTGATCGATCGGGCGGCCAGCCTGATCCCGCGCCCGCGCCACGCGGTGTGTTTGGTGGTCACGCACAATGGCCTCGCCGGTGTCTACACGGGGCCGATCCAGGGCGCGTGGGCGGCGGCCGCCGATCTGTCGGCCAAGCACCACATGATCTGGACCGATCGATCGTTCCACCAGGTGCTGTCGGTGCTGCCGCCGATGTACGACGAGCTGTGGGTGGGCGCCAAGGGCATGTACAAGACCGAACCAGCCATCGCCGACGGTGGCGAGGTGATCCTCTACGCGCCTCATCTGCGCGAGGTGTCGGTGGTGCACGGGCGTTTGATTCGGCAGATCGGCTATCACGTGCGCGATTATTTCACCGCGCAGTGGGAGCGCTTCAAGCACGTGCCGTGGGGCGTGGTGGCGCACTCGACCCACGTCAAGGGCAGCGGCACCTACGCGGGCGGCGTCGAGCGGCCGCGAATCAAGGTCACGTTGGCCACCGGCATCAGCGAGGACGACTGCCGGGCCATCAACCTTGGCTATCGCGATCCGGCCAGCATCGATCCGGCGTCGTTCCGCAACCGGGAAGCGGAAGGCATCCTTTATGTTCCGAAAGCTGGGGAATACCTGTACCGACCGAAACCGGGCCGCGCCTGATCCGTAGTTGATCCACCTCGATCCGGCGCCGCGGTTGTGCGAAAACAGCAGCGCGCGACGGACCATCCGGCGCGTTCATCGCCAAGGAGCTCATCGTCATGTCCACTGAGAATGCGAACTTCGGTGTCATCGGTTTGGCCGTCATGGGGCGCAACCTGGCCCTCAACATCGAAGAGCACGGGTTTCGCGTGGCGGTGTGGAACCTGGAGGCGCCGGCGACGGACAAGTTTCTCGCCGACAACAAAGGCAAGAAGCTGGTCGGCACCAAGAACCTGGCCGAGCTGGTGGCGTCGCTGGAACGCCCGCGCCGCATCCTCATGATGATCATGGCCGGCAAGCCGGTCGATTCGGTGCTGGAGCAGCTCAAGCCGATCCTGCAGCCGGGCGACGTGGTGATCGACGGCGGCAACACGCACTTCGCCGAGACCCGCCGCCGCGAAGAGGACATGCGCAAGTCGGGCTTTCATTTCGTCGGCATGGGCGTGTCGGGCGGCGAAGAAGGCGCGCGGCGTGGACCGTCGCTGATGCCGGGCGGCACCGACGAAGCATGGACGGCGTTGAAGCCGGTGCTGGAGGCGATCGCCGCCAAGACCGACTCGGGTCCGTGTGTCACGCACGTCGGGCCCGACGGCGCCGGGCACTACGTGAAGATGGTGCACAACGGGATCGAGTACGGCGACATGCAGCTCATCGCCGAGGCGTACGATCTGCTGTCGCGTGGTCTCGGCATGTCGGCGCCCGAGATCGCCGCGGTGTTCGCGCGCTGGAACGAGGGGCCGCTGGCGTCGTTCCTGATCGAGATCACCGCCAAGATCCTCACCGTCAAGGACAGCGAGACCGGCAAGCCGCTGGTGGATCTGGTGCTGGACAAGGCCGGCCAGAAAGGCACCGGCAAGTGGACCGCAGAGCTGGCGCTGGATCTGGGCGTGACCATCCCGACCATCGCCGCCGCCCTGGACGGCCGCGGTTTGTCTAGCTTGAAAGACGAACGGGTCGCCGCCGAGAAGAAGCTGCGCGCCCGCACGGCGCCGGCGCTTTCGGGCGCCGACAAAGAAAGCTTCGTGGCCGCCGTTCACGATGCCTTGCTGTGCGCGAAGATCTGTTCGTACGCGCAAGGCATGGCCCTGATCAAGGCGGGCAGCGACAAGTTCAAGTGGAACATCAACCTCGCCGAGATGGCCCGCATCTGGAAAGGCGGCTGCATCATCCGGGCGCGCCTGCTGGACAACATCATGCGCACGCTGCAGGCGACGCCGGACATCCGCAATCTGCTGCTGGGCAGCGATTTTGAGACGATGGTCTACGAGGCGCAGCCGAACTGGCGCCGCACGGTCGCCACCGCCGCCAGCCTGGGCATTCCCACGCCGGCCTTCTCCGCCAGCCTGGCTTACTTCGACAGCTATCGCACGGCGCGCCTGCCGCAGAACCTGACCCAGGCCCAGCGCGACGCCTTCGGCGCGCACACCTACGAACGCCTGGACAAGCCGGGCAGCGGGCCAGTCCACTCGGAGTGGCTGAAGTAACGCTGCCGTTTTACGGCGCCGGCGCTTGCTCAAACGCCCGCAGCAGCGCGTGCCCCTCGGTGGCGCCGGCCGGGCTGGGCTGAAAAATTCCGCTGACCGCCGGGCCGGCGGCCCACGTTCCCTGAACAAAGTCGGTGCTGGTGACGGCGCCCAGTCCGGCCAGCACCGTGGCCAGAATATCGGCCGCTGATCCGGTCTGGCTAGTGACGATGCCGGCACGCACGTTCGGGCCCAGCACAATCAGCGGCACGTGGCGGGCGCTGCCCGGCCCATAAAAATCCGTCGCCGGATCGTCGATGCCTGCCCCGCCCCGGCTGGTGATGATCAGCAGCGCGTTCGGCGCGGCGTCGGCGATGGCGCTGACCGCGCTGGCAAGAGCGGTCAACTCGTCGATGGCCGCCTGGGTGTGACGATCGCCGGTGCGCGGGCTGCCCAGCGCCACCACCACCACTGCGTTCGGGTGCGCCGCCAGCAAATTGCGCACGACGCCGGGCGCGCTGGTCAGATCGGCGTCCATGCGCTCGTCGATAGCCGCGGCATTGATGTGCCGATCGTGAAAGTCGATCGGACCCACCAACGCCGTGGTCGCGCCCAGCTTCTTGGCGGCGTCGAACAGCGTCTCGCCGGCGAACACCTGCGTCGTCCGCCATTGCTCGAACGCCGGCTGATTGGCGATGCGATTCACCGGCGGCGGCATGGCCAGGAGGCCCGCCGCCGGCAGCACCACGTCGGCAGGATCATCCTCGGCGGTGGAGATCCATGGCACCGCCGTGGGGTAACCGCCGGTCAACATCTGGAACTCGGTCACCGGCCAGTCTTGATAGCGCAGCCAGAAATCGGCGAAGCGGGTTCCGCGATCGGCCAGCGCGCGCAGCGGCGCGGCGGCGGCGGCAACGCCAGCGTCGCCGTCGACGAAGATCTCATCTTCATACAATCCCGCGACGTCGACGACGATCGCCGCGGTAGCAGCCGCCGCCGGCAAGGCGAAGGCGCCCAGATAGCCGCTGCCGCGCAACACCTGCTCGCGCGCGCTGGCCAGATCCAGCGGCGCCGGCTGCAGGATGGTCTCGCTGTCGTCACCGGCCAGCGCGGCGCTGATCGGTCCCTCCGCGGCCGTCTGCAACACCACGCCGGGCAGCGTGCGGAGCGCGGTCGGCGCCACCTGCGGGTGATCCACCGGATGCGGCAGCAGCACGCCTTGCTTGAACGCCGGGCCGGCCATGATCAGCGGAACGTAGAGCTCGTCGACGGAGAACCCGCCGTGCCGCCCGTAGGGTTCGTTGGTGTCGGCGTGGAATGGCCCCGGCGGCAGCGCCGCATCGACCTGGTTCAGCGTCCAGTCGTCCTTCGGGAACACGATGATGTCGGCCTGGTTCGGCCCCGAGCCGCGAAAGTCGTGGAACCGCCGCGTCCCCATCGCACCGTCGGCGGTCAGCGTGCGCGTGGTGTCCACGCCGACGATGGCGCCCGATTGAATCAGGGTCAAAAGCGCCTGCGTGATCGCGGCCTGACGGTCCGCTCCCGCCGGCGTGCCCGCGCCCGCCGCGCGAGAGTAAACCAGCACGTCGCCGTCTTCGTTCAGCACCGCATAGTCCGACGTGGTGATGCCCAGCGCCGCGCCTTGCGCCGTCACCAGCGCGCCCAGCTGGCCGTCGGCCTCCATGCTGCCGCTCTTGCCGTGGCTGCCGAACGACACCTGGTTGTGCGTGTCGACCTTGCCGTGGTCCATGGTGAAGACGATGTTGGTGTCGGCCAGCCAACCGCGCGCGGACAGCGCCGCGATCAGATCGCCGATGGCGTCGTCGTAGTCTTCGATGATCTTCACCACGTCGGGTCCGGAGGCGCCGCTCTTGCTGGTCGGATCGCCGTCGAGGGCGATGAAATCGAAGACGAACATATAGTCGGGCAAATCCGCGCTCTGCCGCACCAGCGCCGCTGCTTGCCGGATGGTGAAGTTGGTCAGCGACTGGCCAGCCGCCGGTGGACCTTCGAAGTGATAGCCATCGACCACCGCCTGCGGGTATTCGAGAATGCTAGTCAAAAGAGCCTTGGCCAGGCGAACGTCCACCACGCCGCCACCAAACTCGGTGCCGATGATGGTCAGGCGGCTGTCGTCGGCGCCGGCCTCGAACGGCGGCAGCGGCCCGACGTACGCCGTGCGCAGCTTCTGACGCTTCGCCGCCCCGTACACGCTGTCGCCTCGCGTGCGCAGCGGGTTCTTGTTCCACAGCACATAATCGCCGACGTTCAAACCCGGCAGCGCCACCGGCTCGAGAAAATCATTGGCCCGCGACAGCCACGAATTCGACGGCACGTTGTGGCCCTCCGGGTATTGCCCGGTGAGCAGGCTCATGTTGTTTTGATTGCTGTGGGTGGGAACGATGACCCGCGAGAAGGCCAGCGTGCCGCGCGCGATCAGCGCCTTGATGTTGGGCGCGTTGGCCATCGCCAGGCCGGCCAGGCCGTGGTCGTCGATGTCGATCTCGATGACCCGCGGCCGCGGACCCACCGGCCGATCGACGCCGCAGCCGGCGGCCAGCAGCGCCGCCAGCGCCAGCCCGTGAACAAACCGATGCATCACCGGCGCAGCCTACCGACCTTGGCGATGGTCGGCTATGGAATGATCACGCCGCAGTCGACGAAGACAAAGTTGGTGTCGACGCGAAAGTGCGAACCGTTGGTGTGACGTTCAGCGTGAAAGAGATCCAACGGATAGTTGCTGCCTTTACTGATGCCCAGCGCGGTCGCGCTGGCGTCCAGCGTGACAGTCCTGCTGAGCACCTCGTGCAGGCCGCCAAGATCAATCGCCAGGTGACCGTTGATGAACACCCACAGATCGTCGTCGCCGCTGAAGGTGAACGTCTCGCCACCGCCGTAAGCGAACGTGGTGTGCAGCTCGGTGGTGAAGCCGAAGTTGTGTTCAATGCCAAGGTCATCCAGACCGCTGGTTCCCCAGCCTTGGCCATCGAGCGGGAAAAAGTGCTGGCTTTGGAAGGTGGAGATCCCCGACGTCAGCTTGTCGAAGGTCAGCGCCAGGAAGAACTGTTTGTTCACCCCAGGCGCGGCCCGGTACCACTGGTCGAACGCCGCCTTGCTGGTGGTCTGCTGCCCGAACGGGCACGTGCTGTTGTGCGCAGCACCGGCCTCGCACCGCGAGGAATAGACCGGCTTGTGATCGGCGCCGAGCATGCTTGCGATCAGCCCGGGCGTCGTGCCGCTGCCGGTGAAAGCTTGAAAGTCCGGGTGGCCGTTGACTTCGTTTCGTCCCTTGAAGTCGCGCACCACGCCCAGCAACTGATAGCAGGTTCCGCCCGACCGACCGACTTGGATGCCGGGATCAGCGACGGCGGTCGCCTCGCCGTTGAATGCCGCGCCCAGCTCGAAGCCGCCCGCTTCGGTCTTGACGAAGCCGCGCGGCCCGCCGTCGGCGATGACAGCGCCACCGTCGAAAGGATTTTTCACCGACGAGCCACAGCCGGAAGTCACGGCGGTGGCCGCGACGCAGAGGGAGAACATGAAAGTCGCGAACGTTGACGTCATGGCCTTTCCGGCCCGCCGACTCGGGTCCTCCCACAGTAAACCCGACGCTGGTCGACCCCAACAATTTCCGCCGTGGCCTAACAGTCCGCGCCCAAGCCGCGAAGGCGAGGAGGTTGGGCTGTCAGTCCGCGGAGGGGGGCAATCATTTGCGAGATGCGCACTAGCGAATGCCGTGTCGTTTGATCTTCTGCATGAAGGTGCGCAGCGGGACGCCCAGGAGCTTGGCGGCGCGCGTCTTGTTGCCGCCGGTGCTGACCAGCGCCGCCTCGATGCTGGCCCGTTCGTGATCGGTCACGCTCTCCGCCAATGAGCGCACCGGACCGTCGGCCACCGCCGGCGCCATCCCGCGCGCCGTCTGGACCGACGACGACGACGGCGGCGGCGGATCGTCGGGCGCGGCCCCGGCAATCAAGCGATCTTTGAAGTGTTCGGGCCGGATCGAATCGGCCGGCGACGTGGCGGCCAGATAGTCCATCAGGTTCTTGAGCTCGCGCACATTGCCCGGCCAATCGTGCGCGCAGAGCCTCGCCCAGGCGGCGTCGCTGAGAGGCGGTGCCGCGCGCCCCAGCGCCGAGCAGGCCTGCTTCAAGAACCGCCGCGCCAAAAGCGGCATCTCGCGCTTGCGCAGGCGCAGCGGCGGCAACACCACCAAAGCGACGTTCAAACGGTAGAAGAGATCCTGGCGGAACCACCGTTCTTTCACCCCGCGATCGAGATCGCGGTGGGTGGCGGCGACGATCCGGATGTCCACCTCGCGCTCGCTCACCGAGCCCAGGCGGGTCAGGCGGCGGGTCTCGAGAACACGCAACAGCTTTCCTTGCACCGGCAGCGACAGATCGCCGATCTCGTCCAGCAACACCGTGCCGCCGTTGCCGCTTTCCAATAACCCGGGCTTGTCGGTGGCGGCGCCGGAGAAAGCGCCACGCACGTGGCCGAACAGCTCGCTTTCAGCCAGGGTCTCCGGCAAGGCGGCGCAGTTGATGGTCACCAGCGGCTTCTCCCAGCGTTTGGACCAGAAGTGCAGCGCGGTGGCCGCCAGCTCCTTGCCGGTGCCGGTCTCGCCGCGTACCAAAACCGAAATATCACTTTGCGCCAGCCGGGCCAGCTGGGTGTAGACGTGAACCATGGCCGAATCGGCCACCATCACCGTCTTGCCGCCGAACTCCAGCAGCTGCTCTTCCACCGGCGCTTCGGCCAGCGGCTGGGCGGCCGGCGTCGCCGGGTCGTCGACCTCGCGGTCGGCGGAAAACACCGCGCGGATCTCGCCAAAGTTGATGATGTCGCCGTAGACCAATGCTCGCTCTTCGGTCAGGCGTTCGCCGTTGACCCGGGTGCCGTTCTGGCTGTCCAGGTCGGCGAGGCGCACGCTGCCCTGTTCGATGGTGATGCGCGCGTGGCGGCGAGAGATGGCGAAGAACTCGATCTTGATATCGGCGTCCTGGGCTCGCCCCACCACCACCTGACCTGATTGGGGCAGGCGCCACGAAGCGACCGCGTCACCCAGCCAGACCACCAGCCGGTGCCGATCGCCCAGCGGTGGGGGGCTGGGCCAGCGGCCGGTGGGAGCCAGCGGAGGAACTACCGTGGACGGCAGGGCTCGTCCTCCTGGCGCCGGGATCGGGGTCCACTCCAGGTACGCATCACTCGATACTATCGTCACTGTCTCACAGGATCGCAGCAAGGACCAGACCGGCGGTGCGGCGCGCTGTGCACCGACACAGCGGCCGACTTGGTCGCGCTTGAACCGGCACAGGTATGCCGGAGACGACACGACGGCGGCCAGCGATCGTGCCAATTCCAGCATGGCGGCCCGACCAGGATCCGCGGTGGGGGCGGCATCTGCGGCCGGCACACGAGGTGCATTTCGTCCGGGCAGTAAGCCACGAACGTCGCACCGAAAGGTCAGGCAACCGATGATCTCCGCTAAAACTCCGCATCCGCCTCGCGATCGTCATTTCGCTCCCGCGCACCATTGGGTGTCTCCCGGTGCGACGAACGGCTGGTCCGTCGAGGCGCCGATGGGCTCCGCGCGGCCGGGCGCGGCCAGCGCAAATCGGGCTATGGACCGGTACGCCGTGGGAGAGGACAAAGCATTTGGCGATGTCTATGACGAGCTGGCGCCGCGGCTTTATCGTTATCTGTTGCGCCAGACCCGCGATCGCGGGCGCGCCGAGGATCTGTTGCAGCAAACCATGCTGCAGATTCACTGCTCGCGCGGGCGTTTCTTGCTGGGCGCCGACGTCACGCCGTGGGCGTTCGCCATCGCCCGGCGGCTGCTGATCGACAGCATCCGCCGGCGCAAGCGCGAGAACGAAGCCAGCGACTGGATGTCCGCGCTGGATCCGCTGACCGAGCCGGCGTCCGACGAGCTGCTGCATTCAAAGCGAGTGGCCGAAACCCTGGAGCGCCAGCTCTCCCAGCTGCCAAAAGCACAACGCACCACCTTCGAGCTGATCAAACAGGACGGGATGTCCTTGCGCGAGGCCGCCAAGGCGATGGGCACCACGGTGAACGCGGTCAAGCTGCGCGCCCACCGGGCCTACGTGGCCCTGCGCGAGTCAATCGCCGAAGACGGCGGGCGCCCCCTGCGCGCCGACTAGGTCAAGCGCCTTAACTCTCGGCGGCGCTGTCACTGTCAGTGTCGTCGGCCGGACTGTCGGGCGAAAGATCGCCGCTGTCGGGTCCATCGTGTTCCCCGATCGGCCCACCGGCGGCCACGCCGCCCACCGGGGCCATGGGAAGTTCGAACCAGAACGTGCTGCCGGCGGCCGGCGCGCTGTCCACGCCCACGCTGCCGTTCATCGCCTCGACCAGGTGCTTGACGATCGACAGGCCCAGCCCGGTTCCGCCCGTGTCGCGCGAACGGCCGGCGTCGACGCGGTAGAACCGTTCGAACAGCCGAGGGATGTGGCGCGGCTCGACGCCGGGACCGGTGTCCACCACCGAGACCCGCACCCGCGTTCCGACCGCGGCGGCGCGCACCGTCAGCGTGGCGTTGGGGCAGTACTTGATGGCGTTGTCGACCAGGTTGGTGAGGATCTGCTCGACGGCGCGCGGATCGGCCAGCACCGGCTGT
>DASXQB010000225.1:0-26646 GCA_036493295.1 Polyangia bacterium | reverse complement strand
GGATCGACCATCTTGTCGCGCGCCGGAAGATTCAGCCAGATCTGGAACAGCTCCAGCGGATTGGGGCGGCCGTCGTCGAGCAGCGGGAACATCTCGGCGTGGACGATGCCCTTGCCTGCCGTCAGCCACTGCACGTCGCCGCGCCCATAGCGCGCGGTGGCGCCCAGCGAATCCGAATGGTCGATGACACCCTGGCGCGCGATGGTGACGGTTTCAAATCCGCGGTGCGGGTGCTGCGGAAACCCGGGGATGGTCTGGCCGTGGTACATGCGCCAGCCGTCAAGGCCCTCAAAATCCATCCCCAGGTTGCGCCCGGCCAGCGACGCCGCTGGTCCCATGCGGCCGTTGCCGACGGGATAGTGGTCGTCGTGGTAGGCGCAGAACAAAAACGGATCCAGCGTCTCCCAGGGGAAACCGAGTGGTTTAACTTTCAGGACAACGTCGTCGCTCATGATGGTCGCTCTTTCGTCGCCAAGGAGGAGACAGCGGCCGTTACGTCACCAGCACGCCGCCGTCGATGGGATAGGCGGCGCCGGTGACGAACGACGCCTCATCGGAGCAGAGATACAGCGCCAGCGTCGCCACCTCTTCCGGTTTGCCCATGCGCCCGACCGGTTGGTACTGGTGCAGCTTTGCCAGCATCTCGGCTTCGTGTCCGGGATAGCTCTTGGCGACGAAGCCATCCACGAATGGAGTATGGATGCGCGCCGGGCAGATACAGTTACAGCGAATACCTTTCTTCATGTAGTCGATGGCGATCGAATACGTCATGGTCAGGATGGCGCCTTTGGTCACCGAATAGGCGAAGCGCTCGGGGATGCCGATCAGCGCCGCGATCGAGGCCATATTCAAGATCACGCCGCCGCCGCGCGGGATCATGCCCGCCACCGCCGCCTGCGCGCACAGATATGCGCCTTTGATGTTCACCCGGCACACCCGATCAAAGTCGGCTTCCGACGTGGTCTCCAGCGTGCCGACCTGGGCGATGCCGGCGTTGTTCACCAGGATGTTCACCGGGCCGTGGGCGTCTTCGGCGGCGGCGAAGGCGGCCTTCACCGCGGCTGCGTCGGCGACGTCGCACGGCAGGGCCACCGCCACGCCGCCAGCGGCGCAAATTTGTGCCGCGGTTTCGCGCGCTGGTTCCGCTTGCACGTCCAGGATGGCCACGCGCGCGCCCTGGCGGGCGAACAGCGTGCTCACCGCCTGGCCGATACCGGAACCACCGCCGGTGATGATCACTGCCTTGTCTTTGAGATCAAACAACGGCGGTTGCCCTTTCGCTGTCGGCTTCGCCTTCGTCGTCGCTTTCGCGAAGGTATGGGATGGTTTGCGGGCCTTCCGGCAGCACGGCGATCGGCACGCCGCCGCCGCAGTGGGCAAGCTCGTCACGAATGCGCGTCGAGACGTCGCCGACTGGTTCCAGGTGGGCGCGGCGCACGTCCGCCGGTGACAATTCGCTGTAAAGACCGACCCGCGCCTTCAGTGCGATGATCGCCAAAAGCTGCGCCTCCCATTGATCGAACATCGAAAAGCCCGGCGTCGTGATGGCGTCCAGCAGCGCGCGCGGTGAGCCGTGATCGAACAACAGCTGCTTGAAGTTGCCATGGCTGGGAAACCCGTCGTTGCAACGCGAAGCCGACAAGATGAATCCGCCCGGCGCCACGATCTGCATCGCCGCGTGCATGCCCTTCACGGTTTGATAGAGGTTCTGATCCAGCGGATAGCCGGCGTTGGTGGTGACGACGATGGGATAGGGCTGGTCGCACGCCACCATCGCCGTCGCCTTGGCGAAGGCGCAGCCGGCGGTGTGGGCAGCCAGCACGTCGCCGCAGAAAAATCGGGTGATCTGCCGGCGGCTGTTCAACGTCACATTGACCAGAAAATCGACCGGCAGCAGCGCGCCGTTGTGGCGAATCTGCTCTTGCGTGGGATTGCCGTCCAGCACGCCCCAGGTGCTGCGCGGATGGCCGATGGTCTGGGCGCCGTGATAGCGCATGATCGACGCGATGTCGGCGATGGCGGGAAAGACGCCTTTGAATCCACCGGAAAAGCCGGCCATGAAGTGCGGTTCGATGAAACCCAGGGCGATGCGCCGATCGGCGCGGACATAGTCAGCGGCAAAGAAAACCGGCTGGCCGTCGGTGGTTTTTCCCACCGGCAGCAGCGTCGCCGGATCGTGGGCGTTGTGATTGACCACGCGATAACGAGCCAGGACGTCGGCGCCCACCATGCTGGCCAATTCGTCGGGCGTGTTCCCGCGGTGCGACCCAGTCCCGTTGATGATGACGATCCGTTCGGGTGCCACGTGCGAAAGCTCGGCGAACAGCCAGCGCAGCAGCCGATCGGTGGGCAGCGGGCGGGTGAGGTCCGGGATGACCACGGCGACGGTTTCGTCCGCGCCGATGCGATCGCGCAGCGGGCGGCCGGCGCCGTTTTCGCCCAGCGGCTGGCGCACCGCCGCGGTGAACGCCGCCGCCTCGTCGGGCAGCCCGTCGACGAACGTCGGCTCGATGATTCGCGTGCCGGCGGACGGCAGGTCGACGTCCAGACCGTCGCGTCCGTACTGCAAGTGGACGCGCATGCTAGCGGCCGATATTGGGCGCCACCACTCGCTGTCGAGAATGCCCGAGGCCTTCGATCCCCAGCTCGACAATGTCGCCGGCGTTCAAGAACTGCGGCGGCTTGGCGAAAGCGCCCACGCCGGGCGGCGTGCCCGTGCTGATCAGATCGCCCGGCAACAACGTCATGAACTCGCTGGTATAGCTAACCAGCGTCCGCACGTCGAAGATCATGTCCGCCGTGCTGCCGTTCTGTTTGCTGACCCCGTTGACCTTCAGCCACATCTTCAAGCTGGCGGTATCGACCGTATCGGCGGTGGCGATGAACGGACCCACCGGCGCGAAGGTGTCGCAGCCTTTTCCTTTGTCCCACTGCCCGCCGCGCTCCATCTGATACTCGCGCTCGGAGTAGTCGTTGATCAAAACGTAACCGGCCACGTGCGACAGGGCATCAGCCTTGCTGACGTACGCCGCCTTCTTGCCGATCACCACGCCCAGTTCGACCTCCCAGTCGGTCTTCTTCGAACCGCGGGGCAACAGCAGATCGTCGTTGGGCCCGCAGTACGCGGTGGTGGCCTTCAGGAACAGCACCGGCTCTTTGGGTGGATCGACGCCTTGCTCGCGCGCATGCTCGTGATAGTTCAAACCGACGCAGATGATCTTGCTGGGGCGACAGGCCGCCGGCCCCCAGCGAACATCGTTGCCCACGCGCGGCGCGCTGCTGCCGTTCTTTTCCATCCAGGCGCGCAGCCGCGAAAGGCCGTCGCCGCCGAAGAACGCCTCGTCGTAGTCCTGCCCGAAGGCCGACACATCCACCAGCGCGCCGTCGTCCGCGATCACGCCCGGCTTCTCTTTCCCTGGCAAACCAAACCGAAAGAGCTTCATGATCTGTGCATTAGTTCGTTCAGGCATTCATTGTCAACTGAAGGCGGCGAATCTAATCTCCCGGGCGCGGCGCGATGAAACAACGAACCAGCCACACTGTTCTGCCAGCACGGTCCAGCAGTCAGACCATGCCGATGGATGGTCCGACAGATGAGCGCAACGTCAGCAATCGCCGCGCATTGCTGGCCGACCTGCGCGCGTTGCTGCCTGACGAACGACTGTTGGTCGAGAACGAAGATCTCTTCGCCTATGAATGCGACGCCCAGACCACCGATCGCGGAACGCCGCTGGCCATTGTCTTTCCCGAAACCACCGTCGAGGTGTCAGCAGTGGTGAAGGCCTGCGCGCGCCGAGGCATTCCCTTCCTGCCGCGCGGGGCGGGCACCGGTCTGTCGGGCGGCGCGGTGGCGATCGGCAGCGTGGTGATCTCTCTGGTGCGGATCAATCAAATCTTCGAAGTCGACGCGGCCAACCGCCAGGCTTGGGTCGGACCAGGCGTGGTGAACGCGCATCTGTCGCGCGCGGTGGCCGCCCTGGGCCTGCACTACGCGCCCGATCCGTCCAGCCAGAACGCCTGCACCATCGGTGGCAACGTGGCGGAGAATTCCGGCGGGCCGCACACGTTGAAGTACGGCGTCACCACCAATCATATTTTGGCCCTGGAAGTGGTGCTGCCCGACGGTGAAGTGACGATGCTGGGCAGCCGCGCGGCGGACGCGCCCGGATACGATCTGGTGTCGGCGTTCGTCGGCTCGGAAGGAACGTTCGGGCTGGCGACGAAAATTCTGGTCCGCCTGACGCCCAACCCGGAAGGCGTGAAGACGGCGCTGGCCGTCTTTAACTCCGTCAACGACGCCAGCCGCGCCGTCACGGAGATCCTGGCCCGCGGGATCACGCCCGCCGCCATCGAGATGATCGACCAGGTCACCCTGCGCGCCGTCGAGGCCTTCATCCACGCCGGCTTTCCCCTGGACGCCGCGGCGGTGCTGCTGGTCGAGGTGGACGGTTTCCTCGACGATCTCGACGAACAGGCGGCGCGGGTGGTCGACGCCTGCCGCGCGATGGGCGCGCGCGACGTGCGCCTGGCGAAAGACGACGCCGAGCGCTTGAAATTGTGGAAGGGCCGCAAGCAAGCGTTCGGCGCGCTGGGCCGCGTGGCGCCGAATTACTACACCCACGACGGCGTCATCCCGCGCTCAAAGCTGCCCGAGGTGCTGGACGAGATTTTTCGAATCGCCGCCGTACACCGCGTGCTGATCGCCAATGTCTTTCACGCCGGCGACGGCAACCTGCACCCGGTGATCTTGTTCGACGAGCGCGAGCCCGACGTCATCGACCGCGTGCGCGCCGCCAGCGACGCCATCTTGCGCCTGGTGATCCGGGTAGGCGGCGCACTGTCCGGCGAACACGGCATCGGCTGCGAGAAGATCGGCTACATGGACCTGATCTTCTCCGACGACGATCTGGACCAGTTTCGCCGCCTGCGCGCGGTGTTCAACCCGACCGGGTTGTGCAACCCCGACAAGGTCATCCCGGCGCCCGGGCGCTGCGTGGAACTGGGCGCCGGTGGCGGCGCGCGGCCGGTGGGCGCGTGACCGGCGCGTTGGCAACCACAGCGATGGCTCCCGCGGCGCCGACGTCAGAGACGGCGCTGTGCGCGACGCTGGCGGCGATGGCCAGCGACGGCGCTGCCGTGGCGTGCCAGGGCAGCGGCACCAAGCGCCACCACGGCCCGAACGCGAGCGGCCAGGCCCGCGTGATCAGCATGCGCGGTCTCGATTCGCTGACCGCCTACGAACCAAACGATCTGGTGGTGACGGCGCAGGTGGGCATGCGCCTCACGGAGCTTCAGCAACATTTGAAAGCGCGCAATCAATGGCTGCCGGTTGATCCGCCGTACGCGGACGCCACGCTGGGCGGAATCCTGGCTACCAACAGCGCCGGTCCGCGACGCCTCGGTTACGGCACGATCAAGGACTACATCCTGGGTCTGCGCACCGCGAGCGCCGCCGGCGTGATCACCAAGAGCGGTGGCCGGGTGGTGAAGAACGTGACCGGCTATGATCTGCACCGACTGCACATCGGCGCCTTCGGGACCTTGGGCGTCTTGGTCGAGGCGAGCCTGAAGGTCGTTCCGCGGCCTGATGTGGGGGGCGCGGTGGTGATGGGATTCGTCGATCGCGCGCACGCGCATCAGCGACTGCTGGAGATCGCGGCGTCGCGACTGCGGCCGGTGGCGCTGGAGATCGTCGACGGTGCCGCGGCAGCAGCGCTGCGACGGACGCGGGCGGATCTGCCGGCGGGCGAGACGCTGGCCATCGTCGGCGTGGAAGGAACGCGACCGGTGTTCGATCGGCACCTGCGCGACCTGAATCTGGAGACGCTGTCACCGTCGGCGTGCGCCGTGCTGGAAGGATCAGCCGCCGAAGCGCTGTGGACCGCGGTGCAGGATCTGCGCGCGCCATTTTCCGACGCGGTGGTTGTTCGCGTCGGCGCCTTGCCGCATGCGTTGCCGGCGCTGCTTGACCAAATGGCGCTGGGGCGCGCCGGTGCTCTCGGCGTGATGGCGCACGTGGGCACCGGTATCGCGCGGGTGATCCTGCCGGCCGACGATCTAGCGGCCACCGTCGCTCAGTTGCGGGCACCAATCGCGATCGCCGTGGCTGCCGGAGGCTATGCCGTCGTCGAAAGCGCGCCGCTGGGTTTGCCCGGGCGCGCGCACTTGCCGTGGCGAACCGCTGGGTCGCCGACCGGCGACGGTGAGCTTTCACTGGACCAGCGTCTGCGCCAGGCCTGGGATCCGCAGCGCCGCCTCAATCCTGGTCGGATGGCATCATGAGCGGCGGCGTCGATCCACCGTCCGACGAACGCCACGCGGAAGGCTGGCCGGCGTTCGAAACCATCGCCGCCTGCGTGCACTGCGGCTTGTGCCTGGAAGCCTGCCCGACCTACCGCGACCTGCGCGTGGAGATGGATTCGCCGCGCGGCCGCATCTATTTGATGAAGGGCCTGCGCCAGCAGACCATCGCCCCGACGCCGACGGTGCTGCGCCACCTGGATCAGTGCCTGGATTGTCGCGCCTGCGAGACAGCGTGTCCGTCGGGCGTGCAGTACGCGCACATTCTTGAGAAGACGCGCACGGCGCTGCAACCGGCGCGGCCGCTGTCACCGACCGGGCGCTTCGTGCGCTGGTTCGTCTTCGCCGCCTTGCTGCCGTTTCGCGGCGTGCAACGGCTGGTGTTCAAGCTGCTGTGGCTGCAGCAGGCGCTGGGGCTTGCGCGCCTGGGCGCCTGGTCGGGGCGACGCGGACTTCTGCCTGGGCGCTTGTCGGCGGCGGCGGCGCAGGCGCCACAGATCCCGTGGCGCTCGTTCCGCGACGCGCAGATGGGCGCGCGCGATCCGAAACGGCCCGGCGTGCTGTTTTTTGCGGCGCGCGGCCAGCGACGCGCCCACGTCGCTTTCTTCACCGGCTGCCTGGCCGATCAATTGTTCGCCGACGTCAACGACGCCACCGTGCGCGTGCTGATCGAAAACGGCTGCGACGTCGACGTCATCGCCGGCGAGCGCTGCTGCGGCGCCTTGCACATCCACAACGGCGCCCGCGACGATGCCCAAGCCTTGGCCCGTGCCAACATCGCCGCCTTCGCCGGCGCCAGCTACGACGCCATCGTCTCCAACGCCGCTGGCTGCAGCGCCGAGTTGCGCCACTATGGCGCGTTGTTGGATGGCGCGCCCGCCGCCACCGCCTTCGGAGCCAAGGTGCGCGACATCAGCGAATTCCTGTGCGCCCTGGGCCTGCGCCCGCCGCGCGCGAACGGACGGGCGCCCGCGGTGAATGTCGCCTACGACGAACCCTGTCACCTGCTGCACGCGCAAAAAATCAGCGATCCGCCCAAACAATTGCTGCGCGCTATCCCTGGCGTCACGCTGGTGCCACTGGAAGACGCCGACACCTGCTGCGGCAGCGCCGGGGTCTATTCGCTGCTACAACCCGCTCTCTCGTCGCGCATCGCCGCCAAAAAAATCGACGCCATCAAACGCAGCGGCGCCGCCGTCGTCGCCACCGGCAATCCCGGCTGCCTGCTGCAGATCCGCAACGGCCTCAAAGACGCCGGCCTGACCATCACCGTCGTCCATCCCATTCAACTGCTCGCCGACGCGTACGGCGCGTCGTCCTAGAGTTACGAGCCGCCGGCGCGTTTCAGCGCCTCGCGCAATTCAGGATGTTCGTCCATGAACGCCTTGCGGCTCTCACGGGTGATCTCGGCGACGATGGTGGTGTCGCGCAGGATCTTCGACTGGCAGCCAAGGCGCGAGTTCGCGCGCACGTCGAAGGCCTTGTCCATGATGTCTTCTTCGCGCTCGCTGGCCGGTGATAGATCGGCCAAGCCTTGCTTGACGTAGACGTGGCAGGTTGAACAGCCACACACGCCGCCGCACGCTGAGCCCACCTGCGCGTGGGCCTTGTTCGACGCTTCTAGAATGCTGGTGCCGACCGGCACGTCGATCTCGATTCCGTCGGGTTCGAATTTCACTTTCGGCATGTCGTCATCCGTGCGAATGGCCGTGGCCGCCGTGGCGGTCCGCTTCCAGGCGCGACGCCAGATCGGTCTTCGGCGCGGTCTCCGCCACTTTCGCTTCGACGGTGGCGACGGTCTGACCGCGCAGTCCGGCATCCAACGCCCGGTTCATCCGCCGGGCGGCAAAATCCTTCGACGCCCGATCCAAGCCTTCGACCGCCGCCCGGATGGCCAGATGATCGGTGCCGGTCTTCGCCGCCGTCAGGATCTCCAGCGCCGCGCCGATGGACGTGCGATCACCGTCGGTAAGAAGCTCCGGCGTGTCGGCCATGGCCGACCGCGCCGCCGACGCGATCCGCTCGGCCTCGATGCGCTGCTCAGCCAGAAGGCGCGTCTTGACGTCCTCCTCGGCGTACTGGAACGAATCCAGCAGCATGCGCTCGACCTGCTCGTCGGTCAGGCCATAGCTCGGTTTGATCTGCACCGTGGTCTCCTTGCCGGTGGTCTGCTCGCGCGCGGACACGCGCAACAGGCCGTCGGCGTCGACCAGAAAGGTGATCTCCAATCGCGCCATCCCCGCCGGCATGGGCGGAATTCCGGTCAACGAAAACCGGGCCAGCGATCGACACTCGGTGACCATCTCGCGCTCGCCCTGCACGACGTGCAGATCGAAACCGGTCTGCTTGTCGGCGAACGTGGTGAAGGTCTGGGTGGCGCCGCAAGGAATGGTGGAATTGCGCGGGATCAATTTCTCCACCACCCCGCCCATGGTCTCGAGCCCCAGCGACAGCGGCACCACGTCCAAGAGCAGCACGTCGTCGGTGGCGCGTCCGCCGGCCAGGATCTCCGCCTGAACGGCCGCGCCCAGCGCCACCACCTGGTCGGGATCAATGTCGGTCAGCGGGCGGCGGCCGAACAGTGTCTCGACGAAACGCTGCACCAGCGGCATGCGGGTGGCGCCGCCAACCAGAATCACCCCGGACAGCGCGGCCGGCTCGACGCCGGCGTCTTTCAGCGCCCGGCGCACCGGACCGGCACAGCGATCCAGCACCGGCTGCACCAGCGCCTCCATTTCACCGCGCCCGAGCGACAGCGCGCGCGGCGGCGCGCCCGGCAAGGCGATCGAAACCGTGGCTGTGTCAGCAACCGTCAGCTGTTCCTTCGCCGCGCGGGCGGCGTCCAGCACCCGGCGCGCCAGCACCCGATCACCGCCGGCGTCGTCGGCTGCGCCGAGGGCGCGCAGAAATTTCACGGCGACGGCCCGATCAAAATCGTCGCCCCCCAGCGCCGAATCACCGCCGGTGGCCTTCACCTCGAAGACGCCGTCTTCCAGCTTGAGGATCGAGATGTCGAAGGTCCCGCCGCCCAGATCAAAAACCGCGAACGTGCCCTCGGCTTGCTTGTCCAGGCCGTAGGCCAGGGCCGCCGCGGTCGGTTCGTTCAGCAGGCGCAGCACCTCCAGCCCCGCCAGGCGGCCCGCGTCGCGTGTGGCCTGGCGCTGGCCGTCGTCGAAATACGCCGGCACAGTGATCACCGCGCCTTCCAGCTCGCCACCGAGCTGCGTCTCCGCGCGCTGGCGCAGGACCTTCAAGATCTCCGCCGACACTTCGATGGGCGTCACCGCCCGCGCGCCGCCCGCCACCTGGAACCGCACCACCGGATCGCCGGCTGCCGCCGGAGCGAACTTGGACGACGTCAGCTTGCGCGTGGCCTCGGCGTCGTCGGGGCCGCGGCCCATGAACCGTTTGACCGAGGCGATGGTGTCGGTCGGGTGCAGCGGCGCCAGGCGATCACGCGCCTCGCGCCCGACCACGATGCTGCCGTCCGCGCCGAAGGAAACCACCGACGGAACGATCGCCTCGCCCGAATCATCCTCATCGCCCAGACACACCGGCTGCCCGGCCCGCACCACCGCCACCAGCGAGTTGGTGGTGCCCAGATCGATCCCGATCGCCCGCCCCTTGCACGCTTCTTTCACGCGCGATTCGCCCGGCTCGGCGATCTGGAACAGCGCCTCAACCATGGGCCGCGCCTTCCGCTTTCGAAGCCTCAGTCTCGTCGTGCACGGCCACCTCATCGAGAAAACGCCGGTAGTAACGGACCGCCACCAGCTCGCTCGACGCGGCCGCCTGCGCCTCCGGCGACGGCGGCGAAGCACCGGACAGCAGCATCGCCACGCGATTCATCGCCTCGTCGGCGCGCGCGCGCATGGCCCGGGCCATCACTTGCACCTTGGCGTCGTCGCCTTCCGCACGCGCTTCGCCCAGCTCTTGCCGCAGCTCCAAGATCTCCGCCAGCAGAGCCGGCGGCGCCGTCTCGGGTTGACTGTTGCCCGCCGCCAGCAGCTGCAGCAGATATTCGGCCCGCCGGATCGGATCTTTCAGCGCCCGCCACGCTTCATTCAACTGAACGCTGCGCCCCAGCGACGCCCGCCGCGCCCGCGCATCGGCGCGCGCGAAACGATCCGGGTGCAGCTTGCGGGTCAGCTCGCGGTAGCGCTGCTCCAGCGCGGCGAAATCGACGTCGAACCGTCGATCGACGCCCATCACCGCAAAAAAATCCGCGGCGGGATCAACCGGCTGCAACGCCCCACAGTGCGCGCACTCCATGCCGCCCCCGGCGGCCTTTTCACAAGACCAGCAAATCACGGCACCCTCTGTTTCGCTGAACAAGAACCGCGGAGCAACGAACGCATTGCCCGCTGTCTAGAACTGCACGCTTTCCCCGCAACCGCAGGTGCCCTTGACGTTGGGGTTGGTGAACTTGAACCCGCGCGCCATCATCGACGTGGCGTACTCCAGCGTCGATCCGTCCAGGAACACAAAGCTCTTCGGGTCGATGAACACCCGCACCTGGCCGTCTTCGAACGACAGGACTTTGTCTTCTGGACGCGGCTCGTTGTCGGCCCACTCGAAGAGATACGAAAAACCGGTGCAGCCGCCGCCGCGAATGCCCACCCGCAGACCCTTGGGCGCACTGACGCGGCCTTCGGCTGCTTTTCGAATCGCCGCGATGGCGCGATCTGTGACTGCGATGGCCATCACCGTTGCTCCGTTAAACCGCCGATTCCGTCTTGCCGGCGCGCGCCGCCCGCTTGGCTTTGTAGTCGGCGATGGCGCCCTTGATGGCGTCCTCGGCCAGCACCGAGCAGTGGATCTTCACCGGCGGTAGATTCAATTCCTCGACGATCTGCGTGTTCTTGATGGCCATCGCTTGATCGATGGTCATGCCCTTGACCCATTCGGTGGCCAGCGACGAAGAGGCGATGGCCGACCCGCAGCCGAAGGTCTTGAACTTGGCGTCTTCGATGATGCCCTCGTCGCTGATCTTGAGCTGCAGCTTCATCACGTCACCGCAGGCCGGCGCGCCGACCAGGCCGGTCCCGATGCTGGGATCGTTCTTGTCAAAGCTACCCACGTTGCGGGGGTTTTCGTAATGCTCCAGGACCTTTTCGCTATACGCCATGACCGTTGCTCTCTTTCTGGGACCTTTTTAGTGGGCGGCCCACTGGATGCTCTTCAAATCGATGCCCGCTTGAGCCATCTCGTACAGAGGCGACAGCTCGCGCAGCTTGTTGATCTTGCCGACCACCAACTTGATCACGTAGTCGACTTCCTCTTCAGTGTTGAACCGTCCGATGCCGAAGCGGATCGACGTGTGGGCCATCTCTTCTTCCACGCCCAGCGCCCGCAGCACGTATGACGGCTCCAGCGACGCCGACGTGCAGGCCGAACCCGACGACACCGCCACGTCCTTGAGCGCCATCAACATCGCCTCGCCTTCGACATACGCAAAGCTGATGTTCAAGTTGCCAGGCAGCCGGTGCTCCATCGATCCGTTGACGAAGGTATCGGTCACCTGCGACTGGATGCCTTGGCGCAACCGCTCGCGCAGGGCCAACGTGCGCGCCGATTCATCGGCCATCTCCAGCCGACACAATTCGGCCGCCTTGCCGAAGCCGACGATGCCGGGAACGTTCAAAGTGCCCGACCGCATGCCGCGCTCGTGACCGCCGCCGTCGATGATCGCCGTGATGCGCACGCGCGGTTTGCGGCGCACGTACAAGGCGCCGATGCCTTTCGGCCCGTACATCTTGTGCGCCGACAGCGACGCCAGGTCGGCGCGCGCGGCGTTCACGTCGAAAGGAATCTTGCCGACGCCCTGGACCGCGTCGATGTGAAACAGCGCGCCGCGTTCCTTCACCACCGCGCCGATCTCGTTCACCGGATTGACCGTCCCGATCTCGTTGTTGGCCAGCATGATCGAAACCAGGATGGTCTTGTCGGTCATCGCGGCCTTGATTGATTCGGGCGTCACCCGGCCGTCGTCGGCGACCGGCACGTACGTGACCTCGAAGCCGTCTTTTTCAAGACGCTTGCAAGTGTCCAGAACGGCCTTGTGCTCGGTCTGGGCGGTGACGATGTGGTTGCCGCGATCCTTGTGAAATTCGGCGGCGCCTTTGATGGCCAGGTTGTCGGACTCGGTGGCGCCCGACGTCCAGACGATCTCCTTGCCGACGGCGCCGATCAGCGCGGCCACTTGTTCGCGCGCGTCGTCGACGGCCTTCTCCGCCGACCAACCAAAGCTGTGCGATCGGCTGGCGGCGTTGCCGAACACGTCGCTGAAGTACGGCAGCATCGCCTCCAGCACGCGCGGGTCGACCGCGGTGGTGGCATTGTTGTCCATGTAGATGGGAAGTTTGAGTGCCATGTCTTTGTTACCTTGGGCGCCTAGCGCCGAGAAATCCCTTCGACCAGCAGCGGCGCCTTGCCGCCGTGGCCATGAATGCCGCACGTCCCGCACTCGCCCTGCGAGTGCGACGGCTCGCACGACCGACAGCTGTCCATGTACGCCAGCGTTTCGTTGAGATCAGTCACCAGATGCGTCAGCCGCCCGATGGTTTCTTCGGTCTCGCGCAGCTTGTCGGCGAAGATCTCCCGGATGCGGTCCATCGCCTTGGGCGCGGTGTCGCATTCTTCCCAGCCGCGCAGGAAGGCCTTGATCTCGGTCAGGCTGAAGCCCATGTCCTGCAGCTTCTGAATCCATTCGATGCGCGCCAAGGCCCGGCCCGAATACAGCCGGAACCCCCCCTTCGAACGGACCGCCGGCGTCAGCAGGCCCAACTCTTCATAAAGGTGCAGGGCGCGGACGGATTTACCCGTCTTCTTCGCCAGTTCCCCCACCTTTAAGAGGGTCAGATTTTCCGCCGATACTTCCACGCGATTTCTCCGATGTGCCGCTGTTCCAAGTCAAACCCTAACTCTTACGTACACGTAAGGGTAATATGTTGAGGCGACGGCATGCTGTCAAGCCGATTTGCACGCCGGCTTGCACCCAAACATATTTGTCCGTGAGAGGTTATTCGCGAGGCCGGTCTTGAAGTTGGCAGTTTTCGGCATGCTGGCCTGGCTGGCGGTTGGCGCTGGCTCGTGCGCCACCGCACCCGCGGTCGGGCGAGGTGGACCTGTGTACGAGATCTCCATCGCCACCGTGGACGGCCAGCCAACCGCGGCCCGCGGCCCCGCTGCCTTCCCGGCCATCACCATCCAGGTCGGCACCGAAGTGGCCCGCGTCTGGTTGGCGTACCCCTCGCCTCATTTGGACACGGTCAGCCCGGTGATCATGGAGGGCGACGCCGAGGCGCTGAAAGACGGCATCCTGGTCGAACGCAGCTGGAACGAAGCGGTGGTCTATCAGGTGACCGACGACGATCTCAAAACCGGCGTGGCCATCGTCTACGTCCCGTCCTTCGGCCACCCGCCCACCGTGGTCGAGCTGCACTTCGATCCCGCCGCCAAGCCCGCGACGCCAACCTCACAGCGTCAGCACAATTTTTCCAAAGGCCGCTCGGCTCTCCAGCAGGGCGTGGCCCTTCGCCACTTCCGCTAGCGGCAGCACGCAATCGACCACCGGTCGCAACCGCTTGCTGGCGATCAGCTCCATCACGTCGAACAGACGCGACTTTGACGCCAGCGTCGAGCCCAAGATCGACAGCTGCCGCCAAAACACGTGGCGCAGGTTCAACACCGGTTCGAAGCCCGCGGTGGCCCCGCAGGTGACGATGCGGCCGCCGCGCGCGCACACCACCACCGACTGCGGGAACGTCGCCGCGCCGACGTGTTCGACGACGACGTCAGCCCCGCGCCGCTGGGTCAGGCGCTTGACGTCCGCCACCAGCGTGTCGCTGTTGCTGTCGATGGTCTCGTCAGCGCCCAGCGCGCGAGCGGCGCCGCGCTTCTCGGCGGTGGAGCCCGTGGCGATCACCCGCGCTCCAAACATCTTGGCGATCTGCAAGGCCGCGCTGCCCACGCCCGATCCGCCGGCCAGCACCAGCACAGTCTCGCCCTGCCGGAGCTGGGCTCGATCCACCAGCATCTGCCAGGCGGTGATGAACGCGATCGGCACCGCCGCCAGCTCGGCGTCGCTGATGGTGGCGGCAGCGCGCGGGACCGGCACCAGGTTGGCGGCGGGCACAACGACGAACTCGGCCTGGCCGCCCCAGTTGTGCTCGCCCAGCAACTGATAGTCGGGACAAAAATTGTCCCGGCCGTCGAGACACGCCCGACAGCGCCCGCAGGACAGCCCGGGGTTCAGCACCACCCGCGTGCCCTCGTCGACGCCGCGCACGCCGGCGCCCAGCGCCGAGACCACGCCGCACACGTCGCCGCCTGAGATGTGCGGCAGCGCGATCTTCAACGCCGGCAACCCCCGCCGCAGCCACAGATCGATGTGGTTCAGCGCCACCGCCGACACCTGCACCTGCACCTCGCCCGGGCCGGGCGTCGGCGCGGGCACGTCGGCGATCTCCAGGACCTCCGGGCCGCCGTGCTGCCGAAACAAAGCCGCGCGCATGCTGATCTGTCCTTCTACTGCACGCCGGCACGGCGGCGTCCGCCGCCGCTGGCCGCCGCCGCTTTCGCCGCGGTCACCACATCGGTCACCGCCGCCAAGAACGCGTCCAGCGTGGCGTCGGAGATCTCGCCCATGTTTGCCACCTGGACGTAACGCTCGGCCAGCGCGCCCTTGCAGTGATAGATGACAAAACCGCGCGCCTTGATTCCCCAGTACAGCGCATCGACGGTGAGAAAGTCCGGCAACCGCAGCGTCGAGATGGTGTGCGATTCGCGGCCGGTGTTGGTCAGCGATTCAAACCCCAGATCGGCGAACACCCGGCGGATGCGCAGCGCGCGCTTGCGGTAAAGGTCGCGGCGCGCCGGCACGCCGCCTTGCTCGGCCAGTTCGTCCAGCGCCGTCTCCAGGGCGAAGAACGACGACACCGCGGGCGTGAACGGCGTCTGGCGCAGCTCGGCCAGGTAGCGACGATGCCGTTTCATGTCCAGGTAGTAAACCCGCGGCGCGATCGCTTCGATGCGCGGCCACACCGACGGCGCGACACACAGAAACGACACGCCCGAGACCGAGTGCAGGCACTTGTTCGCCGACGAATAGCAGATGTCGATCCCGTCGCGCTGCACGTCCAGATCCTCGCCGCCTAGCGCCGACACCGCGTCGACGATCAACGTGACGCCGCGGTCCCGGCACAGACGCCCCACGGCGGTGACCGGATTCAGAAGGCCCACCGACGTTTCGTGATGAATCATCGCCACCACGGCGATCTCCGCGTCGCTGTCCAGCGCGCGGCCGACATCCGCCGGATCCGGCAGCGCCCCCCACGGATAGCGCAGCACCACCCGCGGCAGCTCGTGCAGGTTGGCGATCTCCTCCAACCGATCGCCGAAGGCGCCGTTGCTGATCACTAGAATTTTTTTCTTCGGCGGCACCGCCGACGAGATGGCCATTTCCATCGCCGCCGTACCCGACCCGGTGATCAGCAACGTCTCGTGCGCCGGCGAAGCGCCGAACACCGGTCGCAATTTTTCCTGTAGCCGCTCCACCACGGCGGCGTAATCGTTGTCGCGGTGGCAAACGTCGCGGTGAACCAGCGCCGCTTTCACCCGCGCCGACGTCATCACCGGGCCCGGGCTGAACAGTACGTGGCCAGGCTGATCTTTTTCGGCCATCAGGCGTTCAATCAACGCCATGGTGTCTTCAGCGTTGGATCGCGGCGCCGCCTGCATCGTCGGGCGTTCCAGCTCGTCGCCATAAACCCGCAAAAGCCAGTCGGCGTGCAGGCGCATGTCCGGGCTGTCCACGTCCTGCCACAATTTTCCGACCACATCGTGCGCCGTCACCAACCCGCGCGCCGCCGCCACCTGCACGCCTTCCGTCAGCGACGGCTCGGGCAGACTGTCCAGCGCGGCCAGCAGAGTTGGCGACATGACGAAGAGGCCAGCGCTGACCGCCTGGTACGTCTGCAGCGACTTGCCGATCTCCACCACCTCGGCCCCGGAAAGGCGCACCTTGGTGGCGTCGTCGATGTCGAACACGCGCGCCAGATCGCGGTCCACGCAGACCACCGTCCGATCGCCGGCGCCCACCCCGCCCGCCGGCAAGGCGCCCAGCTCCCGCACCAGCGCCGGCGCGGCGATCTGATCGGCCATCACCAGTAATAGCCGCTGGTCGCCGCCGGCGACGATGAACGGGCGCGCCGCCTGCACCGACAGGCCGTTGGGTTTTTCCCAGTGTGGATTCTCAAAGAAGGTGATGCCCGATTTCTGCGCCGGCGAAAGCCGCGTCGAGGCCGCGACGTGCGCGCGCACCGCTGCGCCTTCCCAGCCGACGACGATGCCGATCGACTGCACGCCCACGCTGGCCAGCAGACCCAGCGTCCGTTCCAGCAGCGTGGTTCGTCCGACGGTGGCCAGGCAATTGGGGCCGGCGTGGGTGCCCACCTTGGAGCCCTTGCCGGCGGCCAGGATCAGCGCGCGGGTAATCATCCCGGGGGCTGGCGATGGTTTCGCCTGACCATCGACCGCTATTTCGCGGTGGCGACGGCGTGTGGCTGCACGGCGTCGACTTCGGTTCGGAAGGTCAACTGATAGACCGAGTTCTCGGTCTCCACGTACAAACGATCACCTGTCGGTTCGCCCATCACGCGTTTGACCGGCGTGGTGACCATGCGGTGTCCGTTGGGATCGCGAAAGATCACCATGCCGCGGCCGACGATCGGATAGCTGATCAAGTAACCCGCGTACACCCGACCCACGCCCAGCGACGATCGGTCGCGGCCGTGATCTCGAATCTTTCTGGCGGTTACGTTGACCACGCTGTCAAATCCTTTACCAGGCTATCACACCGGCGTTGAAATTTCCCCCGCCGGGCTTGACGGAATCTAGCACGCTCGGCCTTTTGCCGCGAAGCGCCCACAGGGCAAAATATCTCGCGAAATCTAGGGCCGGGCGGCCGCGGTGCCATAGTCGACGATGGCCCGGGCCAAAGCCGCCGCCAGGCGATCCTGGCCAGCGGCCGACGCCAGCGCCGCGCCTTCTTCCGGGTGATCCAGGAAGCCGACTTCGACCAACACGCCGGGCGCTCCGGTGCCGCGCAGAACATCCAGCGATGCGCCCTGCTGCCTGATGCCCCGGCTGGCGTGCGCGCCCAGCGCTTCCTTCAACCGATGCTCGACCAGATGCGCGGCGGTGGCCGAACGACCGGCGGCCGCGCGCACCCGGTGGGCCGCCCAGGCGGCGTCGGCGTCGTCCGGTTCCTGAGCCGCGGCGACGCCAGCGTCGTCTTCGATCTCTTGCGGCGACAGAACGTAGATCTCGAAACCGCGCCGCGTGCCGGGTGCCACCCCGGGCGGGGTGGCGTTGGCATGCAGACTGACGAGCAGATCGGCGTGCGCCGCCTGCACGCAACGGGCGCGCGCCCGGATCGGAACGAGAACGTCTTCTTGCCGGCACAGGACCACCTGAATGGCCTGCATCGACGCCAGGTGATCGCGCAGTCGCCGCGCCAGCTCCAGCGTCACCTTCTTTTCGAAGACCCCACCGTTGGGCGCCGCCGCGCCCAGATTGGAACCGCCGTGTCCGGGATCGATAGCCACCACCAGCGGCCGTCCACCCGTCGCGGCCACGCTGGCCGGCGCGGCGATCGACACCCCCGCTGCGACCATCGCCAGGCAGACGCCGCCGGTCCGTCGGAAACCGCTCACCGACCGACGATAACACTGGAAGCTGACGGGCGCGCTTTTGCAGCGTTATACTGCGGCGCTTACCAATGCAGAGCCGGGTCCGCGCAGGAAACTTGACGGCCGCATTGCTGGTGGTGTCGCTGCTGGAGCTGCTGGTCAATCGGCTGGCCAACCGGTTGTTCCTGCCGCGATCGGTTTCGACCGGCGGCCATGGCTTCTCGCTGGCCAGGGTGGTCAGCGATTCAGGGCCGTTCCTGTATCACCTGACCGGCGTGCTGGCGCTGCTGGTGCTGCTGGCGGCGATGGTCGGCCTTCTCCGCCGCGGCGAGCTTTTCCCCCGGGCGGTGCGCTTCACGGTGGTCCTGATCGGCGCCATTTTCTGGCTGCTGACGGCGCTGGCCGTCTTCATCGGCCAGATCCCGCGCTTCGCCTTGCCGATCGAAACGGCATACGGATTTTTGACCCTGCTGGTGGCGGCGTCGGTGCTGGGCACGCCGATCGAAAGGCGAGTGAAGGCGGGCGTGGGGATCCTGATCCTGCCCGCGCTGTTGCGCATCGTCGCCCTCACCGCCGAGCGCACCGGTTGGTTTCACGACGACGGCGGCCTGCCGCTGCTGCTGGCCAAGCTGGCGGACGGCGCGCTGCTGATGTGCGGTCTGGGCGCGCCGCTTTTCTGGCCGGGGCGACCTTGGCGTCAGCGCCGGTGGGGAGCGGCGCTGGCCGTCGCCGGCGTCGCGACCGTGGCTTTCGTCTGGCTGTTGATCGCTCGCTTCGATCTTTTGCAGGCGGCGGTGCTGTACGGCTTGCGCATCGAGATCGGCGGCATCGGAACGTCGTTCGGCCTGGTCTCGTGTCTGGCGCTGCTGGCCTGGGTCGTCGCCGTGGTGGAAACCTTCACCGAGCCGGGCGCCATGCGGCTGGTCGGGTATGGGCTGTTGCTGGTGGCGGTGGCCGGGCCGCAAGGTGGCTCGCCGGTCGAGCTGGCGGTGTCGTTGGTGGGCTTGCTGGCGGTTGGTGTCGGCGCGCTGCGAGTGGCGCCGCCGGCGGCGCCGTTGCCAAGCGCGCAGTCGCCGGGGGACTGGCGGGCGTACGTGGGACGCGTGGCGGGGGCAGCCAGCGACGCCGCGGGACCGGACGGCGCCCCGCCGGAAGCGGTGGTGGTCGAGGAAGACGACCTGGAGGTCAGCCGCATCCGCGGACACCGGCGCGGGCGGCCGGTGTGGATCCGTTTCCTGCGTCGGCGCGGCCGGGTGATCGAATACGAAGCCGTGGTCGGCGAACCGGGACGCGCCTCACCCGACGCCACCATCGAACGACACCGGAGCTGGCTGGCCCGCAGCCCCGAGCAACGCTTGCCGCTTCCCCGCATGCGCACCGGCGACGCCAGCTTTGATCAGAAGTTCAGCGTCCACGGGCGCGCTCCCCTGGCCGACGAGGAGCTGCGCCGCCGTTTCGTCGCCCAGGGCTCGGGCGTGCTGAGTTTGTGGGCGGGCGCCGCCGCCCGCTATCGGGCGCTGGGCGACGGCGCCACCGACGGAGTGATCGATGCGGCGCTGGCCGGACGCTGGAACGGCGACGAACCGGTGACGGCGGTGGTGGCCGATCTGGATCGCCTGGCTGATCTCATCGACGCCACGACCACGACGGCCGCCGCTACTTGAACGCCCCCCCTGTCAGCGCGCCGAGTTCGGCGGCGCCGTCTGATCGCTGGAACCTGGAATGGTCGCCGTGGGCGACGGCGGTTCGGCGCGCCGGGACGCCGTCCCTTCCAGCGCCTTGATCTGTCCGCGCGCCGCCGGCGCGTCGGGACCAGCGGGCGAGACCGCCAGATACCGTTTGTAAATCTCCACCGCCTGCGTGTTCTCGCCTTGCGCGCGGTAGGCCTCGGCGAGACCGAACGTGGCGGCCGGAAAATCCGGCTGGGCGGCCAGGGCGCGCCGGAAGGTGGCGATGGCCGACATGACTTTTTCGCGGTCCAAAAGCACGTACGCCTCGCCGGTCAAGGCGGCCACGCCATTCGGCTGCATCCCCAGCGCCTCGTCATACAGCTTCTGCGCTTTGCCCGGCTGCCCGTTTTCCAGCAAGCGATCGGCGTCGGCGATCAGGCGATCGTAGCTCTTCGGTTTGGGGGCGGCGGACGGCGATTCGGCAGCGACGGGTTTGCCGGCCGGCACTTTGCGACTGTCCGCGGCCGCGGCCGCCGGCACCGCTGCGGTGGGCGTGACCGTTGCCGGCGCTGCGGCGGGTGCTTGGGCAACGGCCGCAGAAGGAGCAGCCGCTGGTGGCGACGGTGCCGGCGCAGCGGCCGGCGCTGCGGCAACCGCGGCGGGCGGCGGCACCACCTGGGCGGCGGGTGCAGGCGCCGCCGATGGTGCGGGCAGCGCGGGCGCCGGCACGGCTTCGGCCGCCACGTCGGGACGCTTGAAGAACGGAAACCAGTTCGGCTGTTTGAAGCCGGCATACGCGGCCACCGCCGCCAGCCCCACCACCACCATGAAGCCGGTGACGATCTTCGCCCCCCGATTGGTAGCTGGATGCAACGATGGCGGGAAATCATCGTCGATGATTGGATCCAACGGCACCCGGGTCGGCACTTCGGGGCTGGGGAATTGCCCGCTGGTGTAAAGGTCGCTGTCTTCGTCTTCGTCAGCGTCCGGGATGCGCGGGGACGATTGCCGGTTGCCGACGGGCGACGGGCGCACCGGGGTCAAACCAGAACCGCCGGGAGCGCCTGGTCGTTGAAACTGCGAGGTCGGCTCGGCGGCGCGCGCCCGATCGGCCTGCGCCACCACGTCGAAGAACGGCGCCAGATCCAGCAGGTCGCCCAGCTGGCGCCAGGGTCCGCCTTTTTGCGAGATGCGATCCTCGCGCGTCACCTTTCGTTCGACGATCCATTTGTGCAGTGTGGTCAGATCGCGAAAGCGGTGGGTCTGGCCTTCCTCGGTGGCCAGCAGCCAGTCGGCGGTCGCGGGATCCGTCTGCTGCACGCCCATCGCCGGCGTGCCGGGCGGCCGCGGCGGGATGGCCGGCGACGACGGCCGCTGGCGAGAGACCACGAACGTATGGCCGCACGACGTGCATTGCACCGACGCGCCGGCGTCGGTGACGCTGCGGTCATCAAGCTCGTATTCGGTTTGGCAGCGGTCGCAGCGAACGTCCATCTATCGGCCCGAAAACAATAGCATAGGCTGCGGGAACGCCTCGCCCCTTCGGCGCGACCGTCAGAGGCTTTCGGGGAAGAGGGCGTAGAACTGCGCCGGCGGCGGGGTGTACGGACCTTTGACCATCAAGTTGCCGAGGTGGTCGATGCGAAACCCGCGCGAAAAAGCCCGCTGCAGGACGGTCGGCGAAGCGGCGGAGGCGCGAACCACCGCGGCGCGACCGGGCAACACGGAGGCAGCGGCGTCCAGCAAGATACCCAACCCGTCGGGAGAGTCGGCGACCGCGGGCCCGACGATCACCCGCGCCGGCAGCGAGCGATAGAAAAGATAACCGCTGAGCTTGCCGCCCGGCTCCCACATCAACGCCGACCCGGTCGACGCCAGCAGCGCGAGATCGCGGCCGCGCTCGGCGCCCGTGCGGGCCATGTCGTAGTGCTCGAGGGCGCGCAGATCGCTGGGCGTCACCGTGCGCAGCGCGGGCGGTGTGGTCGCCGGCGGAATCAGCCGATCGGCCAAAAGATACGGCGCCACGTCGACCACCGCATAGTCCATGCGGGTGTAAAGCCCGAACGAATCAGGATTGAAGCTGTCCTGAAAAAGCCGGACGCTGGTGCTTCGCTGGGCCATGGCCGCGAAGTGCGCCATCAGCGCGCGCCCGATCCCGCGCGTGGCACCCGGGCGCGCCGCCACCGGGCCGATGCTGGTGGTAGCGCCGCGCGGGTGAGCGAATCCCACGCCCAGCGGCAAGCCCCGCTGTTCGACCAGGGCACAGCCGCCCGGATCGAGATCCAGATAGGCGCGGCACAACCAGGCGGCGCTCTCCAGCGTCGGGAAGGGTGGCGTGTGGCCGCGCTGGCGATAGACGGCGCCGAAGGCGTCGAACAGGATCTGCGCCGCCGCAGGAACGTCGGCCGTCGCCAGTGATCGCACCTGCAGCAGCGCCGACATCAGACGAAATCCCGGCGCGCGAAGATGGTCATCGACAAGGCCAGCACCAGCAGCGAATACCCCAGACCATAAAGGGTGGTCCAGGTTAGATAGCCGGCGCCAACCAGCAACCCGGACTGCGTCCCGGCGCCCGCGCCGATCACCGCGCCCGACGGATAAAAAAGGTGCAGGTTGGGCAACACCGTCGATGCCAGTTCGACGACACGCCCGGCGCTGCCGCCGGCCTTGGCGGCGATCTGGCGCAGGTCGGGCACCGATCGCCCGACGACGAAAACCCCCAGCGAGAAAAACCCCGACAAAAACGGGCTGGAAAACGATGAGAACAGCAAGGCCACCGACGTCACGATGGTGACGTTGACGAACAACAGCCACAGCGATTTGGTCAGCGCGCCGTCGGGCTGTCCGCCTTGCGCCAGCAGCGTCAGGGCCAGCACCACGCCCATCACGACGATCTGGATGCCCAGCGTGAGCAACATGCCGAGCCACTTGCCCAGCACGAACTGCCAGCGGGCGATGGGCTTGGGCAGGATGGTGTAGACGGTCTTCAGGTCCAGTTCCTTGTAAAGCAGGTTCACGCCCACGAACACGGCGATGAGCACGCTGAAGAGATCGACGCCGAAAAGGCCGATGTCGCGGGTCATGCGCGCCTCTTCGTTCAACGACAGCTGGCCGACGGCAATGGCCGACAGGATCAGCAGCACCGCGAAGAAGAGCAGGCTGTAGAGGATCTTGTTGCGGGCCGCCTCGCGGAAGGTGTTACGGGCGATGGCCAGCACGGCGGCGCGGCGGTTCATGCGTCCACCCGCGGCGCCTGCGCCTCGCGCACGAACAGATCCTCCAGCGATTCACGGCGCGGGGCCACCGACACCAGCGTCGCGCCGGTCTGCAGCGCCGCGCGCAGGAATCCATCGACGTCCGCGCCCTCCGGTATGTCCAGGCGCAGGCCATCGCTGGTCAGGTGTTGCCGCGTGCCGGGCGGCGGGTCGGGCACCACCACCGGCGGCGCCGGCGGGCGCAGCACCACCTCGGTCGACAAGACCCGCGCCGAGAGCAGCGCGCCCAGAGGACCGATGTCGCGCAGGGTGCCCCCCACCACGATGGCGGCGCGATCGCAGATCATCTCTACGTCGGGAAGAATGTGCGTCGAGAAGAAGACCGTCTTGCCTTCTTTGCGCAACTCCAAGATGAGATCGCGCACCTCTTTGCGTCCGAGCGGATCGAGCCCGGTCATCGGTTCGTCCAGCACCACCAGTTCGGGATCGCCCATCAGCGCCTGGGCGATCCCGATCCGTTGCAGCATCCCTTTGGAAAACTTTCGCAGCGGCCGGCCGCGCGCGTGGTCCAGGCCCACCCGGCTGATGAGGGCGTTGGCCCGCGCCCGGCGCGCGGGCCCCGGCACGTCGAACAGGGCGCCGACGAAATCGAGAAACTCTTCCGCGGTCAGGTAGTCGTAGAAGTACGGCGTCTCGGGCAAGTAGCCGAGGCGGCGTTTGGCGGACAGCGACGGGACCGGCAGGCCCAGCACCTCGGCGCGGCCACGGGTGGGAAAGATGAGGCCCATCAACATTTTCAGGGTGGTGGTCTTGCCGGCGCCGTTCGGGCCCAGGAAACCGAAGATCTCACCGCGGTAAACATCGAAGGTGACGTTCTTGACGGCGTCGACGCGCTTGCGGAAAAAACCCAGGCGAAAGGTCTTGGCCAATCCATCCGCGCGCAACACCACGTCGGCGGACACGGGCGGCGGGGTCATGGGCAACGGCATCATACGCCGAACAGCCAGGCGCGGGCGGGTCTGCTACGGTAGGGACGACGTGCCACGCTCACGTCACGGAATGCGCGCTTGAACCCCAACGCCCAGATCGATCTCGAAGCGCAGCCAGCGCACAAAGCCGATGGTCTCTCCCGCCTGGACGTAGATGCCAAAGTTGCGCATCACTTCGAACATCACGCCGTTCGAGTTGCGGAAGGCGACGTCGTTGTTGTGCTTGAGGTCGTCGCGCTGGGCGGTGGTGTCGTAGGCGATCTGAATGGTGGCGTACAGCTTGATGGGCTCTTGCGGATCGGTCCAATAACGAAAGCCGGGCGCCACGGCGAACTGGTGCGTGTCGGTGAAGTCCTGCTCCAGGCCAAACCGCAGATCGACCAGCACGTCCCAATGAAGGGCGAAACCGAACGAGGGCTGCACGTCGAGAAAGAACGGCAGGCGGCCGCTGCACACCCGCTTGTTCACCTGACCGCAGCCGACGTTCTCTTGATACGGAAAGATGGTGCGGTAACCGGTGCCCGGCAGAACGGCGAATCCGAACTGCAGCTTGTGGTCAAGGTCGGGTCCGCGCAGGGTGGGAAACACCTTGGTTCGTGGTGGTGGCGATTGATCGACTGGCGTGGCGGTAGGAGCGACCGGCGGCGCGGGCGATTCGGCGTTGGGGTTGGGGCCAGTCGTGGCGTTGGGGCTGCTCGCAGCGCCCGGCGCCGGCGCGGCGGCGTGTGCGCGGGTGGCGCCGCTTCCCAGCGCGGCCGCCAGCAGCAGCATCGACCCGGCGACCATGGACAAGCGCATCGGCGCCCCAGTGTAGTGGAAACCGCCCGCCCTGCGAAAGGCCGGGCGTGAATCAGCCGTTCGATCCCAACCGACGCGCGTGGCTGCAAGCGGCGCTGGCGGGAGCCGTCGCGGGCGCGGCCACGCTGGCGCCGGCCCGGCGAGCGGCGGCCATCGGCGATCATTCACTGTTTCGTTTCGCGCGCCTGACGGTGCCGGGGCTGCCTGATCCGCGGCCGACGGCGCTGCGCCGTCTGTCCTGGGAGCTGGTTCGCCGCACCAGCTTGGTCACCGCGTCCGATCCGGCCGAGCCGCGCTTGCTGGACCCGCAGCTTTTTCGCTTCCCGTTTTTGGTGCTGTCCGGCGATCGCCCGTTCGCCCTGCCGCCCGAGCCAGAGATCGCCCGCCTGCGCCGCCACATCACCTACGGCGGCTTTCTGCTGATCGATTCGGCGGAGGGTCGCGCCGGCGGCGGCTTCGACGAATCGGTGCGGCGATTGCTGGCGCAGACGCTGCCCGGCGAGCTGCCGGCGCGCATCCCCGCCGAGCACGTGCTGTGGAAATCGTTCTACGTCCTGCGTGGTGCTCCCGGGCGCATCCTGGCCGCGCCGTACGTCGAAGGCGTCGAGCGCGATCGCCGCCTGGCGGTGGTGTACACGCAAAACGATCTGGGCGGCGCGCTGGCCCGCGACGGCTACGGCCGCTGGGAGCACGAGGTGATCCCCGGCGGCGAAACCCAGCGCGAAGAGGCCTTCCGTTTCGGCGTGAATTTGGTGATGTACGCGCTCTGCCTCGACTACAAGACCGAGCAGGCGCACATCGACTACATCTTGCGCACGCGGCGGCAGCTGCGATGAAGGCGCGGCCGCGATGACGACCGGCGAATTCAACGACTGGCGCATCACGCTCGGCAACACGCCGCACCTCGGTCGGGCGGGCGTGGCGCTGCTGATCGTCGGCGCGACCATGGCGGTGGCGCTGTCAGCCCTGTCGCTGCTGGAAGAACGGCGCGGACGTTGGTGGGGGTTGTTGCTGCTGCGCGCGGGCGGCGTGCTGGCCTGCTTGATGGCGGCCCTGGAGCCGTCGCTGGAGCAGCGACAGGTCATCCACGTCCCGAACCAGGTGGCGGTGCTGGTCGACACCTCCCGATCGATGGAGGTGAAGCCGCCGAAGGCGGGCGCTCCCCGTTTTGAACGGGCGGCAGCGTTGATCGACAAGGCGGCCCCACTGTTCGCCGGCTGGGAACGCGATGGCCACCGCGTGGATCTTTACAGCTTTGGCGAGGTGGTCACGCCGGTGACGCCGGCCGCGCTGCACGCGCCGCCCACCGCCGAGGCCTCGCGCCTGGGCGAAGCGCTCAGCGAGATCCGCGCCCGCTATGCTGGTCGCGATCTGGGCGCGGTGGTCATGCTGTCCGACGGCGTCGACACCGGCCGCATCGGCGAAGGTCCGCTGGACGCCACCACGCGCGGCGCCCTGGAATCCCTGGGCGCGCCCGTTTACACCGTCGGCATCGGCGAGAAATCCCTGCGTGATCTGTCGGTGGCGGCGGTGCTGGCCGACGAATTCGCCTTCGTGCGCACGCCGGTGACCATCGAAGCGATGATCCGCCAGAACGGACTGTCCGATCGCCAGGTCGACGTCACCCTGACCCGCGACGGCCGGCCGGTGGCCACCCGCAACGTGGTCCTGCGCGGCGAGCACTCGGAGGAAAAAGTCTCCTTCGATTGGCTGCCCGATCACCCCGGCAACTTCGTCTTTCAGATCGCCACCCCGGTGTTGACCGGCGAGGCGCTGGTCAGCAACAACGCCCAGGTCTTCACAGTGAAGGTGATCCGCGATCGCATCCGCGTCCTGCACCTGTGCGGCCGGCCATCGTGGGACCAGCGCTTTTTGCGGTCGATGTTGCGGCGCGATCCCAACGTCGACCTGGTGTCGTTCTTCATCCTGCGCACGGAGACCGACGAGCAGCCGTGGAACCGCAACGAGCTGTCGCTGATTC
>DASXQB010000224.1:0-10571 GCA_036493295.1 Polyangia bacterium | reverse complement strand
TCGTTGGTCACCACGGCGCCGCCGTCGCCGAAGGCGCCCAGGTTCTTGGTCGGGTAAAAACTGAACGCCGCGGCGGCACCCCAGGTTCCGGCGGCGCGGCCGTCCAGCGTGGCGCCGTGGGCCTGGGCGCAGTCTTCGATCACCACCAGATTTTCGCGCGCGGCTATGGCCATGATGGCCGGCATGTCGGCCAGCTGTCCGTACAGATGAACGGGCAGCACGGCGGCAATGGCGGCGCGGTCGACGCCCTTGGGCGGGTTGGCCAGGGCGCTGGCCAGCGCGTTCGGATCCAGCGTGAACGTCAGCGGATCGATGTCGACCAACAGGGGCGTGGCCCCCGCCAGTTCTATGGCGGCGATGGTCGCGCCGGCGGTGTGCGAGGGCGCGACCACGAAAGCGCCGGCGCCGATGCGGCAGGCGCGCAGAGCCAGCGTCAACGCGTCGGTGCCGTTGGCCACGCCGATGGCGTGCGCGCGGCCGACGAAGGCGGCGAAGGCGCTCTCGAAGGCGGCGGTCTCGGGGCCCAGGATATAGCTGCCGGCGTTCATCACCCGCGCCAGCGCGGCGTCGATCTCGTTCTTGTGCGCGATGTAGCCGGCGCGCGGGTTGGTCTGCGGGATGGCGGCGGCGTTCGCGGGCATGGTCGCTGTCATCGGCCCCTCAACAATATTTTTCCAGGTGCTGGCGGAAATATTCGACCGAACGCCGCAGCCCTTCGGCCAGGCTGACGGTGGGCGCCCAGCCCAGTTCCTGACGGATCAGGCGGTCATCGGCGTAGTAGTCGCCGATGTCGATGCGCTTGCGGTCGGCGGGGAATTCCTTCTGCAGGTACGTCCCGCCACCAGCGACGTCGACCAGCAGGTCGGCCAGCCCCTTCAGCGTCACCGGCTTGTGCCCGCCGACGTTGAAGACCACGCCGTTCGATCGCTCCGTCGCCGCCGCCAGCAGCAGGGCATCGACGGCGTCGTCGACGTAGGTGAAGTCGCGCAGCTGTTCGCCGCCCCACACTTCGAAGGGGCGTCCTTCCAGCAGCGTCTTGATCCAGATGCCCAGGAACGTCTGCCGCGCGTCTTTGATGCGCATGCGCGGTCCGTACGTGTTGGTCAGGCGCAGGGCGCAGGCGCGCACGCCGTAAACGTTGTTGTAAAGGATGTGGTACCACTCGCCCGCCATCTTGTTGATGCCGTTGACGTCAACGGGGCGAAGCAGGTGCTTCTCGTCGACCGGTTGATAGTCGGGCTTGCCGTAGATCTGGCGGGTGCTGGCGAACACCACTTTCAGCCGCGGGTTGTGGTGCCGGCAGGCCTCGAGGATGGAAAGCTGCGATCGGCAGTTGATGTCCAGGTCGGTGAACGGATCCAGCATCGAATCCAGATGGCTGGTTTGCCCGGCCAGGTTGAAGAGAAAGTCCTGCTTTTGCACCAGGTACTGAAAGCTGTGCTGATCGCGCACGTCGGAGATGTTCACGCGTACGCGCGACCGGATCGGCTCGATGTTGAAGAGGTTGCCGCCGTAGGTGGGGATCAGCGTGTCCACCAAGGTGACGTCGGCGCCCAGATCGACGAGGCGCGCGGCCAGGTTCGACCCGATGAAGCCCAGCCCGCCGGTCACCAGGACGCGGGCGTTGCGGAACGCCGCTTCGGGCGGCGGCGTGGCGGCAAACCCGTCTGTCGACGTCTCCGCAGTCGTCTTGCCGATCATCTGAGCGAGGAAAAGCAAGTCTGAGGCCACGGGTTGCCGACTGCGGCATCACGACGCCCGCGAGAAAAACGGGGCCTGTCGATGGTGGCAACGCCAGAAATATGGCGGCGTCAGACCCGTGGCGCTGTCGTCGGGCGGGGCACGTGCCAGCCACCGACGACCGGGTCGGTGGCGGCGGTGCAGTCGTCGACGGTGTTCGCCGCTGGCACCGGCGCGTCCGCGGGCGGCAGCATGGCGGCTTGCCGGCGCTGGATTTCGGCGTTGTCCTTGACCAGCGATTGATAGCGCTGATGGATAAGTCGCATGGTGCGCCCAAAGTCGGCGCTCTGCGCGCTGCGGGCGCTGCTGCCATCCTGGCGCCACGAGACGGTGCCGGTGGTGGCCGCGACGTGCGCCAAGCCGAACTGCCATGCCAGCCGAATGATGAGGTCCCAGTCTTCATGCGTGGCCAGCGATTCGTCAAAGCGGCCCGCGACGTCCAGGCACGCGCGTTCGTGCATCAACGACAGCAACGAGATCGGGTTGGCGATCAGCAGTTGCTCGCGATCGACCGCGCTGGATCGCTGCCAGATCGAGCGCATCGGCTGGTAGTCGGCGCCGTCTTTTTCTTCCAGCATCCAGACCGCGTCGGCATACGCCACTTTGTGCGGCCCGCTTCGCAAGGCGACCAGCAGGGTCTGCAGATGTTCGGGATGGTAGCGGTCGTCGTCGTCCAGATAGGCCACGTATTTCCCGCGCGCCAGGGCCAGCGCCGAATTGCGCGCGGCTGCGCAGCCGCGGTTGCTGGCCAGGCGCACCGAGGTGATCGCCAGCCGCGCGTTGAATGATTCCAGCACCGCATCGATCGGCCGGCCGGCGTCGTTGATGACGACCACCTCGAAGTCGGTGAGGGTCTGCTGGGCCAGGCTCTCCAGCGCGCGCGCCAAAAATGCCGGCCGATTGAACGTCGGGACAATCACCGACACCATCGGTGCGCCCGCGTTGCTCGTCCCAGGCCGTGCCGGCGCCGCGCTTGAACCCAGCATCGCCTGCAGATCTGATCCGATGGTCGCCAGCGGATGGCCAAGGCGGGTCAGGCGCGCCTGTCGATCCTCATCGGTCAGCAAAGACGGCAGCGCCAGCACGGCGGTCACCGCCCGTCCCAGCGCCGTCCAGCCAAGGTCGTCCAGGCGATCGTCGATCAGCAGCGCTTCGATGGTGCTGGTGGCGCCGAACGCGCGGGTGAAGGCCGCCGCGACGGCGCGGGCGGCGTCGGCGGCGGGAATGTCGCGCGTCGGGTGGTGTCGCAGGCACAAACACACGTCGGTGCGATCGCGCAGCAGCGGACCAAACTGACCGATCAGCCAGTCCAGATCATCGGGCTCTTCGTAACGAGGCCAGGCCAGAATGCGATGGACGGCCTTCGTCGCCAGCGGAAACGCCGGCAAAGTGGTCGGTGACGACAGCGACGGGCTGGGATCGGACATGCGGAGACCAGAGTTGAAGCAAGGCGCAGGCCGCGGCTGTCGGGCCGCGCCGTCCGCTGGCTGCCCGGTGAATCCTCGCCAGCGCCCGTTGCCGCGTCAGAATCATGACAACCGTCAATCTTGTGGCGCCGTCGCGACGGCTTGCACGAAGCCAGCGCCGCTTTCCCACCCAGCATCGGGCGGAGTCGCTGGCACACGGCTCGCATCGTCACATCAGCTGGACACGATCTGATGGAGACGCCGTCTTGAGCCAAACCGAAAAGGTCGTCGCCATCATTCAGGCGCGGCTGGGCTCCAGTCGATTGCCGGGCAAGGTCCTGCTGCCGATCGGCTCGTCGACCATGCTGGAACGGGTGGTCCAGCGCGTTCGTCGCGCGCGCCAGGTGGATGAGGTGGTGGTAGCGACCACCACGGCCAGCAAGGACGACCAGCTGGCCTCGTTCTGCCGCGCGCACGGCATCGCTGTTTTTCGAGGCAGCGAAGATGACGTCCTGGATCGGTATCATCGTGCGGCGCTGGCCGCCGAGGCGCAGGTGATCGTGCGGGTCACTTCCGATTGTCCGCTGATCGATCCGGAGGTGATCGATCGCGTGATCACGTTGTACGGCCAGGGTGGCGTTGACTACGTGGCGAATAACTTTCGTTATACGTACCCGCAGGGTCTGGACACCGAGGTGTTTTCGCTGGCCGTCTTGACCCGCGCCTGGCGCGAAGCCCAGCAGCCGGCCGAGCGCGAGCACGTCACGCCGTACCTGCGCTCGCGCACGCGCTTTCGTCTGGGCGAGGTGGTGAATGACGAGGATCTGTCCCAGCGCAACCTGCGCTGGACCGTCGACGAGCCGGCGGATCTGGCGTTCATGCAGGCGGTGTATGCGCGCCTGGATGGCGAGGGCGGGCGCTTTGGCATGGCCGACGTGCTGGCGTTGTTGCAGCGCGAGCCGGGATTGGCGTCGTTGAACGCCGGGATCATTCGCCACGAGGGTTACTACCTGTCGCTGATCAAGGAAAAGCCGATCGCGCCCATTCACGGCGACGGCGACAACGACGGTGAAGGCAACGATGAGCGCCCGCCTGTCATCGAGCGCGGGCAGGGCTGCCGGGTGTGGGACGCGGCCGGCAACGCCTTCGCGGATCTGCACATGGACGGCGGCAACGTCATCCTGGGGCACCACCACGCCAGCGTCAGCGCGGCGGTCACGGCGGCGCTGCGCCACGGGGCGGTGGCGTTCGGGGCGCACCCGCTGGCGGCGGCGGTGGCGGAGATCTTGCGCGCGCTGATCCCAGGCGCCGAAGACGCCATCCTGGTTGAAAGCGGGGTCGCGGCCGAGCGGCTGGCGACGCATTTGGCGCAACGACAAACCGGCCGGCGCCGGGTGCTGCGCTGTCGGCCGGCGAACAGCGATGCGTTGGGACGGTTGTTTTCGGAAGCCGGCGCGGACGTGGCGGCTTTGATCGTGGAACCGACAGGCGTGCCTGCGCCAAACGAACCGGCACCGGCGTCCGGATTTTTTGCCGCCGCGCGCGCGATTTGCCGCAGCCGTGGCGCCTTGTTGATCGTCGACGAACGCCGCACGGCCTTTCGCTATGCTCTGGGCGGGGCGCAGGTCGACCTGGGTATCAACGGCGATCTCACCGTGCTGGGTCCGTCGCTGGCGAACGGCTATCCCGCCGGCGCGGTGGTGGGCGCTGCTTCGCTTTTGCGCCGGCCGGTTGGCGACAACGACGATCAAGACCTGTTTCGATCGCCTTCGCCGCTGGCCCTGGCCGCGGCGCTGGCGACCCTGCAAGAGCTCCGCACTCAGCCGGTGGTGGGTCATCTGTGGGAACAAGGCGGGCGGTTGCGCGACGGTTTCAATGTGCTGGCCACGCACTATGGTTTGCAGAATCAGGCGCGCAGCCACGGCCCCGGCCCGTTGAGCCGGATCGTGTGGCGCGATGACAGCGGGGAAGCGCCGGCGCTGGCCGCGCGTTTTTCTCGCGCCTGCCGGCAGCGCGGGTTGTTGCTGTCCGATGTGCAGGCGGTCAGCTTCAGCCACGGGCAGGACGACACCGATCAGATTCTGCGCGTCTATCGCTCGGTGCTGGAGATCGCGGCGTCGGGGTGGGGCGCGCGATGAGCGATCCGACAACCGCCGGCTCGGCCGCGGCGCACGGCCGGCGCCTGCTGGTGCGCGCAGACGCTGGCGTGGGGATCGGCGCCGGTCATGTGATGCGTTGTCTGGCGCTGGCGCAGGCCTGGCAGGACGCCGGCGGCGAAGCGCGTTTCTTGATGGCATCGGGCGCGCCGGCGTTTCAACCGCTCCTGAACGCGGAGAGCGTCATGGCCGCCGCCGTCGCCGCCCCAATCGGCAGCGCCACGGACGCCGAGTTCACGGCGCGGGTGGCGCGCGAGCTGCGGGCCCATTGGTTGGTGCTGGACGGCTATCGTTTCGGCGCGGATTTTCAGCGTGCGGTCGCCGGCGCCGCGACGCGCACGGCGGTCATCGATGACAACGCGGAATGCGCGCCGTACGGGGTCGATCTGGTGATCAACCAGAATGTGCACGCGCAGCCGTCGATGGTCCGCGATCGCCCGCCGGGCTCGGCCGCGCTGCTGGGAAGCCCCTTCGTGTTGCTGCGCCGGCCATTTTTACGCCATCGGGGTGCGCCGAAAGTGATCGCCCCGCACCCTCGCCGCTTGCTGGTGACGATGGGCGCGGCCGATCCCGACAACGTCACGGGCAAAGTCATCGCCTCTCTGGCGTCGCTTTCGGATCCGGCCAATCAACACCTGCAGGTCATCGTCGTCGTCGGCGCGGTCAATCCGAACGCCGAAGCGCTGGCCCGCGTGGCCCGTGATTGTCCGTGCGCCGTCGAGATCAGGCGGGCCGAACCCGACATGCCCGGTCTGATGGCGTGGGCCGAGATCGCCGTCGCCGCCGCCGGCAGCACGACGTGGGAGCTTTTGTTCATGGGCGTTCCCACCGTGTCGGTGGTCATCGCCGACAACCAGCGGGCCATCGCCGCCGAGCTCGGCCGGCGCGAGGTGGTCCGCAACCTGGGCTGGCACGCCGACGTCACGCCGGCTCAGCTCGCGCAGACGCTGAGTACCGTGCTGAACGACCGGACGCTGCGGGCCGCGCTGTCGGCGCGCGGGCAGTCGCTGGTCGACGGGGAAGGCGCCGGGCGCGTGGTGAGGGCGATGCTTCAGGAAGGCGGCCTTTGAGCGTGCGCGTCCTCTATCTGGGAAACAATCGGCTGGGCTGGCAGGTGCTGCAATGGCTGCGCGGCGCCGGCGTCGAGGTGGTGGGTCTGCTGCTGCATCCCGAAAGCAAATGTCGGTTCGGCGCTGAAATGCGCGCCGCCGCCGGGCTGCCGGGCAGCGCGGTGTTCGCTGGCAACACACTGTCCGACGCGAAGGTCTTGCAGCAGATTTCCCGCTTGAACGCCGACATGGCGATTTCGGTGTTGTTCGATTACATCCTGAAGCCGGATTTTCTGGGACTGTTTCCACGCGGAACGGTGAACCTGCACCCCGCCTTGCTGCCGCACAACCGCGGGCAGTACCCGAACGTGTGGAGCATCGTCGAGCAAACGCCGGCGGGCGCGACGCTGCACTACATCGATCCCGGCATCGATACAGGTGCGGTGATCGCCCAGCGCGCGGTGCCGGTTGATCCCACGGACACCGGCGAAAGCCTGTATCGCAAGCTGGAGCAGGCGTCGCTGGCGCTGTTTCAGGACACCTGGCCCGCGCTGGCGGCAGGCTCGATCGTGGCCGTGCCGCAGCCGGTGGATGCCGGCACGTATCACCGCACCACGGACGTTTCGAGGATCGACGAGATCGATCTGGATCGGCGCTACACCGGGCGCGAGCTGATCGACATCCTGCGGGCGCGAACGTTTCCGCCGTACAAGGGGGCGTACTTTCGGGTGGGCGATCGAAAAGTGCTGCTGCGACTGCAACTGGATTACGATGACGAGGGCTGAGGCGTGACCGACAAGCGATACCTGGTGCTGGGATGCAAGCCGTGGAACCGGCGCGTGTTCGACGATGTCATCCGCGCCTATCCTGGCCACTGGGAATACCGGGACGCTCCCACGGCGCTGACGCTGGAAATGCTGCGGGCGATGCGTCCGCGGTACCTGTTCTTTCTGCATTGGTCGTCGAAGGTCCCGCCGGAGATAACCGAACAATTCGAGTGCGTGTGCTTTCACATGACCGACGTGCCGTACGGGCGGGGCGGCTCGCCGCTGCAGAACCTGATCGCGCGCGGCCACCGGCAGACCAAGCTGACCGCGCTGCGCATGACCGCGGAGATGGACGCCGGCCCGGTCTACGGCAAGGACGATCTGTCTTTGGAAGGCAACGCCGAGGAGATCTTCATTCGCGCCACGCACCAATCGGCCGCCCTGGTCGCCCGCATCGCCGCCGAGGAGCCGACACCCACGCCGCAAAATGGTCCGGTGACCACCTTCGCGCGCCGCAAGCCGGAGCAAAGCGCGATCGACGCGGCCGCGCTGGGCGCCGCGGCTGGTGGCGGCGGCGCGAGCTTGAGCCGGCTGCACGATTTTTTCCGCATGCTGGACGCCGACGGATACCCGCGCGCCTATCTCGACCACAACGGCTTTCGTTACTTCTTTTCGCGGGCCACTCTTTACGACGGCAAGATCGTCGCCGACGTGACCATCACGCCGCTGACCACGACGGAGAAACCATGAACACCGTGCTGGTGGTGGCCGCGCATCCCGACGACGAAATTCTCGGCTGCGGCGGAACCATGGCCCGCCTGTCGCGGGCCGGCGTGGCCGTGCACATCGCCATCATGGGCGAAGGCGCCACCTCGCGCCCGGACAGCCCGAGCAAGGATGACGACGCGGCCGTCGAGTCGTTGCGCCATGACGCGCGGCGGGCGGCGCAGGTGGTGGGTGCGAAAGACGTGACGTTCTTCGGCCTGCCCGACAACCGGTTCGACACCGTGGCCCTGCTGGACGTCGTCAAGCCGATCGAAAAGCTGGTGGCCGCGCTGTCGCCAGACACGATCTTCACCCATCATCTGGGCGATCTGAACGTCGACCATCAGACGGTCAATCGTGCCGTCCTCACCGCCACCCGACCAAAGCCGGGGATGCCGGTGAAGGACGTGCTGGCCTTCGAGATCGCCTCGTCGACCGAGTGGGCCTTTCAGCATCTGCAGCCGGTCTTTCACGCCAACACCTTCTTTGACATCAGCGACACGCTGGCGGCGAAGACCCGCGCCCTGGCTTGTTACGCCACCGAGCTCTGCGCTTTTCCCCATCCCCGTTCGGCCGAGGCCCTGGAGGCCATCGGCCGGCGCTGGGGATCGGTGGTGGGTTGTCCGGCGGCGGAAGCGTTCGAGGTGATTCGCTCTATCCGCTGAGAAATTGCCCAGAAACAAGGACCCACGCATGCCCCACATCGACATTGGCTCAAGACGAATCGGCCCCGGCCAGCCGGTTTACGTGATCGCCGAGATGTCGGCCAACCACAACCAGGACTTCGCCGCCGCGGTGAAGATCGTCGAGGCGGCGAAGGCCTGCGGCGCCGACGCCATCAAGTTGCAGACGTACACCGCGGACACCATGACCATCGCCAGCGACCGGCCGGATTTCCTGGTCGGCGCGGGAACACCGTGGGAAGGCCAGAAGCTTTACGATCTTTATACGCAGGCCTCCACCCCGTGGGAGTGGCAAGCCAAGCTGCAGGCGGTGGCGGTGCGCCTGGGTCTGGATTTCTTTTCCACCGCCTTCGACGACCGCGCCGTGGAGTTTCTGGAAGAGCTGCGCGTGCCGGTGCACAAGGTGGCGTCGTTCGAGATCGTCGATCTCGGTTTGATTCGAAAGATGGCCAGCACCGGCAAGCCGATGATCATCTCGACCGGCATGTCGTCGCTGGAGGAGATCGACGAAGCGGTGAAGACCGCCCGTGACGCCGGCGCCCGGCAGATCGCGCTGCTCAAATGCACCAGCGCCTATCCGGCGGCGCCCGAGGACATGAACCTTTTGACCATCCCGCACCTGGGCGCCACGTTCGGGACTGCGGTCGGTCTGTCCGACCACACCATGGGCACCGCGGTGCCGGTGGCGGCGGTCGCCCTGGGCGCCTGCATCGTGGAAAAACATTTCACCTTGTCGCGCGCCAACCCGGGGCCGGACAGCGCGTTTTCGTTGGAGCCGGCCGAGTTCAAAGAGATGGTCGGCGCCATTCGCATCGCCGAGGCGGCGCTGGGACAAGTCAAATACGGCGGCGGCGCAAGGGAAGAAAAGAGCAAAGTCTTCCGACGATCGCTGTTCGTGGTGAAGGACGTCAAGGCAGGCGAGGCGTTCACGCCCGACAACGTTCGGTCCATCCGTCCCGGCTATGGCCTGCACACCCGGCACCTGCCCGAGGTGCTGGGAAAACCGGCCGGCCACGACGTCGTCGCCGGCACGCCGATGAGCTGGGATCTGGTGCGGCGCTAGGGCGCAGGAAAGACGAAATGGACCAAGGCAACGAGCGCCTCATTCTGTTCTTCACGCCCGAGGCGTCGGTGATTCCACACCTGGCCGCGCAATGCGTGCTGGGGCGGACGCTGATGGAACAGGGGCACAACGTCCGGTTCGTCTTCTGCCCAGGCTTGTTTTCGCGCTGCCCGGTGATGGACATGTACGCGCTGCCGACGGAGATGTCGGCGCACGAGCGCAAGCAAGTCTGCAGCCAGTGCATGCAGCACTCTGCAGCGCTGCTGGGCGCCTATGGTCTTCGGTCGATCTCGCTGGCCGATCATCTGGATCATCAGGCCGTCCTGGACGTGGCGACGCTGCCGCAGAACATGCCGGCGGACATGCGCGACTTCGAATACGACGGGATCCCGTTCGGAAAGATCTGCCTGCACGACCTGGTGCTGGCCACCAAGCTCAACGACCATCAGAACATCTCGCCGGAAAATCGGGTGCGCTGGATCCAGTACACCTGCTCGGCGGTGCTGGCCCACCTCATCACCAGGCGATTGTGCGAAGACCTGGACGTGGCGACGGTGGTGACCTATCAGGATTACGGCATCTTGCTGGGGGCGCGCCTGGCCGCCGAAGCGCGGGGCATTCCGGTGTTCACCACCCACGCCGCCTGGCATCGCTCGGTCGACCGCCGGCGCGTGGTGATCGTCCCGGAGATCGAATTCCAGGCCCGTCAAAAAGCCTCGCTGCGCTGGCCCGAATGGAAGCCGCTGCCGCTGCCGCCAGCCGACGTGACCGAGGTAACCGACGATCTGGTTCGCAAGTTCGGCGCCACCGCGGCGCACGTCTATTCACCACCGAAGACGTTCGACAGCGACGACCTGCTGGGAAAGCTGAAGCTGTCGAGCGACAAGAAGCTGGTGGTGGCCTACACCAGCAGCACCGACGAGTACGCCGCTTCGAAGGTGA
>DASXQB010000223.1:0-11324 GCA_036493295.1 Polyangia bacterium | reverse complement strand
CCACCCAGCCGCCGGCGCTGCTGCTGCCGCCGAACGTTGCCGTGCTGCCGCGGCAAGAGTTGTTCGGACACCTGGGGCACAAGCTCGGCCGGCTGCGCGCCGGGACGCACGTGGCGGCGCGCATTCCCAGCAAAGAGCTGGGCCTGGTGATCGTCGCGGGCGTGCGCACCGTTTACCCCGACTACGGCCGCGGCGCGCTGCCCGAAGATCGCCTGACCGACATGAGCCAGAAGATCGCCCGCGCCCTGCCGCGCCGCCATCGCCGGGCCTTCGAACAGGCGGCGCTGTCGTTCCGCGACGGCGGGGTGTTCGACAGCGATCGCTGGCGCGCCGGCCTGGCCCACACCGGCCAGCGCGCCGCCTTGCTGATCGCCGGCGACGTGGTCGGCGCGTTCGAACAGATCGTCCGTGTCGATCGCAATTTGGCCGGCGCCGCCGCCCGCGGCCCCGACGATCTGCTGGCCGCCGCCCGCCTGAACATCGAAGCGGTCGAGATGATCAACTTCGCGCTAGGCGACGAACTGGCCGCCCTGAACGCCCGTCTGGCCGCAGGCTAACCGCCGCCGTTACCACTCGACGCGGGCGGCGTCGGTTTCGACCTTGGGGTTCATGTCGAGGTCGTAGGTCTTGTCCACGCCCTTCAACGCCAGCGTCGCTTTGTAGCGGGCCTCGACGGAGATGGTCTTGGCGCGGGTGATCGAAACCTGCAATTTCGGGTCGGTGACGCCCATCTTCTTCAGCGATTCGACCAGCTCGTCGTGGATGCGGGCGATGCCTTCGGTCGAGGTTGGTTCGGGCAGCAGGTTCGCTTTGTAGGCGCGCGGGAGGGCTTCGCCAATTTCGTTCTTCACGTTGGCGTTCAGGGCGATGAGCGGCCAGGCGCTGATGCCCAGCCAGGCCAAGGCGCCCATGAACAAGAACAGCGTCACGGAGACGGTGTTCAGGCGCCTTGGCTGCTTGTAATGGGTCGCCACGCGACCTGAGGTTACCGTTGCGGCGCGTTCGCGTCAAAAGGCTCGGCGGCGGCGGCGCGCGAGGCGGTGCGCAGCTCGCGGCCGGCGCGGCTGCGCAGACAAGCCAGGCCGACCACCACCTGACAGGTCAGGGCCAGCACTTGATTGACCAGGCTGGCGGCCAGCACGGCGGCCTCCTGCGCGGTCCTGTCGCCCGGGGCATAGCGGGCAAAAAAGAAGACCATCGCCGCTTGCGTGGTGCCGAGACCCTGTACGGAGATCGGCAGCACGCTGATGAAGAAGACCACCGGCAGACAGACGATCGCCTGTACCAGCGGCACGGCCACGCCGAAGGCGCGAAGGGCGGCGGTTTGAAATGCCACCAGCGCGGCGATGTGCGGCAGCCGCACCAGCAAGGCGCGCAGGTGACCGCCGAGGCCCGCCGACAACAACACGTCGAAGATCGGCCGCTGGGCCAGCCAGCGCGGCCGCGCCACCACCACGGCGATGTACACCAGCAGGCCGGCGTAGGCGACGGCGATGATCACCCGCAGGCTGGGCGGCGCCTGGGGCGCGATCAAAAGGCCGCCGCTGGTCAAAAACAGCAGCGCCAGCACGTTCACGCCCATGATCAAAAGGACGGTCGCCACCCCGCGCATCACCGGCACGCCGCGCGAGCGGTTGACGAAATAGATGATCGCGCCCTGGCCGACGTTGTAGTTCACCGCGGCCAGCAAGTAGGTGGCGCCCCGGACCAGCAGGATCTGGCCGAAGGTAAACGGCGCCAGGAACCAGCCGAAGGTCTTCCACATGGCGAACGAGTCGCCGAGATAAACGCAGCCGAACAGCAGCACGGCCACCGGCACTGTCCAGGGCGCGGCGGCGCGGGTGGCGTGCCAGACGTCGGCGAACGGCGTGCGCCAGAACAGCCAGCCGAGCAAGCCGAGGGTGATGATCCAGGCCGCCGCCTTGGCCAGCTTGCCGCGCATGAGAAGAAAGGGTCGTCGGTTCGGGGTTAAAAGCCGTGCAGGGCGGCGTAGGTGGCGATGGCGGCGGCGCACGAGAGGGCGGCGATCACCGTGGCCTTGGCCAGGCGGGTGGCGGGCAGTTTGCGGGCGCTGGCGCGGCCGGCGTCGCCTCGTTGGCCTCGGTCGTCGTCGCGGCCGACCACGCCTTCGGCGGCGAAGGCGATCAGGCGTCGGCTGGCGCTGCGGCACTGCTCAACGGCGACGGCAAAGTCAGCGACGGTGGCGAAGCGGCGGTCGGGATCTTTTTGCAGCGCTCGCATCACCACCGTGTCGATGTCGGCGGCGATGTCCAGGTCGGGCCGGCGCGCCCGCATCGGCAGCGCCGGGTCCTGGATGTGCTTGTTGATCACGTCGACGACGGACCGCCCTTCGAAGGGCGGCGTGCCGGTCAGCATCTCGTACAGCAGACAGCCGAGCGAGTAGATGTCGGCGCGGTGATCCGCCGGCTGCGCCAGCGCCACCTCGGGCGCGACGTAAGCGGGCGCGCTGCAAAGCTGGCCCGAGCCGGTCTCGCCTTCTTCCAGCGCGGCGGTGGTCAGCGCGGCGACGCCGAAGTTCAACACCTTGACGAAGTCGCGCGTGCCGTTGCGCCCGGTCAGGAAGATATTTTCCGGCTTGAGGTCGCGGTGGACGATGCGGTGTTCGTGCACCGGCGCCAAGGCGGCGCCAAGCTGGCGCACGATGGCCTTGGCGCGCCCCAGCGGCAACGGTCCTTCGCGGCCAAGCAGCGCGCGCAGGTTCTCGCCTTCCAGGTACTCGGTGGCGACGAAGACGAAGTCGTCGGGCGACTGGCCGCAGCAGAAGATCTCGACGATGTTTTCGTGGCCGATGCGGGCGATGGTGCGCGCCTGGTCGAGAAAGGCGCGCAGCACGTCGGGGCGCCGCACCTCGGGAAGGATGATCTGGAGGGCGACGTTGCGATTGACCAGCAGGTGCTCGGCGAAGTAGAGGCCGGCGATACCCGGCTGGCCCAGCTTGCGGATGATCCGGTAGCGGTCGGAGACCACACGTCCGATCAGCGAGTCAGGCGTGCGAAGAAAGTGCGGGTGTCGATGCTGCATGCGCGTCGGCCAGGAGCCAGTCGCGAGCCGAAAGAGGCCACAACTTAGTTCGATCGCGTGTGGCGTGCAAGACAGAGTTTTCCCGTGAAAATGCGGCCGCGCGACAGGGGCCGGCGGGTCAGGGCGCGGGCGTGAAGCGCGACGTCGGGATGACTACGAACCCGCCATTGCTGGACGGGTCGCTTGCGCTGGCCCACATCAGATGAACTTTGGCGTTGCCAAAGTTTTCCCAGTATTCGAGCCGGATGGACACTGGTTGGTTCGCCGTCAGCGAAATAGCGCCCGAGGTAAATGTCAGATCACCACCCGCATGGGTTTCCTGGTTGATGATGGGATTCACGTTGTCCTTGACCCAAAGCGAGACGCCGTCGTCGCTGAAGGTCTGAAAGGTATAGGTTCCCGAAAATGCCGGCGTCAGCGTGCCCGTCCATCTGACCGTGAAGCCGTCGACGGGGAAGCTGGCGTCGGCGGTGGAGGGGTCCGTGTTGCTGAGGAATGACGCGCCGGGTGTGAACGGCGACCCTCCGCCGTACTCGAAGTCGATTGTTCCGTCGACTCGGATGTGAACCGGGGTGCCGCTCCAGCTAGGCATGGTGGCGTCGGCGAGTATCATGTACTCGCCCTTGAGGCCGCCGCACAGCGTGCCGAAGCACTTGTTGGTGCCGGAGCAATCCGCGTCGGTGGTGCAGTGGGTGAGGCAGCCGGTGGTGTTGCAGGTGTAATCGCCGCACGAGGAGCTGGTCGCCGTCTGGCAGGCGTGGGCGCTGCAGGTTCGTGCCGGCGTGAAGGTCGGGCCGACGCACGTCGCACCCACGCACATTGTGCCGTTCGCGTAGAACTGGCAGGCGCCCGAGCCGCTGCAAAGGCCGTTGGTGCCGCAGGTCGCCATGCCCTGATCCATGCATTGACCGGCCACCGCCGGCGCTTGGTTGGCTGCCACGTTCTTGCAGGTGCCGACGCTGCCGGCGATGTTGCACGCCACGCAGGTGCTGTTGCACGCGGTGTCGCAGCATACGCCTTGAGGCGAGCAGGAGCTGGACACGCACTCGACGTTCATGGTGCAGGTCTGGCCGTTCGACTTGCCACCCGCGCAGACGCCGTTGATGCACGTGCTGGGCGAGACGCAATCAGTGTTGTCGCTGCACATCGTCTTGCACATGGCGTTGGTGTCGCACGCGAACGGTTTGCACGACGTCGACGCGCCCGCCACGCAGGCGCCCGTGCCGTTGCAGGTGCTGATCCCGACGACGTTGGCGTTGGTGCAGGTCTGCGGGCCGCAGGTCAGGCCGGAGGCGTATTGCTCGCAGCTGCCGTTGCCGTCGCACAGTCCGTCGTGCTTGCAGGTGGTCTGGCCGTCGTCATTGCAGGCGCTGGCCGACGGGCCATGCGCCGGCACATTGATGCACGCCCCGGCGTTGCCGGCCACCGCGCACGAACGGCAGGTGCCGGTGCAGGAACTGGCGCAGCAGACGCCTTGCTGGCAGAAGCCCGACGCGCACTGATCGTCGCTGCTGCAGGTGGTGGCGATGTCCTTCTTGCGGCATACGCCACCGATGCAGACGTTGGGGCTGGTGCACTGGTTATCCGCAGTGCAGCTCTGGCGGCACATGTTGGTGGTGGTGTCGCACTGGAAGGCCTGGCAGCTTGAGGTGCTGGCGGCGGTGCAGGTCCCGGTTCCGTTGCAGCTGCGGGCGGGCGTGAAGGTCGATCCCACGCAGGTGGCGGCGGCGCACTGGGTAGAGCCGTTGTACACGCGGCAGGCGCCCTTGCCGTTGCAAACACCGTCGGTCCCGCAGGAAGCGGCGCCCTGGTCCATGCACGTGCCCTGCGGATCGGCGGCGCCGTTCAGCACCGCCGAGCAGGTGCCCACGCTGCCGGCCACCCCGCACGACATGCACGTTCCCGTGCAGGCCGAATTGCAGCAGAAGCCTTGCGCGCAGAAGCCCGAGCCACACTCGCTGTTGCCGGCGCAGGCCCCGCCGATTGGCCGCTTGCCGCAGCTAGCGCTCACGCAGACGTTGCTGGCGCTGCAATCATTGTTGGTGGAGCAGGTCATGTTGCACGCGCCGCCGCTGGCGGCGCACGAATACGGCGCGCAATCCTGCTGGGTGCCGACGACGCACGCGCCGCCGCCGTTGCAACGGCTGGCCAGCGTCTGCGTGGCGCCGCTGCAGGTGCCCGAGCCGCAGACGGTGCCGGTGGCGTAAAGCTGACAAGAGCCGTTGCCGTCGCACAACCCGTTGGTGCCGCAGCCATTGGCGCCGGTGTCAGCGCACTGGCTTAACGGATCCTGGCCGGGGGCCACCGGCGTGCAGGTGCCGGCGAACCCGGACAGGTTGCAGGCGCGGCAACCGCCGGTACACGATTTGTTGCAGCAGACGCCCTGTTGGCAAAAGCCAGTGGCGCATTCGCTGTTGCCCAGGCAGGCGGCGCCGGCCGATTTCTTCACGCAGGTGCCGCCGATGCAGACGAAGTCGGTGCCGCAATCGCTGGACGACGTGCACGCCGACAGGCAGGTGCCGCTGCCGCCGCAGGCGAAGGGCTCGCAGGCGCGGGTGGCGCCGGCCAGACAGACGCCGTTGCCGTCGCAGCGACGGCTGCCGCTTTCGGTGCCGGCGGTGCAGCTGGTAGCGGCGCACACGGTGCTGGAGGGATATTTGCGGCAGGCGCCGGCGCCGTTGCAGGTTCCGTCGCTGCCGCAAGTGGCGGCGCCGTTGTCCGCGCACTGGCCCAGCGGATCCTGGCCAGCCGGAACGGTCGAACAGCTGCCGGCCGTGCCGGGCAGGGCGCACGACTTACAGACGCCGTCGCAGACGGTGCCGCAGCAGGTGCCTTGCTCGCAGAAGGCAGAGTTGCACTGGTCGGCGGTGGTACAGGCGCTGCCGAGGGGCTTTTTGCCGCAGCTGCCGCCCACGCAGGTGTTCGGCGTGGCGCAGTCCGCGTCGGTCTTGCAGGTGGTGCGACACATCTCGACCGTGCCGTCGCAGGTGAACGGAGCGCAGGATTGGGTGGCGGTGGGGACGCAGGCGCCGTTGCCGTCGCAGCGCGAAGCCAGGTTCATGTTCGATCCGCTGCAAGTGGAGGCCAGGCAGGTCACGCCAGCTGGATATTTGCGGCAGGCCCCGGCGCCGTCGCAGGCGCCGTCGGTCCCGCAGCTGGCCAGGCCCTGATCGGGACACATGTCGCGCGGATCGGTTCCGATCTCGGCCGGGGTGCAGGTGCCAACGCTGCCGCTGACGGCGCAGGAAAAACAGGCGCCGTCGCAGGCTTGGCCGCAGCACACGCCGTCGACGCAGAATCCACTGCGGCATTGATCGCCGCTGGTGCAGGAGATGCCCAGGGTCTTGCGTGGATCGACCGGGGGAGCGCCGCCCGCGTCGGGGTCATCGCCGCCGTCGGGGTTCGTGACCGGCGGCCCGTCAGTCGTCGTTGCGCCGCCGCTGCCCGAGGCCAGGTCCGGTGCGACGTCGCCGCCGGGCTGGCCGACGTCGGTGCCGCTGTCCGCGCCCTGTTTGGGGCCGGAGTTGGCACAAGACGACACCACCAACGCCAATCCCAGGAGTGGAATCCAGCGCGACGCTGAGAGATTTTTCGAATTGTAAAAAGCGCCGCTGCTCATTGCTTGCTTTTCCAACCGGGGGGACGGAGGCGACAGAATAACAGCCGTCCGGTGATCAAGACCAATGAAAGCCGCGGGATCTCATAGAAGTTTTGTAACGCAGAATCCCGTTGACTGGTGACCCAGAGTTCACCCGCGGGGCTGGGAGCGGGATTTTTTTGCGTAAAACCGTTTGCTTGGCGGGTCAGGGCGGATGGGCCAGATGGCGCAGATTGTGTGATAAGAAGGGGCCCTTGTGCGAGGCGTGGCGAAGACAGTTTTGGTCGTGGTTTTTCTTGCGGCGGTGTTGATCCGGCAGTCGCCGGCGCGCGCAGCCGACGTCGAAAATGCCGAGGCGCTGATTCGCCAAGGCGTCGAGCTGCGCCACCAGGCGCACGACGAGCGGGCGCTGCCGCTGTTCCAAAAAGCCTACGATCTGGCGCGCACGCCGCGCACGGCAGGACAGCTAGGGCTGTGCGAGATGGCCGTCGGCTACTGGCCGGAAGCCGAGCGCCATCTGTCGGAAGCGCTGGCCGTGCCCGAGCATCCGTGGGTGGCGAAGAACCGCAACGACCTCACCGGATCGCTGGCGGCCGTACGCAGGAACATCAGCGACGTCGTCGTCGACGGCGGCCCGCTGGGCGCGGAGGTCTTCGTCAACGGTCGCACCGCCGGACACTTGCCGTTGCCGGGACCGGTGCGTCTGGGCAAAGGCATCGCCGACGTCGAGCTGCGCGCGCCCGGTTACACCTCGGCGTCGCAGCCGCTGGTGGTCACCGGCGGTGCGCAGATGCACGTGCGGATCGATCTCCAGCGGGTGCCCGGCGCAGCGGCGGTCGCGGACGTGGCTCCCACCACCGGCGGTGCGGCAGCCGCCGACGCCGCGCCGCTGAGTCCGGCCAGTCCGCCCGGGGCCAACACCGAGGCGAACGATGCCGCGCCCATGAATCGACGGCGGGTGGCGGCCTGGGCGACGGCCGCGGGTGGGGGCGTGGCGCTGGTGCTGGGCGTGGTCGAAACCCTGGCCTGGATCAGCAAGAAGAACCAGTTCGACGATCACGTCGGTCCGCTGACCAGCGATCCGTTCCCGACCGGCAAGAACTGTGGCAGCGCCGATCCCAACTTTGGCGGGTCCGGGTGCCAGGGCCTGCACGACGATCTATCGCAGGCTCGGCTGGTGGCCATCATCGGATATGGATTGGCGGGCGTGTTGGGCGCGGCATCGGCGATCTTGTTCGCAACTTCGCCGGCGGCGACGCCGAAGACCACGGCGATGACGTGCGCTCCGCAACTTGATGGGCGAGGCGTGGGATGCGGGTTTTCATTCTGATGAGGAGACTGGACGTGAAACGGCTATTCCCTCTGGCGATGTTAGCGGCGCTGGTCGCGGTGGCAGGCGGCGCCGGCTGCGGCGGACGCGATCACGCGTTCGGCCCCTCCGACGGTGGCGGCGGCGGCAAGAAGGCCGACGGCAGCACGCCGGTGACGGACGCCAAAGGGAGCGGCGGCAGCGGTGGTGGCGGCAGCGGTGGTGGCGGCAGCGGCGGCAATATCATCACTGATGGGTCGTTGGATCTGGCCGCACCCGATCCGGACGCGGGCGATGCCGGTAAGCCGGCTGGCGCCACCTGCGCCAGCGGCGCCGAGTGCGACCAGGGCATCTGCGCCGACGGCGTTTGCTGCCGGACCAGCTGCACCGATCTCTGTCATTCCTGCAACATCAGCGGTAGCGCCGGCACCTGCGTGGTGGTCCCGTCCGGCCAAGCTGCGCGCGCCAGCGAGTGCACCGGCGACGGATCAAAGTGCGGCAAGACCGGCGCCTGCGACGGCGCGGGTGCCTGCGCGTTCGGCGCCAAGGATACCGTCTGCGCCGACGCCGCTTGCGATCCGACGACCTATCAAGTGACCGCCGCGTCCCAGTGCGACGGCAAGGGCGCCTGCATGGCCAGCGGCCAGAAGGTGAGCTGCGCGCCCGCCAAGTGCAACGCTGGCCATACCGGCTGCGCCAACCCGTGTACGAGCTCGAACGATTGCGTGGCCCCCAATCAATGTCAGCAGGGCACGTGCGGCCAAAGCGCGATCGGCGTTGCCTGCACGGGCGCCAGTCAGTGCCAGACCGGCAACTGCGTCGACGGAGTCTGCTGCGACAAGCCCTGCGCCGGCCAGTGCGAGGCGTGTGACAACAGCGGCGCGCTGGGCACGTGCAAGCCGGCGAGCGGGACTCCTCACCACGCGGCCACGCCCGCCCGGGCGGCCTGCGGTGGCGATCCGGCCTGCGCCGGCAAGTGCGACGGCAGCAACGCCACCACTTGTGTGTTCGCCGCCAACGTTTGCCGTTCTTACTCGTGCGCCAGCGGCGCGCAAGTCAACCAAGCGACCTGCGATCCGACCAACGGCGCGTGCCCGGCGATGACCACCACCAGTTGCCAGTTCGTGTGCGTCGCCGCCACTGGCATGTGCGGCGGCAGCTGCAAGCCGGGCGCGAAACGCTGCGCGACCAACGTGCAGACCTGCGCCACCGACGGTGTCACCTGGACCGACAGCGAAGTTTGCGGCAGCACGAAGGTCTGTTCGAACAACGCCTGCGTCACCGCGTGCGTCGCGGGCGTCGCCTGCACCGACGGCATCGGCCCCTGCCGCGCCGGCAAAACCGCCTGCGCCACCCCGACCAGCGCCGCCACCTGCCAGGACTCCGGCGCCGACGACAACCACAACACCTGCACCGGCGGAAAGATCTGCAGCGGCGGCGCCTGCGTCACGGCGTGCGTGGCGGGCGCGGCCTGTCGACCATCCGCCTGCCATTCCGGGAAGACCGTCTGTTCGTCACCGACCGCCACCCCTACGTGCAGCGGATCGACGGTCGACGACACTCAGGGCGGCTGCAGTGGCACCAACATCTGCGTCAATGGCGGGTGCGTCGCGCCCTGCGTACCTCGGTGCACGAGCACCACGGTCTACGTCACTTGCAATGGGAACAATCAAGTGATCAATGTCTGCGATCCGAACACGATGTGCGATACCGATTCGGTGACGTGCGTACCTTGCGGCCAACAATGGGGACAGAAGTGCTGCCCGAACCAATTGGAGGGCGCTCATTGCATGGCCGGCCCGGAAAGCTTTTGCTTGAGCGGCATCTGTACCTCTACGGGACACCTGGGCGAACCTTGTTTCCCAGGCGGTAGTGGTTGCAAGGACACAACCACCACTGTCTGCAAGAACAATGTGTGTGTAGCCTGCGGTGAGGACCCCGGAAATATTTGCTGCCAAGACGACTCTCTGACCCAGAACGGCTGTAATCCTTGAAAGTGTGATGCAACTTTAGGCGGCGTTCACCGATGATTCGCCCAAGGACAACTGCCGATGAGAACCGCTGCTGACTATCTTCATACCGGCGAATACGACAAGACGAAGTTCACCAGCGCATACGAATCGTTGTTCGCGCACGTGACGAAATTCAACAAGCCGTCAATTCCCGATCTCATCTTTGTTCTCGGAAAAATTGGCAGCGACAAGACCATAACGGACCTGCGCTGGGCGGCTTACATGCTGGCGACGATGTTCGTTGAGACCAGCCACACCATAAAACTAAAGCGGATCACACCTGGTCACCCGCGGATGCAGACGAGTTCCACTCAGAAAGTTTGGCGAAACTTTGTTCCAGTCGAGGAAGCGGGGCACGGCCATGGTCTTCGGTATTTCGCGCCGGTTAAGGTTGAAAGGCAAGCCAACGGCGACGTCAACGTGACCGAATGGGATGGAAACCAATGGGTCGTGTCGGCTGCTGGCGTGCCGCGGAAAGTGCAAGCGACGGCTGCACGAGGTGTCAAGCCTGGTATAGCTGAGAGTCCGCAATATCAGCAGGCGAGTGGTCAGTCGAATCAGTACTACGGGCGAGGTTACGTACAATTGACGTGGTGGGATAATTATGTCTCCGCGGGAATGATGATCGGAAAAGGACTGACCTTCCTGCTTGACCCCGATCGGATGCTAGATCCTGATCTGGCCTACGTAGTCATGTCCAAGGGGATGGTAACTGGGCGATCATTTGCGAATGGGCGAAAGCTTTCTCAGTATTTTATTGGTGGCCATACGGACTATGTAGGCGCGCGCGACATGGTCAATCCCGGTGCCCCGTTGGCCAATAAGAAAGAGGTCGCCAACATCGCTAGGCGATTCGAGGACGCTTTGTTTCTGTCAGGCCTCGATCCCACCATCAAACAGGACACGTGACGTTTCTTCCCTTTAGCCTCGGCGCCAGATCGATCTTGATGCTGAGCTTGGCCGTGACTGTGGCAAATGCGAAGACGCCGGAGGCGCCGGTGAGTATCCGAGGAGTCTGGGACGTCGAGCACATTGCGATGGATCTCCAGGATTCAATCCATCAAACCTATCAGCCCGACGACGCGGAGCTGATGGCGTCGACTTTGGTCATTGAACCCCAAGGTGTTCGGTTCTCCATCGACAAACTTGGATGCACGCAGAAACAGTGGCAACCGCGACCCAGTCGGTGGCTGGCTCTGTTCGCCAGCGGATTTCCTCGTCCGCCGGTTGGCGACCGTTCACCGAGGCCGACGCCAAAAGATTTCGGCATCTCTTTTCGGGACGATCGAACGATCGCTTATCCAATCTGTCCCACGACTGGCGACAAATTTCCGAGAGGTTCATGGGTCGCGCTGAAGGACGG
>DASXQB010000222.1:0-26395 GCA_036493295.1 Polyangia bacterium | reverse complement strand
AAATATCGACTCGGCACTCAAGCGCCAGCACCTCGCCCGGCGCATCGTCCAGCACGCGGCCGAGCAGCAGCGCGCCTTGCTCGCCGTCGGGCAAGCGCAGCGCCAGATCGATGCGCGCGCCGGTCAAACCCTGGGCGGCGTCCTCGATGGCCCGGCCTTGCGGAATGCCCAGGCGCCGCGTTTGTAACTGCGCGACGTCGGCGCCGCGGCCGAGGAGCTGGAACAAACGCTCCTGCACCAGCAGCGCGGCCAGTCGCCCGGTGGACAGGACCCCGGCGCGGTTCGCGGCTCCGCTGGCGGCAGCGCCGGCGCCCAGGCTGCGTTCGATGATCAGCAGCGCCTCGCGCGGGCGGCGCAGTTGCCATTCGTAGACTTCCGCCTGGCGACGATACGTGCCCGCCTTGGCCGCCGGATCGCTGATGCGCTCGGCCAGCGCGCCCAGCGCCGCGCCCAGCTCTTCGACGCGACCGAGACGCTGCAACAGTCGAGCGTAATAGTCCGCGGCGTCGACGCTGGCCGGATCCGCCGACAGCGCGCGGCCCACCGAGCCCAGCGCCACCTCCGGCTGGCCCAGCAGTTCTGCTTGCACGCGCGCCGCTTCCAGTTGCAGGGCGCTCGCCTGGGGGCCGGCTTTTGTTCCGGCCGCCATGCGCGACAGCACGGCGGCCAGCGCCTCGAAGCTCTTGCGCCGATACAGCGATCGCGCGAGGCCCTCCAGCGCCGGCCGAAACGACGGCGCCAGCTCCAGCACCGATTCGTAGGCGCGAATCGCCTCGCCGTCAGCGGCGGCGCGCTCCTCGAACAACGTGGCGGCGCGAAACCGCCAGGCCACGCGCTCGTCGTCGGTGGCGGTGACGATCTCGGTGCCCAGGCGCAGCGCCGCCTCGGCGGCCACCAGCGCGTCGCCGGCTTTTTCCGCCGCGCGCAGCAGCGCCCGCAAGGCCGGGGCGCGCCGCTTGCCGCGATCGGCCCACTCGGCGAACAAAGCCATCGCGCGGCTGGGATCGCCCAGGCGTTCTTCGTGCAGCAGACCCAGACGCTCCAGCCGGCGGCCGTCGGCGTCGTCGCTGTCGGTCACCGCGGCGCCGGACGACGAGCCCGACGATTCGAAGGCCTGCACTTCGCTTTCGATGACGCCGACCAGATCGTCCCAGCGTTCCAGGGCCGGATACAATCGTTCCAGCAGGTGCAGCGCCGGCGGATATCCGGGCACGGCGTCCAGCGCCTGCCGGGCCAGCTCGGCCGCTTCGGGCAAGGCGTGCAGCGCGGTCTCGTTCAGCTCGGCGGCGCGCAGGGCCAGCGCTGCGCGCTCGGTGGGATCCGCGGCGCGTCCGACCGCCGCCACCGCCAGCGCCGCTTGCGCCGCCGCGTCGCCGGTGCGGGCCGCGATGCGTTCAAGCGCGTGCAGCGCGCTCATGCTGTGCGGCCGGGTGCCGAGCACGCGGTGAAACCGCTCGGCCGCCGCCGCATCGTCGCCGCAGTGTTGTTCGGCGACGGTGCCCGCAAGACTGAACAGCGCCGACGCCCATTCGGGATCGCTGGTCAGCTGGGCCTGGTGATCCAGAAGCTGCAGCATGTGCCCCCAGCGGCCCGCCGCCGCGTCGTCGTCGCAGGCCGTGGCCAGCAGCGCCAGATCGTCGGGCGTGTCGCCCAGCGCCTGATCGATCGCCGCCGCCGCCCGTTCGGCCGCGCCCAGACGATAGCGGTGCAGCGCCGCCGCCGTGGCCAGCCACGCCGCTCGCGCCGGGCCGGCCGCCACCGCCTCCGCCTCCAGCGAGATGCCGCGCAAAAGCTCGAGGTCCTTGCCGGCGCGCGCGCCCACCCGGCGCAGACCCGCGCGTGCCACCGCCGCCGCGTCCCCCAGCGCGTCTTCATCCAGCGAACGGCCAAACAACGTCAGCGCCTCGCCCAGACGCGAGGTCTCCGCTTCGGCCAGCAGCGCCAGCCGGCACAGCACGCGCGCCCGTTCGGCCGGCAGCCGCGCCGCCGCCAGCCGTCGTTCCAGGACCGAACGCAAGAACGCGGCGTCCGCAGTGCGCTCGGCGATGGCCTGCGCGGCGACCAGCGCGCCGCGGTGGTGGGGCGCGATCTGCAGCGCCTCCTCCAGCGCGCGCCGGGCCGGTAGCGGCGCCAGCAGACGATCTTCCAGCAGGTAGGCTTTCTCCACCAGCAGCGCCGCCCGATCGCCGGCCGAAGCGCGCGCTTCGATCTCCACGTCCAGCAGATCGACCGCGGACCAGATGCTGCCCACTTCCAGGGCGTGCACGCGCAGCGCGCGCAGCACCGGCGGGAACGTCGCCCGGGCCGGCGATTCCAGTGCCAAATGTAAGTGGTCGACCGCAGCGGTGGTGTCGCCCAGGCGATCTTCCAGGAGGCGCGCCGACGCGTATCGCAGCGCCCCGGCCGCCGCGCCCTCGCGTGCCTCGGCCTCCTCGTCGATGGCGGCGACTTCTCGTTCCCACGCCGCCGGCGTCATCTCGACAGGCCGTGGCGGCGGCGCTTCTTCCAGCGCCGGCGTCATCGCCTCAAGCAGATCGTCGTCGGTCTCAGACCCTAAGACGACCGGCGTGGGGGTCAGCAAGTTCACGGGGGTCACGAGTCTACCCGATGCTCCGCGCTGATTGGCCTGGAACGTCTGGCAAAAGTGACGTTCCAGCGTGGAATCTCGGCCGCCCGGCCGGGGTCTAGAGGTATTATCCCGGGATCGGGTTGCCCGGCATGGCCAAGATCATTGTCATCGGCAACGACCAGCGGCGTGAATACGAGCTGGGAGGCATCAACACCGTCGGCCGCCACCCCGACAACACGCTGCAGATCCTGGATCGCATCGTGTCAAAGGAACACGCCCAGATCATCCGGCAGCCCGACGGCCGATTCTTGTTCCGCGACCTCGGCAGCCTGAACGGTTCGTTCCTGAGCGGCGAGCGCGTCAACGAACACCTGCTGCGCGACGGCGACGAGATCATGCTGGGGTCGACGTCGCTGAAGTTTCAAGAACGGTCGGCGTCCGAGGCCCTGCTGCAGCGGGTGACCATCGCCCCGTCGTCAACCGAGGCGCTGATCCGTCAGAAGATCCAGGCCCCGCCGGCTTCGCGCGAGTTCCTGCCCGAGCGCGAGATCTTCGACGTTGAAGTTTTGCGCCGCGACTACGAGAAGCTACGCCTGGCCAACGAGCTGGGGCGATCGATCGGGCTCGAGGTCAACCTCGAGCTGTTGCTGGAAAAGATCATCATGAAGGCCTTCGACCTTCTGCCCGCCGACCGCGGCGTGATCTTGCTGATGGAAGACGGCGTGCCGCGCCCCAAGGTGGCCAAGACCCGCGACGGCAAGAACGAACAGATCATCCTGTCGACGTCGATCATCAACGAGGTGGTGAACAACAAGGCGTCGGTGCTGTCCTCGGACGCCACCATGGACAGCCGGTTTTCCGGCGCGCACTCGGTGATCATGCAGGGCATCCGATCCACCATGACCGTGCCGCTGCTTCACCACGACAACCTGCTGGGCGTCATGCACCTCGATTCGATGATCGCCACCAACGCCTTCACCGAAAAAGATCTGCAGATATTCGGCGGCGTGGCCAGCCAGGCCGCGGTGGCCATCCACAACTCGACCCTGGCGCGAGCCATCGAACAAGAGGCGAAGACGCGGGCGCAGTTCCAGCGCTTGCTCTCGCCGAACCTGGTCGATCAGGTGGTGCAAGGAAAGCTGCAGCTGGAAAAGGGCGGCGCCCTGTCGGAGATCACCCTGCTTTTCTCAGACATCCGCGGCTTCACCTCGATGAGCGAATCGCGGGCGCCGCAGGAGATCGTCCGCATGCTGAACGAATACTTCGAGCTGATGGTGGACGTGATCTTCAAGCACGAAGGCACCCTGGACAAGTTCGTGGGCGACGAGATCATCGCCCTGTTCGGCGCGCCGGTGCCGCTTTTGAACCCCGAATTGAAGGCCGTGGAGTGCGCGCTGGACATGATGCGCGTGCTGTCCGAATTCAACCGCACCCGCCTGGCCGAGGGCCAGCACGAAATCAAGATCGGCATCGGCATTAACACCGGCACCGTGGTCACCGGGGCCATCGGCAGCTCGCGCGCGTTGCAGTACACCGCCATCGGCGACGCGGTGAACACGGCCTCGCGCCTGTGCAGCGTGGCGCTGTCCGGGCAGGTGATCTTGTCGGACGCCACCTATCGCAAAGTGGCGGCCCACATCTCGGCCGTGCCGCTGCCGCCGGTGCGGGTCAAAGGCAAGACCGACGAGCTGCGCGTGTACAACGCCGTGGCCAGCCGCCAGCACCCGACCTGGGCGGCGGAAAAAACCGGCTAAACCAACGCCAGCCGGTGCCGCGCCAGAATGTGGCGCACCCAGCGGTCGGTCAGTTTTTCTTGCACGGTGTTTTGCCGCAGGCGTGCGCCCAGGTTCTTCCAGTCGACGCGATCTTGTAGCTGATCCTGGTTCGAGCAGCTGAACACCACGACCTCTTTGCCGGTCACCGGATCGATGTGCTTCTGCAGGCACTGGGCGCAGATCTCTTTCATCATGCACTGCATGGGCGAGTTGATCGACGCGATGGCGACATGGTCGGGATGCAGGTGAGGCGCCAGCAAGGCGTGGCGCGCCCGCTGGATGGCGGCCATCATGCCGTTGCTGCCGATGGCGATGATCCGGCTGCACGAGCTGAGCGGAATCACCGCCTCGCCCAACTGTCCTCGCGCGTAGGCGTCCATGGCCGCGACGATGTTGCCGCGGAAGATCAGATCTTGTGGGCGGTGCGCCTCCGGTAGCTCGCCGTCGTCGACGCTCCAGATGACCTGGTCGGTGGCGGCTTCGATCTCTTCGACCTTGTAGATGTCGTCCTTGCGCCGGTAACCGGCGAAGTACAGCACGCGGCTGCCGGCGTCGCGCATGGCCCGCGCGATCGAGAACAGCACGGCGTTGCCCAGGCCGCCGCCGCACAACACCACCGACTCTTGCACCGGGATCTCCGTCGGCGTGCCGGTCGGGCCCATCACCACCACGGGTTCGCCCGGGGCCAGCGCCGCGCACAGGCGCGAGCTGCCGCCCATCTCGAGGACGATCATCGACAGCAGGCCCTCTTTTTCGTCGACCCAGGCGCCGGTGAGAGCCATGCCTTCCATCTGCAGGCGGCTAGGACGATGGGCGCGATCCGACGCCGGCAGCACCGGCGACAGGCTCTCGAAGTTTTGCAGGCGAAAGAATTGCCCGGGTTCAAACTGGCGCGCCGCCGCGCGGGCGCGCACCACCACCTCGACGATGGTCGCCGTCAGGCGGTTCACCTTCACCACCGTGGCGCGCAGCTCGCGATCAAGGTGCGCCGCCAGCGTCTGCCAGGAGGTGTCGCGCGCCGGTTGATCCTGCGCGCGCAGCGCCTGCAGCTCGGGCTCGAACAGCGCGACCACGTGCGGGTACCCGTGCTTGGCCGACGACATCGCCTTGACCACCGACCCGGCGTACACCGGATGGTTGTCGCCGTAGAAACTCACCAGCTTGCCGTCGCGGTTCATCGAGGTGAAGAAACCCACCTCGCCGGCGGCCGGCGGCTGCAACTGCAATTTTCCGTCGCTGTCGCGGACGGCCTTGAAGCTCTTGAACGCCTTGGCCTTGGGATCGATCTCGAACGAGCCCTCGCGCTCGCGCTCGTAGGTGATGTTGGGCTGCGTGCCGGCCGCGACGAACAGGCTGCGCACCGGCAGCGTCACCCGCTCGCCGGTCGGGGCCAGCATGCCGTTCTGATCTTCCAGCTTCTCGAACTCGAGCGCTTCCAGAGCGCCGTTCTCGTCGGGGACGCACTTGATCGGCGACAGCTTCTCGATGAAACGCACGCCCTCCTCGAAGAACTTCGAGATCTCCTCGTGGTTCAGGCGGTACGCCGGCGCGTCCTGCATCTTGCGCCGATACACCAGCGAGACCCCGCCCCAGGCGTCGACCAGCGGCGCAAAGTTCGGCGCTTCGCCGGCGGCCTTGGCCCGTTCGCGCTCGGCGCGAATGGCGCGTCCATGGGCCAGGAACTCGCGGGCGACCGTCAATTCTTCGCCGTCGTACATCTTGTAAAGGGCGTCTTCACCGTCGCTGTCGTGGCACAGCGTCTCCCAGCGCTCGAGGAACTTCTCGACCTGCACCGGGTAATAAGCCGCCACCTCGGTGGCGGTGTCGATGCCGGTCAGGCCGCCGCCGATCACCACCGCCGGCAGGCGCACCTGCAGGTTGGCCAGCGAATCCTTCTTGAAGCCGCCGGTCAGCTGCAGGGCCATCAAAAAGTCCGAGGCCTTGCGCACGCCGCGGATCAGGTTGTTCTCCATGTCGATGATGGTCGGCTTGCCGGCGCCCGCCGCCAGCGCGATGTGGTCGAAGCCCCACTTGAACGCGTCGTCGGCGTCCAGCGTGCCGCCGAAGCGCACGCCGCCGTAAGCACGAAACGTCGCCCGCCGGGTCAGCGCCAGGTGAATGGTGGTGAGAAAATTCTTGTCCCAGCGAACCGTGATGCCGTATTCGGCCACGCCGCCGAACCCGCCAAGGATGCGGTTGTCCAGCTCGGCCTCGATGTCTTCGAACCGTTCCAGCGCGCGCGGCGGCCAGGCGTCGGCGCCGACCAACTCCGACGGCAACGGCTCAATCTTCAGACCTTCGATGCCGACCACGCCGAAGCCTTCGTTCACCAGGTGGTGCGACAGCGTATAGCCGGCCGGGCCCAGGCCGACCACCAGCACGTTCTTTCCGTTGTACGGCAGCGCGTACGGGCGCCGGCGGTTGAGCGGGTTCCAGCGGGTCAGGAAGGAATAGATCTCGAAACCCCACGGCATCTTCAGGACGTCGGTCAGCGTGGCGGTCTCGGTCTGCGGGATGTTGACGGGCTCTTGCTTCTGATAGACGCAGCCCTTCATGCAGTCGTTGCAGATGCGGTGGCCGGTGCCGGGCAGCATCGGGTTGTCGATGCAGATCAGCGCCAGCGCGCCCAGCGAATCGCCGCCCTTTTTCAGGATGTGCATCTCGCTGATGCGTTCATCCAGAGGGCAGCCCTTGAGGGGAATGCCGAGCGGGTTCTTCTTCAGCGCGCCCTGCTTGTCGCGCATGCCGTGAGAGCACGAGTCTTTCTCGCGATCGTGGCAGTAAAGACAATAGTCGACCTCGTTGGCGATTTCGCGCGGCGACATCCGGCGGTCGGTGATGGCAAAGCCGTCGCGGCGGCGCAGGTGATCGGCCGGGCCTTCCATCATATTGGCCAGGCGTTCGTTCGGCCGGCGCAGCGGAACCAGATTGTCGTAGTCCAGCGTGTGCGGAACGTGCAGCGACACCCAGCCGTGCAGCGTGTGGTGAGCGTGGGCATCGAAGCGGTGCACGGCCACGAACCGTTCGATTCGGTCCAGCAGCGCACGCACGCCAGCGAGATCGGCTGTGACGCCACCGACGCGCGCCACGATCTGGTCAAGCCGGGCGACCATCGCCGCCGGCACCGGGTCCGTCGTTTGACCTTCGGCCAAGCGGCGATACGGGTCTTCAATGTCCAGCAGCGCCGCCGTCACGCGCGCGACGGTCAGCTCTTCATCGCCGGCCGCCACCGATTCGGGGAAGGCCGCCTCGGCCAGCGCGCGAACGTCCGCGCGGGTGGCGATCGCCTGACGCGTGGTCTCGTCGCCGGCCGGCCAGCCCGCAGCCGGGTATTTCTTGCTCGCCCGTCGCAGAACGAATTCTTTGAAACGAAAGATCGCCTGCTCGCGCGCCGCCTCGGCCAGCAGCGCGGTCCGCGGCGCCTCGACGCGAAACAAGCGCGCCACGAATTCCGACAGCACGCGGGAGACGGCGATCAGCAGCTCGGATTCTTCCGGGCCGCCGAGCGGCGCCGCGCCCGAGCGATACGCTTCGTACTTCGCCGCCAGCGGCCCGTCGGCGGCGGCCAGCGCCTCGCGAAAGCGCACGTCCAGAGCCGCCAGCTGCGCCGGATCAAAAAGATCGGCGTAGCGGAACCCCGGGATGCCCAGCGCAAAGTTTCGCTCGGCGGAAAGAGGGGCCTTGCCTTGGCCGCCCGCAAAGCTGAACTTGTCGAACCCGATGCGCTCGACGCTGGCCCGCAGACGCGAGCCACTGACGTCGAAGTGGTTAGAGGCGGACGTTGCAGAACTCCTGGTAGTCGATGAGCTCAATGTTCTCCGGCTTGATGCCCTCGCCGCAGGTCGGGCAGTGAGGATCTTTTCGCAGCTTCAGCTCGCGGAACTTCAGTCCCAGGGCATCGAACATCAGCAGGCGACCCGCCATCGACTTGCCCATGCCCAGGATGATCTTGATGGCTTCGTTGGCCTGCAGGGTGCCGATCACGCCGCACAGGACACCGAGAACACCCGCCTCCTGGCACGACGGCGCCATATCCGGCGGCGGCGGCGACGGGTACAGGCAGCGATAGCAGGGTCCTTGGTTCGGGATGAACGACGTCAGCTGACCTTCGAACCGATAGATGCTGGCGTGGACCACCGGCTTGCCCAGCTTCAGCGCAGCGTCGTTCAATAAGTAACGGGTGGGGAAGTTGTCGGCGCCGTCGACGATGACGTCATAGTCCTTGATGATGTCCATGACGTTCTCGGACGACAGGCGCGTCTGGTGCGGGATCACCTTAACGTCGGGGTTCAAGCCAGCGATGGCCTTCTTCGCCGATTCCACCTTGGGCATTCCGACCCGTTCGGTCGAGTGCAGGATCTGGCGTTGCAAATTGGACGCATCCACCACGTCGTCGTCGACGAAGCCCAGCGTGCCCACGCCGGCCGCGGCCAGGTACAAACCCGACGGCGAGCCGAGACCACCGGCGCCCAGGCACAACACCTTGGACTTCAGCAGCTTGACCTGGCCGGCCTCGCCAACCTCCGGGAGCATGGTGTGGCGGGCATAGCGGAGCGACTGCTCCTGGTTCATCACGTACGGGCGGTCGTAACCCAGGCCCGCGCGCTTCCACGCGGTGAAACCGCCGGCCATCGACTTGACGTTCGTGTAACCCAGGGTCTCCAGCGCCTGGGCGGCCAGCGCCGAACGCGTGCCGCCGGCGCAATAAAGAATGATCTCCGACGATTTTTCGGGGACCTGGTCCTCGATGCGCAGCTCAAGGAAACCGCGTGGGATCCAGCGCGCGCCCGGAATGAAGCCCTCGGTCCATTCGTCCTTCTCGCGAACGTCGACCAGGATGGGGCCGGCACCGTTGCCATCGCCTGACTGGCCCTTGCTGGACTCGACCACCTTGCGCACCGATTCCACGTCGGTTTCCCGGATGCGCGCTTTGACGTCCTTGAGGTAGCTTCCGAAGCTCATGTCGCTGACTCCTGCCCTAGCTTGTCTCGTGCCTGGCGGGCTACCCTAGGATGTTGTTGCCACCCCGGGGTCACAAACGAGGCGCGCATTCTGTAGGGAACGGCCCGGCCAATCAAGCATCACATATACAACACGGCGGTCCCGGCGGGGGCAACGCCCCAACGCCATGCGACGTTGTTGCTTTCCCCGGCGTCCACTATACTTCCCCACAAGGAGACCCGATGTCTGTAGCGCTCACCGAAGAGAAGACCAGTACCGAACAAACGGCACCTGCCGCTGATGAAGCTCCTTCGATTGTCGGCCTGTCCGACAAGGCGGCCGAGAAGGTCAAGGAGATCCGCGGCGAGGAGAACATCGAGGACAGCTACGCGCTGCGCTTGAAGGTTCAGGGCGGCGGCTGCTCGGGTTTCTCGTACGACCTGTTTTTCGACCAACCCCAGGAGGCCGACCAATCGTTCGAGGTCAAGGGCGTCAAGCTTATCTGCGACCAGATGAGCCTGATGTACCTGGCCGGGACCGAGATCGACTACGTCGAAGGCCTGCACGGCGCTGGTTTCAAGTTCAACAACCCGAACGTCAAGTCGACGTGCGGTTGCGGCAGCAGCTTCAGCGCTTGAAGATTCTGCCGAAGATGTAAGCGAGGCTCTGCGCCCGGGCTGGTTCTTGGACGCGGCGGCTTCGACCTTTTTGAAGCGGGAGTGCCCCCACCGGCGCTTCCGCTTTTTGTTTTTCCCGCGCATCTTCCCGGGCAGGCGTCCGATACAGGTCGGAACGCCGAGCGCGAGGGAGCGATGCGCCACATCGTCAGACATGAGGACTGGGCTACCGTGGATTTGGACACCACGGCTAGGCATGTGCTTGTTCGCCAGGATTGGCTGTACGTCTGGTCCTTCGGGAAAAAAGGTCACCGCTGGACTCCGGAGGAAAAGCACTCCTTTCACCGCGAGGTCGACCGAACGATTTGGGCTCACTGGAGCCAGCGCATGCGAATCCGCGCGCGGGTCAACCTCGCAACTCCGCGGTTGCCCAACGATGCTCTTCGCTGGCATCTGGCGGGTCTTGATCTCACGCTGAGCTTCGACGTTCGGCAGGTCGTTGTCGGCGGCCAATGGAAGGTCTTCGTCGCGCAAGAGGATCCCCACATTGAAGAGAAGCCCCGTGCACGAGTCGATTTCGGTCCGAAAGAAATCCATCTCTACAGCACTGACTTGCTCGTGCAGCGGGCGAGACGGTTCACGGGCGATACGCCGAAGGAAGGCTTCAGCGTTCACGCGCACGAGTTCGGACACGCCATCGGAAATTCAGACGACGAGTACCAAGAGTCGTCTGAATTTTTCCAAGACACCGACAGCGTGATGAACATCGGTCAACAATTGCGCCCGCGACACCTCGAACTGGTCTGCCGGACGCTCGCGAAAATGGTGAAGGGATGCACATTCGTGGCACATCAGCGACCGCCGCTCTAGCAATCGCAACGGCCGCGGCTTCGGTGTTCCTGGTCGTGAGGCCGGCGACGGGTCTTCCCTTTGTCAGCGACCACGACTTCGATCGGGTCGAATCGCGAAACAAAAGGTATTTCGCGATCCCCACCGCCAAATACAAGGAGACGATCGTCTTCGAAAAGGGCCGCAAGCCGCGCGAGCTTTGGCGTGTGCCTGGCTGGGGTAGCTGCGCCTATCTGTCGAACGATGGTGAGTACCTGGTCGTCGGTTACGAAGGCGTCAACCTTCTTGAACCGAACTGGAAGCCAACTACACCCATGCTGACTTTTTTCATGCATGGAAAGCAGCTTCGGGTCGTTCCCCTATCGGCGCTGATCCGGAACTTTGATTCGTTGCAAGGAACCGATCAGAAAGAATGGGGAATGTACCAAGGCTACGACGGTCTTCACTTCGCGGTCGAGACCGTCGAAGGCAGAACGCTGACGTTCGACATCACGAACGGCGCTCTGGTGGATGACACACCGACCTTGATCTTGAGGTCGCGAGACCGCTCGAAATCTCGCTAAGGCGTCAATTCGGCTCGCCGATGGTCGGGCGGGAGGCGCGGCCGAGGGGGTCGTTGTGGTCGGCGTTGGCGTGTTCGGAGGTGGGGCGATAGCCGAAGAAGCGTTTCTCCTTGACCAGGCGGGCCACCTCGGGTGGGACCATGATCTCCCACGAGGCGTCGCCGGTCTGAATGCGACGCAAAGCTTCGCGCGAATTGATCAGCAGGTATTCCTTCGTGTACTGCTCCAGGGCGCGGATGCTGCCGGCGTCGACCAGGTAACTGTACAGCTTGGAAATATTCGGCGGCAGCTGCAGGTTCTCGACGGTGGTCAGCGACGTGCCTTTCGGATCCTGAAACGGATAGACGTAAAGGCGCAAGTTGTCTTTGAACAGCCGCCCCAGCGCTTCAAGGATGCCACCGTCGAGATCGGTGTAGTACTTGGGATCGAACACGTCGACCAGGCTGCCGGCGCCCATCACCAAGGCGATCCGTTTCTTGGTGAACTGCGACAGGTGCGCGGCCAGGCGGTAGTAACGGAAATAGTCGGAGATCATCACGGTCATCCCCGACGCCGCCAGCATGTCAGCGCGGGCCAGAAAGTCAGCGCGGTTCACCTCGCCGCCGTCGTCGCGCAGGTTGCGCATGGTCAGCTCCATGACCGGGATGATCTCCTCGTCGACGCCGCCCAGGTCGGCGCGGAACTGCGCCTCGGCGGCTTGCAACATGTCCAGGTGGACATGGCACACCGGACGGAAGCTGCCGCGTTCGACCAGGACGTTCTTCTTGTACAGCACCTCCGACGGCTGCAGGACCTTGCCGTTCGGCCCGAACATCGCCGCACCCGACAAGCCCAGCTGCACCAGCTTCATGCTCATCAGCCGGTTGTCGACCTGGCGGAACTCGATGCCGGAGAACTCGATCATGTCGATCTCGATCCGGTCGGTGGTCAGGTTATCCAGCAGCGATTCGATCAGCAGCTCTGGTTCGTGAAACAGAAAGAACGCGCCGTAGAGCAGGTTCACGCCGACGATGCCCAGCGCCTCTTGCTGCAGGGCGTTTTCGCGATCCTTCATGCGCACGTGAATGATGATCTGGCTGTCCTGATCGCGCGGCCGCGACTGGAACTTCACGCCCATCCAGCCGTGGCATTCGTTGGTCCCCTTGTAATTGCGCGCTGAAACCGTGTCCGCGAAGGTGAAGAAGGCCGTCGCCTGTCCGCGGCTCTCTTGCAAGCGGGCCAGCGTCAGCTCGTGTTCGTAGTCCAGCATGGCCTGCAGGCGCTGGCGACAGACGTACCGCTCGGCGTGGCCGTAGATGGCGTCGCTGACCGCCATATCGTAGGCCGAGATGCTCTTGGCGATGGTGCCGGCGGCGCCCCCGACGTGAAAGAACCAGCGGACGACCTCTTGCCCGGCGCCGATCTCGGCGAAGGTGCCGTACCGCCGCTGATCCAGATTGATGCGCAGGGCCTTTGAGTGGGTGTCTTTGACTGACTCCATGCCGGGTATTGTCATCGTGGCCCGATGCTATCTACAGCGGTGTATCGGCGCTGTAAACAACCGGCATTTTCTCAGTGCCGCTTGTATGTCGCGGAGAAGGTCATCACCCACTCGACCTTGCCGCGGCCGTTCAGCGGCGTGACCAGGTAAGGCTTGGATTCCCCGATCCAGTCGTCGACGTGAAAGCCGGCGGTCTGGGCCAGGCAGAAGACCTCCTCGCGCGAATACCGCCGCGACATCTGGGTCTCGGGCGGATACAGCAACGGACCCAGGTTGATCCAGCGCCCACCCGGTTTCAGCGCCCGGGCGATCCGCGCCAGGAACGGCGGCAGATCCGGCGGCACTTGATCGATGAACCACGGCGTGACGACGGTGTCGAAGAGGCCGTCGTCGAATGGTGGTTCGAGGCCGTTGGCCAGGAAGAAGTGAAACGTCTTGTCGTCCAGCGGCCCGGCGGGCGCGCGCAGCGTCCACGAATGAGCGACCTTGGCCGCCTCCTGCACATTGGCGGTCGATTCGGTCAGGCGCGGCTGCCCGCCACGAATCACCGCCTGGGCAAAGACGAACAGAAATGGATCGATGTCCACCGCGGCCGTCTCCGTGGCGCCGCAAGCCTGGTGCAGGTCGTACGCCAGCCGGCAACCGCCCGCACCCAAAACCAGCACGCGACCCAAAGCCGCGCCGGCGGTCACCTTCTTCACGGCGGCCAGCGTGTCGCGGTTCTCGGTGTGGCCAGACTGTTCCCAGGCCCAGTCGCGATACAGATAATGAACGTACTTCAGCGGCGTGCGCATCGCCGGCGGCAAGCTGGCGCCGTTGGATTCGCCCGGGGCGCCCGGTAACGCCGGGGCCATCAGCGCCACCACGTCCGTCGCTTGATCCAGCACGCCCTGGGCCAGCGCTTCCAAACGTAGCGTGCCGGGCGGCGTGATCCCGTCGGCGTGGGCCTGCGCCTGCAGGCCAGCCTTGGTCTGCGGCACCTGCGAGGTGATCAGGTTCAACTGCTGTCCCCACAGCGACAGCACGGCATCCGGCCGGTTCATCAACACCGGAACAGCGCCGACGCGCGGAAATTCCTGGCGGCATTTCTCGCACGCCACCTCGGCGTCGCGAACCTTGACCGGCCCACTACAACGCGGGCACACGACGTGATCGGCAATGTTGTCCGGCAAAGTGCGGGCATTCTAGCCCGAGCCACGCAGGGCCGTCGCCGCTGGCCACCGCTTACCTGACGCTAACCCCGTCTTCTTCTTTCAGTCGATCGATCTTCGACTGGCACTGGGACCGGATGTTGGCGCGCATCGCCTGGCTGTCGTCGTGCATCGATTCTTGGAAGACACCTTCGTAGGTCCGACAGGCCAGGGCCTTGGGATCCTGCCGGCAGAAATGGTCGCGCACGCGTTCGCACGGGTTACGCCGGCCGTCCAGCATCAGCAGGATTAGCCACACCACGCCGGCCAGGAACGCCCCCAGGCCGATGGCTTTGAAGAGGCGAAAGCGGTTGCGGTACTGGTGCACGTCGATGCGCGCCGCTTCCGCGCGGATCTGCTCCAACTCCTCGGGCGATTCGTCCATGGGCTGCGATGTTATAACGCCGGGCATGCCCCGCGGACTGACGAAGGTGATCACCAAGGCCACGCGCAAGCCGCGCCGCGGACCGTGGCCGCCGGATCCGGCGCGCGTCCGCTCGATCGTCGACGCCCTGGAAGAGGCCTATCCCGAGGTCGACTGCGAGCTGGATCGCCAGAACGAATTTCAGCTTCTGTGCGCGACCATCCTGTCGGCGCAGACCACCGATTTGCGAGTGAACAAGGTGACGCCCGCGCTGTTCAAGCGCTTTCCCGACGCCGCGGCGATGGCCAAGGCTCGCCTGCCCGAACTGGAGGGGCTCATCCGTTCGACCGGTTTTTACCGGCAGAAAGCCAAAAGCCTGAAGGGCACCGCCCAGGGCTTGCTCGCGCTCTACGGCGGCCAGGTCCCGCGCACCCTCGCCGAGCTGACCAAGCTACCCGGCGTGGCCCGCAAGACCGCCAGCGTGGTGCTGGGCACCGCCTTCGCCCTGGCCGAGGGCGTGGTGGTCGACACCCACGTCCAGCGCCTGAGCATGCGACTTGGCCTCACGCGTTCGAACGACGTGAAAAAGATCGAGCAGGACTTGATGAAGGTGGTGCCGAAGGAAAACTGGATCCGCTTTTCGCACCAGCTCATCTGGCACGGCCGACGGGTTTGCTTCGCTCGCAAGCCCAACTGTGCGTCGTGCACGCTGGCGCCGTTCTGTCCCAGCGCCGGCCTCGAAGGGTAACGCCAGGATGACGCCCGGGATGACCGTTCGCTGACCGCTCAGTCGCCGAAATAAACGCGGTCGTAGCCGCAGGTGGCGTCCTTCTCGATCGGCTGCGGATAGTCGACCAGCCGACCTTCGTAGTTGCGCAAGGTCCAGTGGTCGCCGCCGCGCGCCACCACGTAGTCGGGGCCGATACTGACCTTGCCCATGCCGCCCGGGGTGTCGATCACCAGGTGCGGCACCGCCAGGCCGGAGATGTGGCCACGCAGCTGCTGCATGATCTCGATGCCGGTTTCGACCGACGTCCGAAGGTGCGAGGTCCCGGCGGCGACGTCGCCTTGAAACAGGTAATACGGCCGCACCCGGCAACGTAAAAGTTCCGTAAACAGCTTGCGGATTACCCGCGCCGACGAGTTCACCCCGCGCAAAAGCACCGTCTGGTTGCCGAGAGGAATGCCGGCGTCGGCCAAGCGTTCGCAGGCGGCCCGGGCTAGCGGGGTCAGTTCTTTGGGGTGGTTGAAGTGCGTATTGATGAAAAGCGGATGATACCGGCGCAGCATCGCGCACAGCTCGTCGTCGACGCGCATGGGCAGCACCACCGGGACGCGGGTGCCGATGCGGACGATCTCCACGTGCGGGATGGCGCGCACGCCGGCCACGATCTCTTCCAGGCGGTTCGTCGACAGGGTCAGCGGATCGCCGCCCGAGATCAGCACGTCGCGGATGGCCGGCGTCCGGCGAATGTAATCCAGCGCCGCCGAAAGGTTCTCCCGCGTGATGGGCGATTCTTCCTGGCCCACCAGCCGGCGCCGGTTGCAGTGGCGGCAATAGATAGCGCAGCGATCCAGGGCCAGCAGCAGGCAGCGATCCGGGTAGCGATGAAAAATCCCTGTGGCCGGCGAGTGCGCGTCCTCACCCAGCGGATCGATCAGGTCACCCGGTTCGTTGACCAGCTCGCGCCCGCGCGGGATCACCTGCATGCGCACCGGGCACGACGGGTGGTCGCGATCGATCAGCGAAAAATAATAGGGCGTCACCGCCACCCGGAAATGCCCCGGCGCCGCGTCCAACCCGGCCTCTTCTTCGGGCGTCAGCGGCAGGCGGGCGGCGATCTCTTCCTTGGTGGTGATGCGGTGGCGCAGCTGCCAGCGCCAGTCGTCGGGGCGATCCCCGGTCTCGGGCGCATCGGACAGCACGCGAAGAGCGATGGTCATGCTGAAACTCCCGGTCTCCGCCGCCGCGTGCTCAAACGCCGGTGTTGTCGCCGGCGTCGGCGCCCGCGCCGGGAGCGCCGCCGTCGTCGGTGGTGCCACCGTCGTCGGTGCCGGTGCCGGTGTTGTCGGGCGGCGTGGGCGTCAGTTCGATCGCCACTTCGTTGGTCTTGCCGACGGTCAAGGCCGGCACGTCGGCGCTGCCCGTGCCCAAGCTGGTCGGCGGCTCGGCGACGTGCGCGTCGGATGGAAAGGCATCGACCGTTATCACCAGCTCGCCGTTGCGCGAGCGATCCAGCTCGATGTTGAAATCCGTCGGCAGCGACACGACGTCCGGCATATTGGGAAGAAAGGTCATCGTCGACAACCCGCCGGCATCAAGTTTGATCCGGAGCTGGGCGATTCCTTGCACGTCGCCGCTGACCGTGACGTGCACGGTCGTGTTGGGCTCGACGCAGCCCGCACACAGCGTAGTGGCCAGCGCCAGCGCCAGCCCTGTCAGCCACCTGCCGGGCGATCCGAAAGTTAGTGCGGTCATGTCCGTCCTAGAATTGAATGGTGCCCAGTTTTGAAGGGGGAACGTCGTTCTTGTCCGAGCGCAAAACAAAATAGGTGGCCACCGCGCCGCCCGCCACCACCGCAACAATGGTCCAGAACCACCAGCGCGAAAGGATAGACCGATTCGCGTCGGCGGTGGCCTTTGTGGGGCTGGAAGGCGCTGTCTCAAGCGGCATGGTCGCCGGGTCCATATGAACGACGTCCAGCTCAGGACGCACAGCGGGCGGCGGCAACGCCAGCGGCGAATCTTCGTGCGCGGCCACCACGGCGCCGGCCGCCGGCCGCTTGTCGTCGGGGCCATCGCCGATGATGGGCGCGCTGTGGGCCGCGGACGACGGAGACAAAAAATCGCCCGGTTGCGGCACGACCGGCGCTGATGCCGCTGACGCCGGCGGCTGGGGCGGCGAAGTTTTGCTGGCCGCCAGCGGAGCGACTGCGGGCGCCGCAGACTGGGCGGACGCCAGCGCGGCGATCTGCGCCTCGACCTGCGCGCGGTTCGGCGCCGTGGGCAGCTGGGTCAGGAACTGGCGATAGTCGATAAGCGCGTTGTCGTTCTGTCCCAGCGTGCGAAAGCATTCGGCGCGGTTGAACAGCAGCACCGGATCCTTCAGCATCTTGAACGCCTTGCTGTACTCCGGCACCGCCGCCTTGCAGTTGTTGGCGCCGGCCAGCGCCGCCGCCTTGCGCGAGTGGCGCAACCCTTCCGCGTACACCTTGCCGTAGTCGCCAGCGCGCGCCGGGCCGCCGCCAGCAACGACGGCGATCAACAAACCGACGACGATCAAGGACGACGGCCTACGCCGTAAGCGAACGCGCACGCGCATCTCGCCGCGGATTTTAGTGCGGCGCCGACGGTTTGCCCAGGCGTTTGACGTAGCCTGAGAGGGCCTGAATCTTCGGCATGCTCAACGCAGCGCCGAAAGCGGGCATCTGGCCCTTGCCGGTCATGATCACCCGACCGATGTCCTCATAGCTGGATTGGGCTTGAAATGCCGGGTCGGCGAAGTCGCGGACGTTAGGCAAGGTCTTCTTGATCTCCGGATCGCCGTGGCCGTCGGGGCCGTGACAACGGGCGCACATCTGGGCATAGATCCCCGCCGGTTGCACCGGCACGGCGGGCCCGGGATCGTCACCGGCGCTGGTGCAGCCAGACCCGACCAGAGCGGCCGCCAGCAGCAGCGCCCCGGGAAAAAAAGGCCGCGAAGTGGTCCGCCAGGCGCGCATCAAGATCGGGGCCCTACTCCTGCGATCCGACGGCCGGCGCGTCGCCGGCAGCGTACAGGTTCTGGCCGCTGTCGTTGAAGGCGGCGGCTTTTTCGCGCAGGCCTTCTTCCAGCGCTTTTTCCGGCGCCAGGCCCAGGCTGTCGGCGTAGTCGCGCACGTCCTGGGTGATCTTCATCGAACAGAAGTGCGGCCCGCACATCGAGCAAAAGTGCGCCCCCTTGGCCGCCGGAGCCGGCAGCGTCTCGTCGTGAAAATCGCGCGCGGTGTCGGGATCCAGCGACAGGTTGAACTGGTCTTGCCAGCGAAATTCAAAGCGCGCCTTCGACAGCGCGTTGTCGCGCGCCTGCGCCCCCGGATGCCCCTTGGCCAGATCGGCGGCGTGGGCGGCGATCTTGTAGGCGATGACGCCGTCCTTGACGTCCTTGCGGTTCGGCAAGCCCAGGTGCTCTTTCGGCGTGACATAGCAGAGCATCGCGGTCCCGAACCAGCCGATCATCGCCGCGCCGATCGCCGACGTGATGTGGTCGTAGCCCGGGGCGATGTCCGTGACCAGCGGCCCCAGCGTGTAGAACGGGGCTTCGTGGCAGATGGTCAGCTGCTTGTCCATGTTCTCTTGAATCTTGTGCATGGGGACATGCCCAGGGCCTTCGATCATCACCTGCACGTCGTGCTTCCAGGCGATCTGGGTCAGCTCGCCCAGGGTGCGCAGCTCGGCGAACTGCGCTTCGTCGTTGGCGTCGGCGATGCAGCCGGGGCGCAGGCCATCGCCCAGGCTGAAGGCGACGTCGTACTTCTTCATCACCTCGCAGATGCGTTCGAAGTGGGTGTAGAGAAAATTTTCCTGGTGGTGGGCCAGGCACCACTTGGCCATGATCGATCCGCCGCGCGAGACGATGCCGGTCACCCGCCGCGCGGTCAGCGGCACGTACCGCAACAGCACGCCGGCGTGGATGGTGAAATAGTCGACGCCCTGCTCGGCCTGTTCGACCAGCGTGTCGATGAACAGGTCGATGGTCAGGTCCTCGGCCTTGCCGTTCACTTTTTCCAGCGCTTGGTAGATCGGCACGGTCCCGATCGGCACCGGCGAGTTGCGGACGATCCACTCGCGCGTCTCGTGGATGTTCTTGCCGGTGGACAGATCCATCACCGTGTCGGCGCCCCACTTCACCGACCAGCGCAGCTTGTCCACCTCCTCGCCGATCGACGACGAGACGGCGCTGTTGCCGATGTTGGCGTTGATCTTCACCAAGAAATTGCGACCGATGATCATCGGCTCGGTCTCGGGGTGGCAGCGGTTGGCGGGGATGATGGCGCGGCCGCGGGCCACCTCGTCGCACACGAATTGCGGCGTGACGTTCTCGCGCAGGGCCACAAAGCGCATCTCTTCGGTGAGCTCGCCGCGCCGGGCATAGTGCATCTGGCTGAAGTTGGTGTCGCCGCGGGCGACGCGGCGATCGATCCACGGCTGGCGCAGCTTGGGCAGGCCTTGGTGCAGGTCCTCGGCGCGCGGGCCGAAGGTGTCGTAGACGTCGACCGGCGGCTCGCCGTCACCGACGGTGATGCGGCGAACGGGGACGCGGATGTCGCCGTCGGTCTTGAAGACGCGTTCGGAGGCGGGGAAGTCTTCGACCGGCGCCAGCCCCTCGACGGGATCAACGGTCACGGTGGCCAGGCGCTTGCCGTTGCCGTTGGTCTTACCGTTGCCGTCCTGCGCACTCATCGGGCCTCGCTTTCCTTCGCCGGCATTACCCGGATCAGGTTCAGGGGTCGTACGGCGGTTGCTGCCAATCGCCGCACCTCTCAGCCGTCCGAGCCCCCAGTGGCCCTTCAAGCTCCCCCAGCAGATTGATACGAGGAGCGAACTTACCCCGCGCCTGTCGCAAAGCAAAGACGAACTACGAGCCGGACGCTTTAATTCCAGTACTTCTGGCGCTTGCCACCGCCCGCCTGCCCGCCATCCAGGACCCGGTAGCGGCGGCGAGCTCGGCGCGGCATCCAGCGGCGCACGGCGCCCACCATCTCGCGCAGGTTGCCGCCGGCCATGAAGTACCCGACGGCGGCGGCGGTCAGGCTGCCGGCCAATCCTGCCCAGTCGCGCTGATAAAGATTCATCGCCACCGAAAAGCCGACCAGCAGCAGCGCCAGGTTCTGCGCCTGCATGAAAAGGCCGCCCAAGATCTGCGTCTGGGCCCGTCCGAAGGTGCGCCCGTAGGCCACGAACAAGGCCAGGATGGCGTACGACGCCCCGAAGAAGATCTCGCCGTTTTGATACGTCCCCAGGCGGGCCACGCCGGCCATCGCCAGGTTCGACAGCACACCGGCACCCAGGAACAGCAACAGGAACCGGCGCGTGCCGCTGGTGCGCTCAGTAAATGCCCCGACGAACCAGAGGCCGATCAGATTTAAGAGCAGGGTCACGCCGTCGGTGTGAAGAAAAAGCGATGTCAGAAGCTGCCAGATTTCACCCGCGAACAGCCCCGGACCAAGGGCCAGGTGCTCGGCGAGGAGGGCGTGGCTTTGCGGCACCAGCTTGTAGAACGCGAACAACAGAACCTGGGCGATGACCAGCGCCTTGATGGCGGGGGTCAGGCGTTCGCGGATCGGGCGGGTCCACGACGGATACCCCGAGGGGGACGAGGGGCGCCGCTTCGGCGGCAACTCAGGCATGCTTCAAGCTTAACCCAATGACCGAGGGGCGCCAGATGCGGCGCACCTGCCCCCGGGGCGGGGCCCGTTCACGGCGTGGCTTCGACGCCGCCGGCGGTGTCGTCCGGGTCGGCCTCGGCGCTGCCGTCGGCGTCGACGGGTACGGCTTCCACGGCGCCGTCGGCGTCGGCGGGCGCCGCTTCCACGCCGCCGTCGGCGGGTGTGGCGTCCACGCCGGCGTCAGCGGCCGCGCGCGCGGCGCCCTCGGTGCCTCCGGGATTGCCCAGGCAGGTCGGATCGTCCAGGTCGACGCGGCCGTCGCCGTTGTTGTCGATGCCGTCGGCGCAGGTTGGCCCCGGTGTCAGCATGACGACCGGGATTGCCACGGTCTGATCGCGCACCACCGTCGCGGGACCCGCGGTCGCTTGCAAGTAGTCGATGATGCCACCGTCGGCGCCGCCCTCTGCGTCGCCGTCTGCGGACGGCTCGGGGAACTGATCGCCATGGTAGCGGCCGCGGCCGTCCAGCGCCGTCACGGTGAACGACCACGTGCCGGGTGGCACCCCGCGCGTCAACTGACCCGGCGCGCACGGCGTCTCCACCTCGTCGCCGTCGCCTTGAGTGTCGGCCCCGGTGATGCGGATCGAGAACACGCCGCTGCGCGCACAGTCCTCCGCCGACGCTTGCGCGCCGCCGGCGGAAAACGACCAGGTCATTTGATAGCTGCCGTCGCTGTGACAGCCGAAGCCGCCCACCAGCGCCAGAAACGCCGCGACGACCGGCAAAACTCGCACGCCCGCTTGCATGGCCGCCGCTTATAGCACCCCGACCCCGGCTGTCTCTACTGGACGCCGAACACGACGTCGCCCAGATCAGCGCCCGCGCAATGCGGAACCACCACGCTCATGGTTGGCGTCTGCGAGATCAGATTGGAGTTGAGATCAAAAAGCTGCAGCGACGTCGGGTACGTTCCCTCGGTGACTTGGGCGGTCATGCCCTCCCCGGCCGTGCAGTCAAAGCTGAAGACGTTCGAGCCCAGGTTCAACCGCACTGTCCCGGAGTTCACCGTCGCGCAGGTGAGCGGCGCGTTCGTGGCGTCTTCGACGATCGACCAGGTGAACGAGACATCCTGCGTGCACGTGGTTGCCACTGCGAACGTCACCTGCGGCAACGCCGTGGCGCCACAATTGGCGACGTCGCCAGACAGCGCGTCGGTCTGCGACAGCACGTGGCCGGCGGCGTCCAGTAGTTGCAAAGACGCGGTGTAGTTGCCGGGGGCCAACGACGGCGATCGGCCGCCATAGGCGTCGCACACGAACGACGTGCTCATGCCGTCCAGGGTCAGCACCACGGTCGTCGCGCCCACGTCCTCGCAGTGAACGGCCTGGTTCGACGCATCCACCACGGTCCAACTCACCGCGACGCTGTCATGACAACCCCCGCACCCCGCGATCGTCGTCGCGGCCACACCGATCAAAACCAGCACCCCAAGCTTGCCTAAAGTCGCCCCTGTCATGGCCGTCTCCTATGGTTGATTCGCATTGTGCGGTCGCAACGGTCGTTCGTCATCTTCATGGACGGGCGCAGACCCCCTGACCATTCACCCCCGAACAGGCGTCCGCGCATTCCGTCACCAATAATAGGGCGCCCATGTCGGTTGGCTGCCCCCGGACCACGCTTCGTGCCACCGGCGGCGGCGTCTTGATCGCCGACAGGGCAGTGCCGTCGGCGGCCAGCGCGTCGATGGAGATCAGGTACATCTGGTCGGGCTTGGTCTCGGGGATGTCGAATGGCGTGGCCCCGGTCTGGCGCGGGCATGAAAACTGACATTGCGTCCGGCCGGCGCAGGGCATGGCGCCTTCATCGGTGCCGGCCGCGCTGACCAGCCGCAGGTTCAGCCTCACGTTGGCCACCGGCGGGTTGCTGCAACCGCAGTCGCCGATGGCGCGCCCGTCGGCGGTGCGCAGCACCCACGAAAACTCGACCGAACCGCCGTCGATGCGCACGCACCCGACGGTGCCGGCCAGCCCGACGGCCAGCATCGCCACCGTCGCCTTCGCCGTCGCCGCCCTGCGGAAACGCCGGACAGGTCCCATGCTGGCGGAGATTCTGATACTCATGTGGCCAGGAAACTAGGAACCAGCGCCCCTCGTGTCAAACTGCGACGGGCAATGGATCCTCATCGCGCACGCACGGAGGTGATTCGCTGATGTTGCCGCTCATCTTGCAGGCCGGGGCCGAATCGCGCCTGGACATCATTTCGCTGATTCTCGGCGCGTCGCCGGTGGTCAAAGGCGTGCTGGGGCTTTTGATCCTGATGTCGGTGGCGTCGTGGTTCGTCATCGGATCGAAGACGCTGTACCTGTCGAACGCCGCCTCGCGGTCGACGAAATTCCAGGACGTGTTCTGGAAGACCGGCCGCCTGGACGAGATCTGGCGCATCTCCGAGGCATCGGCGCCGTCGCCGGTGGGCGAGGTCTTTCGCGCCGGCTATACCGAACTGGCCAAGCTGCAGAAACGCCGGCAAGAGCAGTCCGCCGAACCCGCTGGCGAAGCAATGTTGGGCGACATCGAAAGCATCCAGCGGGCGCTGGATCGCGCGCGCACCACGGCCATCATGGAGATGGAAAGCCGCGTGCCGCTGCTGGGCACCACGGCCAGCGCGGCGCCGTTCATCGGTCTGTTTGGCACGGTGTGGGGCATCATGAACTCGTTCCGCAACATCGGATCGAAGGGCGCCGCCAACCTGGCCACCGTCGCGCCCGGCATCGCCGAGGCGCTGGTGGCCACCGCCATTGGCCTGGTCGCCGCCATCCCGGCCGTCATGGCTTACAATTTTTTCTCAAGGCGCATCCGGGTCATCTCGTCGGACATGGAAACGTTTTCCAGCGACTTTCTGAACATCGTGCGCCGGAGGTTCTTCTGATGGCCATGAGCGGCGGCAGCGCGCAAGGGTCGATGCTGACGGAGATCAACGTGACCCCGCTGGTCGACGTCATGCTGGTGTTGCTGATCATCTTCATGGTCACCGCGCCCATGCTGCAAACCGGGGTCGACGTCGATCTGCCCGATGCCAAGGCGCAGACCATCCCCGACGACGAGGGCAAGCTGATCCTCACCGTCACCAAGGACAAGCGGGTTTTCCTGGGCAAGCTGCAGATCCCCTGGGACGACGTCGAGAAGATCCTGCGCGGCAACGCCAAGCTGAACGCCGACCATGAACTGTACCTGCACGCCGATCGCAACCTCATTTACGGCGACGTCGTGAAGATCATGGCCGCCGTCAAGCAGGCCGGCGTCGACAAGCTGGCCATGGTGACCGACCCGCTGGAGTGAGCGCGCGTGCCTGAACGGACCAATCGGCGCGCCCCGCGCCGCAACTTTGCCGGGCTGGTGGTGACGCTGGCCTTGCACGCCGCCATCCTCGGCGCGGTTGGTTACGCCCACAGCCAGACGCCGCCGCCGCTGGAAATCCCGCGCGACTTCGTGGTCGCCAAGCTGGTCAAGCTGGGCAAGCCGCGGGAGAAATTTTGGTTGCCGCGGGTGGTGGAGCCGCCGACGCCGCAAGCGCCGCCGCCGGTGCTGAAAGTGTCGGAGAATCCCAACGCCGCCAAGGCGCCGCCAGAGGCCCCGCGCCCGGACAACCCGAAGATCTCGAAGAATTTGAAAAACGCGCTGGATCGGGCGCGCAAGCTGGAAGCGCTGGCCGAACCCGAACCCGACGAAGGCCAGCTCAACGGTTCGGAGCGCGGCACCGCCAACGAGGCCAGCGCCGGCGACGAGTACGCCACCGCCATCTTCGAGGCCATCCGCCGCAACTGGACCGAACCCAGCGGCCTGGTCTCCGACGCCGAGCTGGCCCGGCTGACCGCCGAGATCCGCATCCGCGTCGGCGCCGACGGCACCATCACCGACAGCCGCCTCTTGCATCCGTCGGGCAACAGTTATTACGACGACTCGTGCACCGCCGCCATCACCGCCACGCGAAAAGTTCCGCCGCCGCCGCCTGCCGTGAGAAAACTGGCCGCACGCGGGTTCGCCATCGACTTCGCCGGAAAGGACATCAAATGAACGTTGCCCGCTCTGCCCTGTTTGCTTGCCTGGCGGTGGCCATCACGACGCCCCTGCTGGTCGCGACGACAGCGCACGCGCAGCAACCGCTGTCCGCCGGCGGCGACGAGGACCTGCCGCACATCCGCATCACCGATCCGGGACGCGATCTGTTTCGCCTGGCCTTGCCGACCGCGCAAGGCGACGGTGATCTGGCCAAGCAAGCGCTGGACGGATTGAACCGCGATCTCGACATCACCGGGCTGTTTCGCCTCCTGGATCCGACGTCTTTCCCGTCGCAGCTGCAGGCCGAAGGCCTGGGTTTCTCGTCTGCGCTGTGGTCGCAGGTCGGCGCGCAAGGCGTGGCCAAGATGAAATCATCGCGCGTCGGCGGCGGCGTCGAGACCGAGGCGCGCCTCTACGTCCTGGGCCGGGGCGACGCGCCGGTGATCTCGCGCGCGTACCGCGCCGGCGACGTCCGCGACACCGTCCATCTGTTCGCCAACGACATCGTCGAGTACTTCACCGGCCAGCGCGGCGTCTTCGGCTCGCGCATCGCCGTGGCGCTGTCGGGCACGGGCTCGTCACACGAGATTGCCAGCCTGGAAATGGACGGCGGTCGGGTCAGCGTGCTCACCAAGATGGGCGCCGATTGCCTGCTGCCGGCGTTTTCGCCCAGCGGCAACGAGGTGGCCTTCACATCGTTCCTGCGCAACAACCCGGACCTGTGGATCGTCCCGGCGGGCGGCGGCCGGGCTCGGCGTCTGTCGCAAAAACAAGGGCTGAACACCGGCGCGGCCTGGTCCGCCGACGGGCGCAGCATCGCCCTGACGCTGTCGTTCGAAGGCAATTCAGAGATCTACCGCATCAACGCCAGCGACGGCGCCATCCAGAGCAAGCTGACCTCGAGCCCATCGATCGACAGCTCGCCCTCGTTTTCGCCCGATGGAGCGCAGATCGCCTTCGTGTCGAACCGCCAGGGCACGCCGCAGATCTTCGTCATGCCGTCGTCGGGCGGCGGGGCCAAACGGGTCACCTTCCAGGGCAAATACAATCAAACCCCGCGCTGGAACCCGCGCCCGGACAAACCGCTGATCGCCTTCACCGGCCGCGACGAGCGGGGCGTGTTCGACATCTTCATCCTGGACATGCGCACGGGAAAGATCGACCGCGTCACCCAGAGCAAAGGTTCGAACATGGATCCGGCCTGGTCGCCCGACGGGCGCTTGCTGGTCTATGCGTCGTCGCGCGGCGGCCTGTTCGTGGCCAATCCGGAGACCCGGCACGAGGTGCAGATCTGGCGCGGCGCCGCCGCCTCGCCCTCGTGGGGACCAGCCCCGGCCGCACCGCGCGGCCACTGATCCGAGGGCACGGGTGAATCTCGGCACCATCGACATCGGCACCAACACGACGCTGCTCCTGGTGGCGCAGGTGGACGCCAGCGGCGCGATCACCGTGCTGGACGAACGCGCCGAGATCACCCGCCTCGGCCGCGGCATCGGCAGCGGATCACCAGGAAAACTCGGCGACGAAGGGATCGCAGCGACGCTGGCGGCGCTGCGCACGTACGCGGCGATCGCGCGGCAACACCACGCCACCATCTCCGCCATCGGCACCGAAGGTCTGCG
>DASXQB010000221.1:0-3336 GCA_036493295.1 Polyangia bacterium | reverse complement strand
ACCTTTGGGGTCCGATCGACGGAGGTATGTCCCCGTGACGCATTTTTCTTCGCGGCTCTTGCAGGGCGCGGCGCTGGTCGCCGCCTGGGGAATTGGTTGTACCGGTTCGGTTGGGACGGGCCCGAGCACGTCACCACCGGTCCCCGGGAGCGGGGGCAACCCCGGCATGGTCGGGGGCGGCAGCGGCGGCTCCGGCACGACAACAATGATGCCTCCGCCGGGTGGTGCTCAGCCAGAGGCGCACATGCATCGACTGACGTCGTCGCAGTTCGCCAACAGCGTGACCGACCTGCTGGGCGCGGGCGTCCCGATCGGCATGCTGGATCCTGATCAGCCGACCGATGGCTTCGTGGCGATCGGCTCGTCGGCGATCGTCTCTTCGGCGTCGGGCGTCGGGCTTTACGAAGCGGCCGCCAACGCCGCCGCCGCCTGGCTGTTCGCCGATCCCACGCGCGCGACGGCGGCGCTGGCCTGCGTGCCGAAGGCGGCGACGGACACCGCCTGCGCCTCTCAGGCGATCGCGGCGCTGGGTTTGCGCGCGTACCGTCGGACGCTGACCACCGACGAGACCAACCGTCTGGTCACGCTGGCCACGACCCTGGCTGGCCAGGCCGGCGGCACGATGGCCATCGGAATGCAGTATGCGGTGGGCGCGATCCTGCAATCGCCAAACTTCCTTTACCGGGTCGAACTGGGCGCTCCCAGCGCCCCTGACGGCGGCCGCCTCAAATACAACAGCTACGAGATGGCGTCGCGGCTGGCGTCTGCACTATGGAACACGGTGCCCGACAGCATGCTGCTGGACGCCGCGGGCAAGGATAGTCTCTCGTCGGCCGACGGCGTCACCGCGCAGGCCAAACGCATGCTGGCCGATCCGCGCACGCACCTGGGGCTGGCGGCGTTCGTCGACGATCTGTACGCCCTGCACAACCTGCACGACGCGCAGCCGGACCCGACGCTGTTCCCCGGCTTCACGCCGACGCTGCGGGCGGCGATGCAGACCGAACTGGAGATGCGCGTCGACGACATGGTGTTCAGCACGCGCGGCGATTTCTTGTCGCTGTTCGATAGCAAGACCACGTTCGTGAACGACGAGCTGGCCACGCACTATGGCCTGCCAACCGCCGGCAACAACGACTTCCGCAAGGTGGATTTCCCGGCGGATTCGCCGCGCGCCGGCATTCTGGGCAGCGCCGCCATCCTGGCCGGTCTGGCGCTGCCGGAACGGACCGCGCCCACCCGCCGCGGCAAGTTCATCCGCGAGACGCTGCTGTGCCAGACCATCCCGCCGCCGCCCAGCAGCGTCGTCCCCGTGCTGCCGCCGCCCACCGATCCGACCGAGACGATGCGCAATCGTCTGAGCCAGCACCGGACCGCTGCCAGCTGCAACGCCTGCCACTCGCTGATCGATCCGCTGGGTTTTGGCCTGGAGAGCTTCGACGCCGTCGGCAAGTACCGGACGCTGGAGAACGGCCACCCGGTCGACGCCACCGGCGATCTGGACGGCGCAAAGTTCGACGGTTTGGCGCAGATGGGGACCGTGCTGCGGAACGCGGCCGTCAGTGGCCCGTGCTTCGTCGGCAAGGTCTACATGAACGCGCAGAACCGCGAGGCCGTCGAGCGTGACGCCACCATCCTGGACAAGCTGGCGACAGACTTTGCCGCCGGCGGCAACAAGGCCGACCAGCTCTTGCTGAGCCTGGTCTCCAGCGAGCCGTTCCGATTCGTCGAACCCACCAAGCCGTAATCAGAAGGAGCACCAAGAAATGGCACGTTCAAGTCGGACGATTATTTCGCGTCGGGCAGTGCTCCGAGGCATGGTGGGCGGCGGCATCGCAGTCGCCGTCCCGCTGCCTCGCCTGGTCGGCATGCTGAATGACAACGGCACGGCGTACGCCGCGGGCGGGCCGTTGCCGATTCGGTTCGGCAACTGGTTCTTCGGCAACGGCATCATCCCATCGCGCTGGGTGCCACCGAAGACCGGCGTCGGCGACAACTGGGCGCTCAGCGAAGAGCTGAGCCCTTTGCAGCCGGTCAAGGCGTATATCTCCGTGGTCACGGGCCTGGTCATCAAGGGCCCGGACATCTCGCCGCACCAGGCGATGCCAGTGCAGGCGCTCACCGCCGCGCAGACCGGGAACGGCGTGGTGCAGCTGCCGACGATCGATCAAGTGGTCGGCGCCGTCACCAACACCAGCACGCTGTACCCGAAGGGGCTCCACGTCGGCTTGACGAGCACAAACGGCGGCACCGGCGAGGGGCTGAACATCTCTTATACGGGATCGAATGCGCCCAACCCGCCCCAGCTGAGCCCGGCGACTCTGTTCCAGACGCTGCTCAAGTACGCCAGCACCGGCACCGGCATGGCCCCGGCGCCCGATCCGTCACTGCTGCGCCGGCGCATGGTCCTGGACGCCATCACCGACGAATCGAAGGCGCTGCGCGCCCGGCTGGGAGTCGAAGATCAGATGCGACTGGATCAGCACCTGTCGGGCTTGCACCAGCTGCAGACTCAGCTGGTCGCCGCCGGCATGCCGCGCATGACCGGCACCATCGTCGATCCGGACAAGGCGTACGCGAACCGCGGCGCGGACGGATCCATCACGCGCATGCGCGGCCAGGCGTTCTCCGATCTGCTGGTCTTCGCGATGGCCGGTGATCTCACGCGCGTGTTCTCGTACGCGTTCACCGGGCCGGCCTGCCACGGAGGGTACGCCGACTGTGGCCTGGCCGCGTCGTCGTTCCACGAGGACTACGGCCATCGCACCAGCTCGAAGGGCGTGCAGGCGGCGACCGAGGGGTTCAACACCGGGGTCAAGTTCGCGATGTCGTGCCTGGCGGACACGCTGACCCGGATGAGGAACACGCCCGACGGCGCCGGCAACCTGCTCGACAACTCGGTCCTGTACACGACGTCGTGCGTGTCGGAATCGCAGACCCACGGCGGCACCGATTTCCCCGTGCTGGTGTCGGGCAAGGCCGGCGGCAAGCTGAAAGGCGACACGCACGTGCGTCTGGTCGGCGAGAACGTCAGCCGCGTGGGGCTCACGCTGCTGACGGCGTTGGGCAGCAACGCGACCTCGTGGGGCATGGGCGATTCGGCGGCGACGACCGCCGTCTCGGAACTGCTGGCTTAACTCATGCGGCGGCAATTTTTGGCGCGTGGCTTTTTGGCCGTCGGTTTGGCGCTGGCGGGCGCGTGCGGTAGTGGCGGCGAGGTGCCGGGGGGCGGCAGCGGCAGCGGCAACACCAGCGGCAGCGGCAACACCAACGGCAGCGGCAACACCAGCGGCAGCGGCAACACCAGCGGCAGCGGCAAGCCTGGGTCTTGCACGT
>DASXQB010000220.1:0-32099 GCA_036493295.1 Polyangia bacterium | reverse complement strand
CCCGACCCGTCATGCAGGTGAATGAACGAAAGGCCCGCCTTCGAATCGCGGCGCGTGCGCACCCAGCCGCGCACCGTGATGGTCGCGCCCACCGCAACCTTGCCGCCCATCGCTTCCGCCACGCTGATCGCCGGAGCTGCTTGCATCGCATAGTTCTAAACGAGTTCCCGCCTCTACGACAGACGGTGAGCAAGACCATCGTCGCCCGCGCCGCGTGTTAACCTGCGCGCCGTGACGGCCACCCCCACCGGCGGAAATCCGCCTGGCAGCATCCGGCGCGCCACCGTGCGCGGCAGCTTCTGGACGGTGTTGAGCGGCCTGTTCACGCGGTTCTTGGGCGTGGTCGGCACGCTGATCCTGACCCGGTACCTGGCGCCCTACGAATACGGCGAGGTGTCGGCGGCGACGGTCCTGGCCATGACCGCCAATCAATTCTCGACCCTGGGCGTGGGCACGTACCTCATCACCCACCCGGCAGCCGATCGCGAGGTGATGTTCCACGCCACGCTGGTGCACGTGATCCTGGGCTTCGCCGCTTTCGCCGTCGTGCTGCTGCTGGGGCACAACCTGGCCCCGCTGGTGGGCGTGCCGACGCTGGTGCGGTTTCTGCCGGGGATGGTGCTGACGGTGGCCATCGATCGGCTGGCCTTCGTCCCCGAGCGCGTGCTGGTGCGCAAGATGGAATTCGGCGCCCTGGCCGTCATCCGCGGCGGCGGGGAGATCATCTACACGGTGATGTCGCTGTCGCTGGCCGTGCTGGGCTGGGGCGGCATGGCCATCGTCGTCGCCAACCTGGTTCGCAGCGGCGCCCGCCTGACCGCGCTGGTGGCGCGCATCCACTGGCGCGACTGGATCGAACCGCACCGGCTGAACCGCCGCGTGCTGCGCGATATCGCGGCGTTTGGTTCGGTGGTGTGGCTGGGCGCGTTCGCGGTCTTCGCCAGCCGTCGCTGGGACAACCTGGCGGTGTCGTATCTGTTCGGGCCGGCGATCCTGGGCGCGTACAACCTGGCCTACAACCTGGCGGACGTCCCGGCGGTCCAGATCGGCGAGCAAGTATCGGACGTGCTGCAAGCCGCGTTCGCCCGCTCGCGCGCCGGCGATCGGCAGGCCGCCATGCTGCGCTCGCTGCCGCTGCTGGCGTTGATCATGGTGCCGATGGCGGTCGGCCTGGGCGTCATCGCGCCGACGCTGGCCCAGGTTTTCTTCGACAAACGCTGGGCCGAGGTTGGTCCCATGCTGCTGGTGCTGGCGGCGATCTCGTTCCCCCGGCCCATCACCGGCGTGGTGGTGGCGTACCTGCAAGTCAAGCTGCGCCCGCGCATGGCCGCGGCGATCGAGATCTTCACCTTCGTTCTGTTGATGGCGCTGCTGTTCACCGTCGGACGCATGGGTCCGCTGTGGGCTTGCGTGGCGGTGGGGCTGGCGTTCATGGCGCGCCTGCCAGTGACCGCGTACATCCTGCACAAGATCGATCAAGTGCCGGCGGGACAGTTCCTTTATCCGCTGGTGCCGCCGGTGCTGTGCGCGCTCCCGCTGGTGGCGGCCGTTCTGGGAACGCGGTCGGGGATCCAGGCCCTGGGAATCCATTCCCACCTGGTCGGGTTGATCGCTGAAATTTTGGCCGGCGGTCTGGCCTATGGCGCGGCCGTCTTGCTGTTCGCCCGCCCGTTGGCCAATGATCTTCTGTCGTTGCTGCACGGCGGGTTCCGACGGAAGGCCGGCTAGGCGCCCGCTGAAAAAAGCGCTGCAGAAAATCGACCGCGGCTCCCAGACGACTTACGTTTCCCGTATGCCGGCACACGGACAGCCTGAACAGCTTGCGCGTCGTCTCTCTTTTGTTGCCATCTTGCTCGCGGGGGTGGGGGCGGCCTGCAGCAGCAACAACACCTCAGGCGCGACCGGCTCTGGTGGAAAGAGCGGCGGCGGCAGCGGCGGGAGCGTCGGTTCCGGCGGAACGACCGACGGTGCAGTCATGGACGGCCCGAAAGACAACGGCTTTTCCAGCGACGGCGATCCCTGCCCGACCTTTGCTGGCAACGCCGCGCCCGCGGCGGCGGCGGACATGGTCACCTTCCAGACCGGCGTCACCGTCTCGACGTTTTCGGGCAGTTCGAACTACGGCAACATGGACGGCGACGCCGCCAGCGCATCGTTCGAGAATCCGGTCGGCGTTCTGATTGAGGCGGCGGGCACGTTGCTGGTCAGTGACTACGACAACAACCTGATCCGGCGTGTGGCGGCCGATGGTTCGGTCACGACGGTGACCAAACAGGATGGTTTCCAGCAGCCTTTTGGGCTGGGCTACGGCAAGAACGGAACACTTTACGTCAGCACGGACTACGATCCCGCCGGCCAGAAGAACCCGCAGTCAGGGACGCTGTGGACGCTGGATCCGACCAGCGGAATGGCGACGGTGCTGAAGGCCGACATGGGCCGCGCCCGATCCTTCATGGCCATGACCGACGGCCGCCTGCTGTTTTCGAACTATGAGGACAACCGCATCAATCTTTTCGATCCGACGTCGGGGGCGATCAGCAGCGTCGCGGGTGGCGGACTGGTTGGCTGCTCCGGCTCGTTCGCGGACGACACTGGTACGCAGGCGGCGTTCTCGGCGCCGTACGGAATCGTCGTCCTCAGCGACGGGCGGATCATCGTTGCCGACCGCGGCAACCATCGCCTGCGCCAGGTGACGGTGGACGGCATGGTCACCACCTTCGCCGGCGACGGCGGCGTCGGCGCCATCGACGGACCGCTTTTGCAGGCACGTTTCAATGGCCCGAAGGCGCTGGCCGTTGACGCGCACGACAACATTTTCGTCTCCGACGACCTCGGGTATCGCATCCGCCGCGTCGGCGCCGACGGGATGGTCACCACCATCGCGGGCACCGGCGTCGCCGGGTGGAAAGACGGCGACGGCGCGCAGGCGCAATTCTTCGGTCAGGAAGGTCTGGCCCTCAGCGCGGATGCCTCCACCCTGTTCGTCGCGGACGGCACCGCCGGCGACGACAACCACTACAACCGCATCCGAAAAATTCAGCTCGGGCCCTAGCGTCCGTTTTTATTGACGCGCTTCGCGCAACGCGGCTGTCATTCGCCTGGCGCGTCGTAATTTACGGCCTATCTGCGCCCCCGGATCACATTTATTTTATCTAGTAAATCCAGGCAGATGCAGATCAAACCCTGCCCAAAAACGCGACGTATAAATAGCACTGCCTAAAACGTCAAATTTATGAGAAAAAGTTGCACTACGTTATGGCCAGACTATCGAGGGTTCAGCGGCGGGTGAGCTACCGAGCGCGGGTCTCCCTGGCCGAGCCAGGCGGCCAGATGCGCATCGCCGGCCAGGCATTGAACCTCAGTGTGGCGGGCATGTTTGTTCACGCCGCCGGGTCGTGCGCCCTGGGCAGCGACGTCCTTTGCGACATGCCGTTGCCCACCGGCATGTGCCAGGTCAAAGGCCGGGTCACGCGCGTCCAGCGGTTGCCGGAAGCCACCGGGATGGCCATCCAGTTCGTCGACCTTTCGTCTTATCAACAGACTCTGCTGAACGATCTCATCGACCGCAGTCGCGAGCCGTCCATCCCGCTGGCGGTTCGCTTCGAAGGAATGGTCTCGCCCATCCAGTGTCGCGGCGTCTTCTTCGACGACAAGCTGCGCCTGCGAACCAAGCTGCCGTTCCTGCGCGTGGGCTCGAATGTGCAAGTGTCGCTGGACGGCAACCACGCCGACCAGCCGGCCAGCGCCGACATGACCGGCACGCTGTCCGCGATCGCGCTGAAGGCGTCGCCCATCGACGGCGTGCCACGCCTGTCGATCGATCTGGATGTGGCGCGCTCTGAGATCGAAGGCGACGTTCCCGCCGGCCCCACTCCGCTGGAGCAAGCCATCGCCAGCTGCGTGTCATCGCCGGTCAACGGCAACACGCCCACGCCGACCCCCATCCCTTTGCTGGTCCCGAAGACGCCCCGGCCACAGCTGATCGACGACGATCACCTGCCGTCGGTGATGGTCTCGGGCGAGTTGAACCAGCGCGCGCGCACCCGCACCGAAGAGCTCGAAGCGCCCGTGGTCGACGCCGCCGCGCTGCTGTCCCGCGAGCCGCCGACGGAGGCCATCGCCGCCAACGACACCGGTGCGCCGCACGCGCGCAGCCGAACCGCCGACTGGGAAGATACCGACGCGATCGCCGATCGCCGCCGGGCCGCGGACCGGCGCGCCGGCGCGCACGCGACCGGGTCCAGCGCGCGGCCGATCGCGCTTTTGTGCGTGGTCGGCGCGCTGGGGTTGGCCCTGGGCGCATTCCTGGTTCGCTCCGGCCTGTCGATGCCGGCGGCGACCACCACCGCCCACGAAACCAGCGCCACCGCTCGTCCCGCCGCGACCACCCCGGTGCCAGCGTCGATTGCGCCAACCATCGTCGATCTGCAGCCGGCTGCGACCCAAGCCAAGGTGCCGGCAGACTCTTCGGCCACCGCCACGGCCACCCCCGCGCCGACCGTCGGCCGCAGCCCGGCGCCAGCGCACCGGGCAATCCGGCGGCCGCGGCCGGTGGCGCCGCTGGCGTTTGATCCGGAGACCAAGCAGTACAAGCTCAGCGGCGTGGCCTCGCTGGATCTCGGCGGCGCAAAATTGACCGGGCTGACCGGCCTTATTGGCGCCGCCAGCGCCAACGTCCGCGGCATCAACGTGGCCGTGGACGCCGGTGCCACGACCTTGCACGTCACCTTCCCCACGCCCGAGTCCGACGGCGCCTTTGGCATCACCGTCACACCGTCGTGGGCCACCATGTCCGCAATCTCCGAAAAGACCGCCGAAGGCTTCATCATCACCTTCGCCTCCCCCGCCCCCGCCAGCGCCACGTTCGATTGGCTGCTGGTTCACTGACCCGCGCGACCCAGGGCGTGGCAATATGCGCGCCCATGGCGGCGATGGTCTACCAATATCCGAAGTGCAGCACGTGCCGAACGGCGTTGAAGTGGCTTGACGAGCACGAAGTGGAATATCAAAAAACCGATCTGGTGGCGTCGCCTCCATCGGTGGCCACGCTGCGCGATCTGCACCAGCGTTCGGGCCTGCCCATCACCCGGCTGTTCAACACGTCGGGCGAAAGTTATCGCCTGGGCAAGTTCAAAGAAAAGTTGAAGAGCATGTCGCAGGCGGAAGCGCTGGCCGCGTTGGCCAAGGACGGCAAGTTGATCAAGCGACCGATCCTGGACAACGGACGCACCGTGGTGGTTGGCTTCGACGAGAAGGCGTACACCGCCGCCTCTCGCCGCAAAACCTAGGCGGCGCGACGGGCGAAGACGGCGTTCGCTGTCTTAGCGGCTGCGCCCGTCAACCGCGGTCACGGCCACCGTCGCCGGATCGACGTCATCCAGGCAGCGGACGTTCACCGAGAACATCGCCATGCCCTCGCGGTTGGTGCCGCGGGCGAACGACTGGATGCCGCACGTGCGGCAGAAGACGTGGTGGATGTTCTTGGTGTTGAACTGATAGTCGGTGAGGTTGTCCTCGCCTTGCAGCAACTGGAAGGCGTCCGTGCCGACGAAGGTCAGCAGGTGAGCCTTCTTCGAACAGATCGAGCAATTGCAGCTGATCACCCGGGCCAGATCGGTGGTGACCTGGTAGCGGACTTTTCCGCAGTGGCAGCCGCCTTGGTAGGTCTTCGCGTCGGGCATGGCGCAGATGCTGACCGCGGCACGGACGCGAATCAAGAGCCGATTGCGTCGATCGCGTCGTGGGACCCGGCGTCGCCCGCCACGTCGGCGGGCCCGCCGACGCTGCCGCCATCATCGGTGGCAGCGTCGGCGTCAGCGTCGTCACCGCCGTCGTCTTCCTCGCGCGGCGACGTCAGCAGGCGCTGGCGCATGAAGTCCTTGTCCTCGACCTTGTCCCAGGTCTGCGTCGTCACCGACACGCTGGTGACCGTCTTGGATCCGATCAGCCGTCCGAAGGTGCCGTCGATGGGCAGGCTGCTCATGTCGGCGTTCACGTACGTGGTGATGAGCTGGTTGGGATCGAACCCAACGGCGTAGAAGCGCCCGGCGTGCAGCGGAATGGTGAGCGCGCCGCTGGACGCCCAGCCCTGGCACTGCGCAACATCGACCTGCACGTCGGTCACCTTGTTGAACGGCTTGGCCATGGACAGCGCCTCGAAGACCGAGATGGTCACCCGGCTGCCCATCAGATCAGACCGCACGTAGACGTCCACCCGTTCCAGCAGCCGCGGCGTCGTGACCTCGTACACGTTGAAGCGCCCCAGCGCTGACGGCATCACCGCCTTCGAGTCGGGCCCAAAGTCGTCCGCCGCCGCCATGTCCGACGCCGCAGGGGGATCGGCACAGGCGGGAAGACCAGCGTCCTTGCTGTCGCCCGCGGCGTCGGTGCCCGCGTCCGCGCTGGAGCCGCCGCCGCCTTTGCAACCCGCGCCAGCGAACGGAGCCAACGCGCAGGCGATGGCCAGGATTCGGCGAACGTATTTGTCAGATCGACGGGTCAAGGTTGCCCTCGCGTCGTCTGGCTTCGGCAGGATTGATTGTCAAGTTGAGGCGGCGGGTGGGGAGACCAGCGCCAGACATTTGCAAATACCGATTTTTACGATCGCCAAGAAAGAGACGACCTAATATGAAATTCATGAGGCATCGGCTGTTTCGGGTTCTGGGTTTGTTCGGCGCCGCGCTGGTTGTCGGCTGCGGCGATCAAGCCACCGTCGTCGGGCCGGTCGATCTCAGCCAGGCTCCGGCCGCGCTAACCATGACGTGCGATCACGGCGTCGGTCAGGTGGCCTTCGCCAACCCCTGCCTGGTGGGCGGCAACCTGGCGAGCGCAAAACTCGACTCGGTCGGCAACCACGAGACCGAGTGCAGCCTCGCCGGGGAAGGCGGCGAAGTCGCCTGGGCTTTTATTTTGCCCCTGAGCGCGATCGCCCAGCGCCCCGACCAACCGCTGACCTTCCAAAAGGGACAAGTGTCGACGCCGCCCTCCGGCCAACCGATCGAGGTGGCCGGTCAAACCGCCAGCGTCACCGACGTCGCCGGAACCATGACCTTCCTCCGCCTCGACCCATCCGCCCGCGCCTTCATCGGCCACTTCCAAGGTCAGATCGACTGGCTCGGCGCAAACGGCGCATTCTCATGCACCGTCGACGCAGATCTCTGGGGCGCGCCGGGCGGGTTTATCTAAGCCGGAAACAAATGGTTCACCAGTCCGATGCTTTGCCTGGCCGAACGGGCTGAAGCGCAGCCGGCCGCTGATCGAGTCACGACGACCGAAAGGGAATCGGCATGTTTCCAAAAGGCAAGGTCAAGCTGGTGGTGTATCCGGCTGAACGCAAAAACAGCAAAGGCGTCACCGTCGGGCACATTTACGTAGATGACAGTCTTGAGGCGTTTGAGGTCGCGGGTGGCCGCGCAATTTCGAATACCCTTGAGCCGGGAGGTCATCGAGCCGGTATCACGCCGCCGGGACGATACGTGCTCGACCACGCCGAACACCACACGACGCGGAACTGGCCCGCGTCGGTCGTACCGTGGGGGGCTCAGATCCGCGAACGAGACGAGATCGTCGAGTATCAGATGGGCGGAACCTGGAGAGCGGCGTCAGGCCCGCACGGATCCGTCACGTCTGCCTTTGTCGCCTGGTACCACCGATCTGGAAAGCACGTCACAATCGATCGCGCGAGCCTTCTGGCAAGACAGATGTTCTACGATCAAGATGGCAAACTGATGACTGAGTGGCTTCAGAATGATTTCGGCAAATGGTCGTGGAATATGAGGCGCAACGGAGTTCGCACGGCCTATTACATTCATACCGTCCCCGACGATGAAGAGGCTACGCGCCTCAGTCTTCCTTTCGAATTATCTTATTCACACGGGTGCCTCCACATCCGACCCCAGGAGCGGGACGAGATGATGCGAAAGCATTACCTGGCGGCGGGAGTGGAAGTGGAAGTTAAGCGCTACGATGAGCGCAGGCAGGCCTATTGATCGCTGGTTTTCTGGTCCTGGCGCTCAGCCTTGCGCAAGTGGCGTTCCCGGATGCGTCGTCAGATGCCGGGTGCGCCAGTGATGAGCGGGCGTTCGCCAAACGTTTTTCGATGGCCGTGGTGGCGATGGAGCCCGAAAGCGTCCTCGGCGGAATTTATGACCGAGCGACCGATAGCGAGCGACGCTGCCCACAAAGCGAGGCCATCGCCTATTTCCGACTTCGCGCTGCGGAACTCGGCCGTGGCGGCCCAATAGTTCGTCCGGCAGAGGCGGATAGCGCCCAGTTAGAGACGATGGCGACCGAAGCTTACAAGCGTTTCCCGCGCTCGGCCCGGATCGCCACCGCAAGAGCACGAATATTGGGCGGACTTGAGCCGGCGAAGCAGGCGTTGGGTCTGGATCCGACGTATGCACCAGCCAAAGTTGCTCTCGCTGCCGCAATGTTGGCGTCCGGCCAAGCAACGGAGGCCCGAGACTTGCTCGAGCAAGTCCCGAACCTCGGCTCGACCTCGGATGGCCTTACGGTCCTGGCGCGAGCCCGACTGAAAGCCCGAGATCTAGGCGGAGCCCAAAAGGCCGCGCAGTTGGCCCTAAGGGGAAGAAACATCGACCTTGTTGAACCCGATGCGCGCGACCCAAGGCCCGAATTAGGTGCCCACGAAATATTGGGAATGATCTCTCTGGAGAAAAAGCAATATTCTGAAGCTGCCAAGCACCTCCTAATTGCAGCTCAGAACTCGGCTGACGCTCAATCTGCTCTGGCGAACGCCAACTCTGATTTTCGCCGCGCAATTGAAAAGGCTCGCAAGCGGAAGAAGCCGCAGTAGGCATCGTTGGTCGAGAGACCAATTGATTGTACCGGCTAACGGGACGGGGTCCTTACGTCGACAATCCGTCCGGTCTGATCGTCGATCACCACCACCACGCTAAACCCACGCCCGAGCGCATTCGACCTGACGAACCAGCGTGGCCCCCTTTCTGCGAAAGCAACCTCGCAGTGACGGTCGGCCGCCACGCCAGATTCAGCCGCGCAGCTTCGGATTCAGCCAGTCCAATCGCCGTCGCTTCGTGCGTCGTAGCCTGTTTGGCGACTGCGTCGCCTTCGCGAGTCATCGCTTTAGTCTTTCCTGTCCTTGCGAAAGGCTGACCAAGTCCGCCTGGGCAACTCTTGGTTAGTTACATCCGCTTCCCATGGTGGCGCCCAAATCTGCCCACTGGATGGGCCCGTCAGCTACGCCCCATCGCACGTTGGTGAATGACTCGACGTCGACCAGCAGATCGGTGGCACCTTTGTTCTGAGTGCAGCAACCGCTGCAATCGGAATCGGCGCACGTATCGATGACCGTGACTACGATCGACTTGTTGCCGGATTTCAGGCAAAGATCGTGAAGGGAGAGGTTCGCCAAAGGGAAAGCCGCAACGATGTTGTGGGACATCACCCATGCCATGGTCTCGGTTTGTTGGGGACACTGAGAGAACTGGCCCTCGTAGTCACAGGCGTGAAACTGCAAACAGGCGACGCTGTTTGGGTCAGGATACGAAACGAAATTGGTCTTGTTTCCGGTCTTCCAAATCAGTCCTGAGACATTGCAACGAGGATCGCCGTTCGATCCGCCTGAGTCGCTTCCAGCCCCGTCGCCGGTTCCGGCATCGGTGACGACGACCTTGCCACTGCAATGGTGGCCGCTGTCGCAAACCGCGATGTCCGCAGCGCAGTCGTTGTCGCTAGCGCAAGGCGCCTGGCCGCAGCCGTTAGCGTTGCAGCGATAAAGGCCGCAATCGACGACCGCACCGGCCGAGCAGGTGCCGCTGCCGTCGCAGGTGCCGCCTTTCGTGAACTTGTGGTTGCCGTCGCAGAATGCAGGCGTGCAAGACGTGTCGCTGCCGTGTTTGCGGCAGGCGCCGTTGCCATCGCAGGTGCCGTCCTGGCCGCACCCCGATTCGGCATCGCACTTGTTGCGTGGGTCGGTGCCCGAAAGGGCCGGGCCGCATGAACCGTCGTTGCGTCCGGTCAGAGAGTGAGCGCAGGCCATGCAACTTCCGCTGCAGGCGTTTTCGCAGCAGACGCCGTCGATGCAGAAGCCCTTGTCGCACTCGGCGTTGCTATTGCACGTCGCACCGACGCTGTGTTTGCCACCGCATTGCCCGCCGACGCACGGAACACCATTGCAATCGCTCGCGGTCGTGCAGGTTTGGTTGCAAGCCCCGGCGGAGCAGCGGTAAGCACCACAATCACTGTTCGACCCAGTCACGCAGTTGCCCTGGCCTGTGCAGAATCCAGCGGCGATCACGGTGAGGCTCGAAACGTCGCAGCCCGCCGCTTTGCACATCGTGGTGGCATCGAACAGAGCGCAGCGGCCGCTGTCGTCGCAGGTTCCTGTTTGCCCGCAACTGGCAGCGTTCGGCATGCTGGTGCATGCAGGAGACACCGAACCTTTGGGAAGGTTGAGACAGACGCCGGATCCTGCCTCGCACTTTTGACAATCACCGTCACATCGTTCGGAGCAGCACACGCCGCCCGCACAGTTTCCAGTCGAGCACTCGCCGTCTTGTGCGCAAGGCGCCCCGTTGCCTAGCAGCGCACCGTCAGCGTGGGGTCCAGGAGCGTCGTCGACGGACGTATCAATCGTGTCGCTTGCCTCTACGGACGCTGCGTCTGCGGTGGCGCTGTCGTTGCCTCCGTCGGACGGCGCCAGTTTTGTAAGATCAACATCCAAAACCGAGCAGCTTTCGTCCAAGGTTACCGTCTGGCCGCTTATGACCGTGCGGCTGTGTTCACCCGAGCCGACAGCTACGGTCGCGACCAGCATGCGACCCTTGGTGTATCGGCTGATGGTCACCTGGTGACTGGTTTGTGGACACACAAGCGGAATCGATTGCGGCTCAGAGGTGTAGTCGCCTTCGGAAAGCGTCAGCGTGGCGTGATCAAAACCGCCTGGAACAGTTGCTCCCCCACATCTCAGCGTCACCATCAACGTGCCTGGTCGGCACGATTCGGTTTTCTTGCACCCAGTGGCTAACATCGCCAAGGTGATCGACCACGACGCGACACGAACGATCCGAAGGGCAATGTTCACGGTTCGTCTCCGCACCAGCGACTTAAGGGTGATTGAAGGTTCCCGTGCTGGTCGGACTTGGATATTCTTTTCCCGAATCGGAAAAAAGAATGCCGGCGCCTACCGCGGCCCCAATGCCCAGAGCGACCACAACCCAAAACGCTGGTCGCCGATAGAAGGGTCGATGCGAATCAGGCGCTGATTCGGCTCGCGCTGACAGATCGGCGTTTGTTTCCACGGGCGCTGTACCCTCGGACGACGACCGGATCGCGTTCGAAGCGGTAATTTCGTGTATGGCTACCGGATACAAATCGACTTGCTCGCGGACGCTGTATTGGCCCCGTGGAACCTGCAGCGTGCGGCTGATCGTCGTGAAGCCCTTGGCTCGCACCTGCAACAACACTTCGCTGTTGGCGATGCGGACGGCATGCTCCATCGGCAAGACGCCGACGACCCGGCCATCCAGCAGGACCTCCGCGCCCGGAGGTTTCCCCCAAACTTCGACGCTGCCGAGATGGGCTTGAATGAAATGCAGAGCCTCTTCAAGGGTCTTCGCATTCTTCTCAATCCAGGGATCGTGATTGTTCTGAAGAGCGAGCAACATGTCATTCTCGGCCGGCACCCAAAGGCCGAGTGCCTGTTCTGCCAGCCCTACCTGGGCCTGGGCGCGCGGCGTTGGCGACAGTGCCTGGGCCTGGCGAAAAATCTGCAGGGCTTCCTGATCGCGCCCCTGCCGGCGCAGCTCGAGGCCGCTGCGAATCAAGTCATCGGCCTGTTCAGCCTTGACTGGTGCCGCCGTCGACGCCACCCAGCCGACGATTGCAAGGCCGATGATCCAGGTGCGGTAATTCGGACCTACCAAGAAGCGCACGCGTCCGGACCTTCGCACATTTGACCATCCCGCGGAATCCGAGACAGCCCGGTGTCGGCTCCCGCGGAGGAAGCCTTTTGCCTGGACGGGCACCATGGTCACGGGGACTTCGGACCGATCGGGCGTCCAGTTGCGTAAAATCTTTCCGTCAATACGAACCTGCTCCGGCGCACGAATCCAACACCGTTCGTATCGAAATCCGCCTTGATTGAAAATGGCAACGCGCGAGACTTTTTTAGATTCTCGAGGGTTGAAAGGTTCTTGTGATTGGTCGCTGTATATACGCAGCGGCACGTCGTAACCTTGAGTGGGTCAGCCGGGGCGTTGGGGTGTAAAGATTGCTGTAGTCGCGCTCTCGTTTCTCGCAACCGGAAGGACCTTGCAATGACACCGATCTCACGCGACTGGATTCTATCGTTGGCTCTGGCTCCCCTGTTCGTGGTGGCATGCACGGCCAGCGACACCGGGGGCAACAATGGGTCGGGCGGCAGCAATGGGTCCGGTGGGAGCATGAACAGCAGTGGCGGAAGCAACGGCTCCGGAAGCGGCGGGTCGGAAGCCAGCGGCGGCCACTCGGGCAGTGGCGGGATGGTGATGAACGGCAGCGGTGGGTCTGGCTCCGGAGGCTCGGGCTCTGGTGGTTCAAAGGATGCCGGCATGGACATCGCCATGGCTGACACGCATCCGGGAACCGGCGGTAAGATGGGCTCTGGCGGCGCGTCCGGAAGCGGTGGAGCGTCTGGCACCGGCTGTGACACCCTGCCCGGCCTGGTGTGGAAGACGGCGAACAAGACCAACTTCGAGTCGTATCCCGCGCCTGGCAGCGAGGAGTGCATTCAGTTCAGCGGTTGCGACTACGAAGGCCAGTTCGCCGACTGCAACGACACAAAATCAATGAGCTGGGTGATGACTCACAACATCGTCTCTGTGTTTCCAGACAACGGACTGCAGCTTCACGATTTGTGTCTCAAGTCGGGATCGAAGGTGATCAGAGTGACCGCAGTGGACACCTGCGCGGATACCGATTGCAGCGGCTGTTGCACCCAGAATAAGGGCAGTGCATCGCTGTTGGTAGACGTCGAGAAATACACCGATCAGCGCTTCGGTATCGACGACGGCCCTATCCAGTGGGCCGATCTCGGTGCCAGTCCGACCGGCTGCAATTGACCAGCGCCCTGGTCAGTTTCGTTTCCCATACGCCCACGCCGCGCCGATCGTCCTAGCGATCGCGCGGTGACGCGAAATCGCCGATGATGGCCGGATGTCCGTCCTTGGCGATCTTTCGCCCGCGACCTTCCTGCGGCGTCATTGGCAAAAACGCCCGCTGCTGATCCGCCAGGCGTTCCCTGGCTTCACCGGCATCATTGCCCGCGACGCGCTCCTGCGGCTGGCCACGCGTCAGGACGCTTCTTCACGCCTGGTGATTCAGCACCCGCGCCGGCGGCGAAACCGCTGGGAGCGCCACGACGGCCCGTTTGCCGGTCTCGCCGCCAGCATGCTGCCGGCGTCGCACTGGACGCTGCTGGTGCACGGGATCGAGAGCCTGGTGCCGGGTGGCTGGGAGATCCTGCGCGCATTCTCGTTCTTGCCGGCGGCGCGCATCGACGATCTGATGGTCAGCTATGCCGCCGACGGCGGCACGGTCGGTCCGCACGACGATCGCTATGACGTCTTCTTGCTTCAAGGCCCGGGCAAACGACGCTGGCAGACCAGTCGGCAACGCGATCGCTCGCCGGATCCCGACGCCGCCATCAAGGTGCTGCGTTCGTTCATGCCCGAGGACGAATGGCTGCTGGAGCCGGGCGACATGCTGTACCTGCCGCCCGGCGTGGCCCACCACGGCGTCGCCGAAGGGCCGTGCTTCACGTATTCGATCGGCTTTCTGGCGCCGACGCACGCCGACCTGGTGCAAAGCTTCCTCGAGTATCTGGGCGCCACGTTGAGTGAACGCCTGTCGCCCGCTGCGCAGTATGAAGATCCCGACCTGCGCCCGACCCAGGCGCCACAAGAGATCGGCGCCGCCATGATGTCGACCGTCGCCGACGTTCTGGGCCGCGTTCGCATCCCGAAGGCGGCGTTCAGCGATTTCCTCGGGCGTTTCCTCACCAGACCCAAAGCGCACGCCCGCTTTGTCGCACCGCCGGCGATCGACGAACGGGTCTTCGCCTGCCGCCTGCGCCGTCGCGGCACGCTGTCGCTGGCCCTGCCCAGCCGCGGCCTGGGCTACAAAGGTCGCCTGTTCCTAAACGGCCAGACCCACGCACCCAGTCCGACGGCCGCCCGCTTGCTGCTGCGTCTGTTTCAAGACCGCACGCTGCCATTGCCGCTCGCCGTCCCCGCCGCCACCATTGACTGGCTGCACGCCTGTCACGCGGCCGGCTACTTGACCATCACTTAGGTCTCGCGTCGCCGGCCCGGCGCCGCTCAGCGATTGCCTTGCGCTAGCGCGCGGCGGATCAAATCAGGCCTCACTTGCGGCGTGGGCAACAGGCGCGATCGGGTCCGCGAACGACCGCGACCGGCGGCACGCGCGGCCGGCGCTTCGTCGGCGAACCAGGTGCGCACGTCGGCGTCCAACCCCACGCCGTGCATGAAGTTGTAAAGCGCCTTGCGCAGGCCGGGGCCCAGGCGTTCGTGATCGCAGCCGGTGGGATCGACAAACGGCACCTCGTTGCGCGCGAAGGTCACCGTGGGTTCGGGGCCCAGGCGGATGCCGAACAGTTCGGGGCGCTGGCCGATCGGGCTGTGCGCGGTGGCGGCAAAGCGATGCCAGAAGCCCGATTGAATGCAGCCCTCGGCGAACAACTGGCGCACGCGTTCAAGCGAATCGATGGTCTCTTGTTCGGTCTCGGTGGGAAAACCGTACATCAGATAGGCGTGCACCAAGATCCCGGCGTCGCTGAAGGCGCGAGCGACGCGCGCCACCTGCGCCACCGTGACGCCCTTCTTCATCAACGTCAGCAAGCGATCGGAGGCCACCTCCAGACCGCCGCTGATGGCCACGCATCCCGAACGCACCAGCACGTCGACCAGATCGGGGGTGAAGCTCTTCTCGAAGCGAATGTTGCCCCACCAGGTGATGGCGACCTTGCGATCGATCAGGCGCTGGGCCATCGCGCGCAGGGCGGCGGGCGGCGCGGCCTCGTCGACGAAATGAAAACCAGTCTGTCCGGTCTCGCGCACCAAGGCTTCGATGCGATCAACGGTGAGATCGGCCGAAGCCCCCTCGTACCGGGCGATGTAGTCCAGCGTCACGTCGCAGAAGGTGCATTTTTTCCAGTAACAGCCGCGCGCGATGGTCAGCTTGTTCCAGCGGCCGTCCGACCACAGGCGATGCATCGGGTTCAACATCTCGAACAGCGACACGTACTGGTCCAGCGGCAGTCCGTCGTACGTGGGCGTGCCGGTGTCGCGATGGTGCAGATCCGCCAGCGACGACGTGGTCTCGAAGGTCACCGCGCCATCGCGGCGAACGAAGGTGCGGAACAACGGCCGCGCCGGATCGCGCAGATGATCGATCAGCGCCAGCAGCGGCCGCTCACCATCGTCGAGGGTGACGAAGTCGCAAAGATCGAAGACGCGGGGGTCGGCCAGGCCGCGCAGCTCGGTGTTGACGTAGCCGCCGCCCAACACGACGCGGGTCTGCGGGCGTTCTGCTTTGATCAGGCGGGCGACGCGCAAGGCGCCGTAGACGTTCCCCGGAAACGGCAGCGTCAGACCGACCAGCGCGGGTTCGTGGGCGCGCAACGTCTCTCTCGTCAGGTCGTCCAGCAATCGATCGACCAGCGTTGGCGGTGCGGCCAGCGCAGCCGCCAGATCGTCGAAGGTGGGGGCGCTGGCGGCCAGCTTTTCGGCGTAGCGAGACAGCTCGAAGCGCGGATCGATCGCGTCGCGAATGACATCGGCCAGATCGTCAACGAACAAACTGGCCAGGTGGCGAGCCCGATCGGTGACACCCAGTTCGCCGAAGGCCCAGGCCAGGGTCTCGTCGGCGTCGCCACCGCCGTTCAGCGCCGCGAAGCGCGGGCCTTCAGGCAAAAAACCACGGCCGACGATGCGCAGGGCCAGCGTCGGATCGCGGCCCTGGAGAAAACGGATGACCGGATCGATCAGCGCCGCGCAGGCTTCGCGGTGAGCGAGAAAATGCGCCACCGACGTCGATGGGGTCGACGCGGGGGACGCCCGTCGCGCCTTGGCCCGCGGCGGCGACACGCGCGCCGCCAGCTCGTCACCGACCGCCGTCAGCCCCGCCCGCGAAAACAGCCGCAGAAACAAGGCCAGCGAAAGATCCGCCTGCGCCACCCGGACGTCGGCTGGCGCGTGCGCGCGCAAGCAGCCGGACAGATACGCCGTTGCCGGGTACGGCGTGTTCAACTGGGTCATGGGCGGCGTGACGAGAAGAACCTGCATCGAAGCCACCAGCATATCGCGATAAAGTAATCGCATGACCATCGTTGCCATCGACCACGTTCAGCTGGCCATGCCCGCCGGGCGCGAGGCCGAGGCGCGCGCGTTCTACGTCGACCTGCTTGGCCTGACGGAGACGCCGCGCCCGCCCGAGCTGGCTCAGCGTGGCGGCGCCTGGTTCGAAAACCAGCACGTGAAGATTCACGTCGGCGTCGACCCGGACTTTCATCCTGCGCGCAAGGCTCACCCGGCGCTGGTGGTGCGCGGTCTCAAACAGCTGACCGAACGCCTGCGCGTCGCCGGCGCGCCTCTGGCCACCGATCGCCCCCTGCCCGGCTTCGATCGGATCTTCGTCCACGATCCGTTCGGCAACCGGATCGAACTGCTGGAACCGCTTCCCGAACCCCCGCGCTAGAACAAGTACTGCAAGCGCAGACGGGCGCTGTACATCGTGTTGTCGTAGGCGGCGTTGCCGAACGTGGGCGCCAGGTGTGCCGTCGCGTAGGCGAAGACGGCCTTCACGAAGACCTGCTTGTAGACCAGGTACTGAATCGACAGAAAGCCTTGCTTGTGGTTGAACTCGCCGAACTTGCCGGTGGTCATGTCGTAGTGGATGTCTTCTTTGGTGGTGTAGTTGTAACCGACGCCCACCAAGAGATCCTCGATGATCCGGCCGTTGGCGAAGCCGCCGACGCTGGTGACGGTGTAGCTGCCCGGGGGATCAACGTCGCCGCGCGGATCGATGTGGTCGACCAGGCCGCGGGCGGCATTGACGCCGAATTCGATGAACGGGTCGAAGATGAAGATCAAACCGGCGCCAAAACCCCGGCGCGTGTACGTCTCTTTCAGGTTCGGATCGACCTGCGTCGTCTTGCTGTACTCGCCGCCCACTTTGAACTTCAGCCAGCCCAGATCCAAAATCCCCACCGGCCGACCGCCCAGGGAGTTTTGCCCCTGCTCGTTGCCCAGCTGGCCAAGCAACTCGAAGCGCAGGAAGTTGGTCGGGTACAGGTGAAAGCCCACGTTGCCCACGCCCGACGGCCGATAGAACTCGTAGGTCACGCCGTAGATGTCCGGCGGCGGGTTGGCGACGTCCGTCGCGCCTTGCCGCTCGAAGGTGTTGAGGTCCAGGCCCATGCCCAGGTGGTAAACCTCCCACGCCTGATAGCGGCCGAGCATGATGTCCCATTTGTTCCACTGTCCGATCCTCACCCACAGATCGTCGGTGTCTGCCACGTCGGGCTGCTTGAGCGTCTGATCCTTGTTGGCCACCAGCTCGGCCTGAACCTGGGCGAAAAAGTTGCCGCTGGTGTACGTCGGCGTCACGCGCAGGACCGCGCGGCCTTGCTGGATCCACGCCTTCTGGTTGGGTTCGGTCGAGTTGCCGCGGGTGACTTTCTCGTAGGCGTTGTCGACCCACAGATCACCGGAGATGCCTATGCCGGTCTTGCGATAGTACGGCCACTGCAAACCGTGAAGGCCCGTCGACAGCCACACTGACCCGCCGTAAAGACCGCGCAAATACGGCGGCGGCCAGAAGGCAGCAGCCGGCATGCGCTCGATCCCGGTGACCGGCGACGACTCGGGCGGCGTCTGCTCGGGCGTCGGCGGCGGCAGCGGCGGCGAGACGGGATTGGCTTTCGGTTCAACGGGGGCAGGTGCGTCTTGCGCAACGGCCGGGCCAGCCAGGCTCAAAGCAGTCAGCCCGGTGAATCCTAGGACCAAACGGCGAAGCAGGCTCGTCGATGTGGATGTCATAGCAGTCGTTCACTCCGGAAGGTTTTTTCGAGTGTTTGGGGGACGCGGGCGGTGGAGGTCGGATGGCCACCCGTCACGTACACCAGCCCCCGGGAACCCGAGGGCTGGCGGCACGGCCGAGATGATGGGAGGGAGAATCGACGGCGGAGAGTACCGCCGTCGGGGTCACTTGACCATGAAGGTGTCTTTGAGATCCAGGGTTCGCGAGTCTGGTCCAACCATGACCTGCACCGGACCGGTCTCGACCACCCACGCTTTCATGGTGGTGTCGTAGTACTTCAGATCAGAGACGCGCAACGGAATGGTGATTCGCTTGGTCTGATTCGCCGCCAGCGACACGCGCGCAAATCCCTTCAGCTCTTTGGCGTGGCGACGAACCTTCGTCGACGGATAGGAGACGAACAAGAAGGCCACCTCGTCACCGGCGGTGGCGGTCGTGTTCGTGATCTCGGCGGTCACGTTCACCACGCCGTTCTTGGTCACGTCGCTGCAGGGAACGCCCAGGTTGGCGTACGAGAACTTCGAGTAGCTCATCCCGTACCCGAACGGCAGGTAATTGGCCGCGGGGACGTTCTTGTTATCGAAGTACTGATACCCAAGGTAATAGTCCATCGTCGTGCTGTTGCCGCCGTTGAAGGTCGGCCAGTCGGCGTTCTTCGAGTCCCAGGTGACCGGGAGCTTGCCGCTGAAGTTGGCGTCGCCGAACAGCAGCTTGCCCAGGGCCAAGCCGCCGCGCTGCCCCGGGTACCAGGCCATCACGATCGCGGGGACGTTCGCAGCGGTCAGATAGGGGAGATCAACCACGCCACCGGCTTCGATGACGACCACCATCGGCTTGCCCAGAGCCGCGGCCGCGGTGATCAAGGCGTTCTGTGGCGTGCCGGCCTTGCCATCCAGGTTGAACGTGCCGCGGTCGCCGGCGCCGGTGTACTCCTCGCCTTCGTCCTGCGGGGTCAACCCAGCCACCACGACGATGAAGTCGGCACCAGAGGCCGCGGCGGCGCTGTTGCCGCTGACGACCTTGATGCCGGCGCCCGCTGCGGTGGTGATGCCGGCCAGCGGACCGACCGACTTGGCCGGATCGTTGTTCACGCGGCTGCTGCCCCGGTCGCCCGTACGCACGTCGCTGGCAAAGTTCACCTGGCTGGAACCCTCCGTGCCCAGCGTGAAAGGAACCGTCATGCCGAGAACGGCGACGGTCTTCACCGTGGTTCGGTTGATCGGCAGCGTGTTCTTGTCGTTCTTCAGTAGGACCATCGCCTCGGTGGCCACTTTCTCGGCCAGATCGAGGTGCGCCTGATCGTTGCCGATCGAACCATTGTTGTACGAGGTGGTCGGCTTCTTGAGGCCGACGGTGCCGCTGGTCTTGGCGACGTTGAAACGGAATTTCTGCTCGAGGATCTTCGTCGCCGAGACATTGATCTGCGACTCTTTCAAAGTGCCGCCAGAGACCAACGATTCCAGCGCCGAGTAGTTGAGATCGTTCGGCAGCTCCATGTCCAGGCCGGCATTGACCGCGTCGCGGGCATTGTTCGGCCGGTCGCCCTGCGCCGGATTCGAGCCACCTGGCATCGCCCACCAGTCGGACAGGACGAAGCCCTGGAAGCCGAACTCGGTGCGAAGAATGTCGGTGAGGAGGTGTCCGGACTGGGTCGCGTGGACCGCATTGCCCTTCGCCGGTCCGTCCGACAGCTGCAGAAGGTTATACGACGCCATGATGCAAGCGACGCCGCCGTCCTTGACGATCATGCCGAAGTGGTTGGCGTAGATTTCGTGAAGGGTCTGGTCGTCCATCGCGGCGGTGTCTGACTCGCGGCCGTTCTCGATGTTGTTGGCGGCGTAGTGCTTGGCGCAGGCGGCGACGTACTGTTGCAAACCGGCAGTGAATGCCGAGCCGAAGCGGCCGAGCGAATAGTCGTCCTCGCCGTAGACCTCTTGCGCGCGGCCCCAGAACGGGTGGCGCAAGATATTGACCGTCGGCGACAGCAGCATGGTGTGTCCCGAGGCCAACGTCTCGTCGCCCACGGCGTCACCAACCTGGTATTCGAGATCGAGATCGAAGGTCGCGCCGCGGGCCAACGCCACCGGGAACGCCGTCGAGTAACCGTTGCCCACCTTCTCGGCATCGAGGCACAGACCGCGCGGTCCGTCCCGGAACTTGAAGCCCTTGATTCCACGCGTCGTGTTGTCCGCCTGGTTGAAGATCGTCTGTCCCGGCTGCGTGCCGCGCATTTGATCGGCCTTCTCGCCGATCTGCATCGAAGCGAGGGTGGTCGCGGCGGATGACTTCGCGTCGGCGGTGATCGAATAGCCGGGGGTGTACTTGTCGTTGTAGGCCATGTCTGGGCAGGACATCTTCATGACCATCACGGTCGCGTCGGTGCCGCCATCGGTCGGAGTGATGATGACTTCACTGCCGCCGCTGCCGGTGGAGCTTGAACCGCCGCTGCCGGTGTTGACGGTGTCGCCCCCGTTGCCGCCCCCGCTGCCGCTGCTGACCGTCCCACCCTGTCCGTTGCCCCCGTTGCCAGACGTCGAGTCCCCACCGCTGCCGGTCGGGTTACCGCCCCCCATCACAGCAGGGTGACCGCACGACGCCGCCGCCAGGGCGACAGTTCCGGCGAGTACAAAGGCCGATGAATAACGGGCAAAAAACGGACGCATAGGCAACCCCTCCTTCATACGACCGCTCGTGGTGAGCGGTTCCGAGTCAATTAATGCGGTGAGGTCCCTAACGGGATCTGTCCGCCAGCTTTGGATACAAAGTCCTGACAAGCGTTGCTCTAGTCCCACACAAAGAAAAATGCAAGCACGGACACAAATGGTCTATTTACTTATGTTCAACCGGTTTAATGCACTGTGAATTTCAATTTGGGCGGAGACACAATCATTCACGTCGACGATTGATTGGTCGACCTCTTTTTGGAGGACCGTCGCGCCCAATTCCTTCCCGGGATTCCAACGATTTTCCCCGTGGTGGACTGGCCACCTCGAAAAATCGGCCCGACCGATGCACAGCCGACAACTAATTCTGATCGGAACGGCGCAGGCGCTCTTTCATCGACGCCAACAGCCCGTCAAACGACTCGCGTTTGATGACGCGGGCGAACTCGCGGTGGTAATTCGCCACCAGACTGGAGCCGTCGACGATCACGTCGGCAACGCGCCACCGGCCTTGCCGTAGGACCAAACAATATTCGACAGCGATAGGCGCCGCTCCCGGCGAGCGCGGCGTCCGGGTACCCATCACGCGCGCCTCGTTGCCGTTGATGATCTCGCGCTCCAGCACCACGCGATAGTCGCGGCCGCTGGTCAACGCCTCCACGTAGGTGCGACCAGCCAGCCTCCGCAAGGTCTGCACGAATTCGCCACGCTTGTCGGCAGGAACACCGCCCCACGACGGTCCGAGAGCGCGATGACAGATCTCCTCGAAGTCGATCAGCTGATCCAGCTCGCGCTGCACGGCCATTCGGCGCGCGTCGGCCTCCGGCGACCAAGCGGGCAGACGGCGATTGCCCAACGCCTGCACCGACCCATCAACGCGCCGAAGCTCCTGCATCGGACCGGCAGCGGCACGTAGCTCTGTGGGCGACGGAGCGGACGAAGAATGAACGGGTGCCGGGGCGTTTGCTGATCGTGCGGTCCAAGGCCAGCACAACACCACCACGACGACCCAGGTTGCCTTCGCTTTCGCGCGCCACCCCATCGCCGCTAAGTCTACGAAAGAACGATACCTCATCGCCGCTCCCGAATTTCTACGACCTTCCGTCGGTATCGTCCCCGGCGGCCGGTAAGCAAAAGGTCATAGCACACGATCGCCGGCAAACTTGCGACCGGGCCTGGGCGGCGCAACCGGGATCCGCCCGCTCAGTCTCCGTCGTCGGCGCTGCCGATCTTTTTCGACAGCGTCTGTCGGGTGATCCCCAGGTGTTGCGCGGCGACGGTGCGATTGCCGCCACACAGCTCCAGCACGCGGCGAATGTGCAGAAGCTCGATGGTCTCCAGCGACGGGATCCCGGCTGGTGCCGCAGTGGAGACAGCCGAGCCGGCGCCACCGCTGGCGATGAGCGGCGCGACGAACGCCGCCGCCACCAACTCGGGCGGCAGGTGCGACGGACGCAGGATCTGCTCGTCGTGCAGCAACGCCGCCCGGCTGACCACGGCGCGCAGCTCGCGCACGTTGCCGGGCCAGCCGTAGGCTTCAAGCAGGGCACCCGCCTCCGCGCTGATCGACTGCCAGCGCCGGCCAAACTGCCCGCTGGCGGCGGCGAGAAAATGGCGAGCCAGCGGCAACACATCGGCGCGGCGCTCGCGCAGCGGCGGTAGCACGACGGTGATGGCATTCAAGCGGTACCAGAGATCGGCGCGAAACTGGCGCGCCGCCACCATCGCTGCGAGATCGCGGTTGGTCGCCGCGATGACCCGCGCGTCGACGGTGCGCGACGCGGTGGCTCCGACGCGGCGAAAGCTGCGCTGTTCGATGAACGTCAGCAACTTGGCCTGCGCGGGCGGCGCCAGGTCGCCGACCTCGTCCAGAAACAGGGTGCCCCCGTCGGCGATCTCCACCAGGCCGAGCTTCCGTTCGCGGGCGTCGGAGAAGGCGCCGCGCTCGTGACCGAACAGCTCGCTTTCCACCAGATTCTCCGGGATGGTCGAGCAGTTCAATTCGACGAACGGGCCGACGGCGCGCGGCGATTCGTCGTGCAACAACCGGGCGACGATCTGCTTGCCGGTGCCGCTGTCGCCGGTGATGAGGATCGTCGATACGGCGCTCTTGGCGTAAAGGCGCACTTCATCGATCACCTTCACGATCGCCGGCGAGGCCCACACGGCATCACCGTCGGACAGCTGCTTGCGATCGCGTTCGGACAGATACGCCACCCGCTGCTCCAGCGCTTTGGTGCGGGCGGCGTTGCGGACGGCGGCGACGATCTCTTCCAGGTCGAACGGCTTTTTTATGAAGTCATACCCGCCCAGCTTCATCGCCGTCACCGCGCTTTCGATCGAGCCGTGCGCGGAGATAAGAATGATCTTGGTGTCCGGCGAATCCTGCCGCCAGCGTCGCAGCAGCGATAACCCATCGTCCTCGCCCAGCACCAGATCCAGCAACACGACGTCGGGACGGTCGTCTTGAAACCGGCGCCCGGCTTCGTCGCCGTTGCTGGCCACGCTGACCTCGAACCCTTCTTGCAAAAGCACGGTGCGCAACGACTGGCGAATCAGCGCTTCATCGTCGGCGACCAGAACGTGGGTGCTCATCAGTGGGTCACCGAACGATGGGAACGTGCACGGTGAAGACCGCGCCCGGGCCGCCGGGCGGCGCTTTGTTCTCGGCGGTGATGCGACCGCCGTGTTCGGCCAGGACGTTCTGACTGACCGCCAGACCGAGGCCATGACCGTTTGCTTTGGTGGTGAAGAACGGTTGAAACAGGCGCGCCAGATGCGCCGGGGCGATCCCTCCGCCACAGTCGGCCACGCTGATCGCCACCGACGGCTGCCCCAGCGACGGTCGGCTGTCCGCGCTGACGGTGACGGTCGATCCCGACGGTGAAGCCTCGGCGGCGTTGATCAGAAGATTGGTCAGCGCCTGGGTCAAAAGCAGCGGGTCCACTTCCAGCGGCGGCAGATTTGGTTCCTGAGCGCGAGACAACGTCACGCTCAGCCGGGCGAAGGTGGCCCGGGCAGCGTCGGCCGCGCCGTCGAGAAGGCTGGCGACCGTGCACACCTCGATGCGCGGAGCCAGCGGCCGCGAATAGTTGGTCAGCCGCCGCAGCAACGCCTCGACGCGGGTGATCTCCCGATTCAGCGCTTCGGCGGTTTCTCCCAGCTGACCCGGCGACGGCGGATGCCCGGGACGTACCAGCAGTTGCACGGCGGCCTTCATTCCCGCCAGCGGATTTAGCACCTCGTGGGCCAGCTTGGCGGAGATCTCGCCGACCGCCGACAGCTTTTCGCTTTGAATCAGGCGGCGCCGGTGCTCGACCAGCGCCGCGTCGGTGTCTTCCAGTTTCTTCACCAGCGCGCCCACCTGCTCGCCCAGACCCTCCAGATCGTCTTGCCGCCCAGGACGGACCTGGATGCGCGTGCGTTCGGCGGCCAGATCGACCATCACCCCCAGCTCGTAGATCGGGCGGGTGATTCGCCGCGCCCACCAGAAACCAACCAGCAGGCTGGCCAGCGCGCCGGCGATGCTGGTGGCCACCAGGACGCGCGCCATCCGGCTGACGGACTTTTCGGCATCGGCAAACTGGCCCGCCAGTTCGTGGCGGCCAAGCTGCCCCGACTGGGTGAACAGCGCCAGCAGCCGTTGCAGGTGGGCGTGGTTGCCGGCCAGCGAACGCACCGCCTTCTGCTGCTCGCCCGCGTCGAACAAGGTGATCGCCTCGTTGCGGCCTTGGTCGTAGGCGCTGTACTCGTTTTGGATCCGATCCAGCAATTGTCGTTCGTCCGCGCTGCCGGCGGTCGAGCGCGCCTGCAGCAGCCATCGCTCGAACGGCGCGCGGCTGCTTTCCAGTTCGGCCAGCCAGCGACGGTCGCGTGTCAGCATGTATTCGGCGGCGAATCCCTTCTGGTACAGCAGGGCACCGAACGCAGCGGCGTCGTCCAAAAGCTCGAGGTGCCGCGACACCGACGCGCTGGAGGTCTTCCACACGTCGTCCAGCGAGAACATCCCCACCGCGCACACCGTCCCGATGGCCACCGCCGTCCCCAGCGACGCAAACGCCAGACGGACCGACAGACTCAGTTTCCGCGCGCGCGCCATCAGGACGAGTATGAGACATCATTTTCGTCTGCGGCGCCCGCGGCGGTCACCGTCACGGATAGACTATGTCGTCGCGGCGATTCTTGGCGCGCGAGCTGTCGTCGTGGCCGGGATAGAGGGGGCGTTGCGACCCGTAGCTGGCGGTCTGCACCTTGTGGGGGTCGACGCCCATGCGGACCAGGTACTGTTTGGCGGCGTCGGCGCGCTGTTGGCCCAGGGCCAGGTTGTATTCGACCGTGCCCAATTCGTCGCAGTTGCCCTGGACGGAGATGGCGGTGGCGTCGTGGTCCTTGAGCTTGGTTGCCACCTTGGCCAGCGTGTCGCGCGCCCCGTCGCCCAGCAGCGACGAATCAAAATCAAAGTAGATCGACGCTGGATTCTTCGACTGCATCGTCGGGGGCGGGGTTTCGGCGCGCGCCACGACCGGGGCGGCCTTGGTCGCGGGCGGATTTTCGGCCGCCGTCGGCGCCTGCACCGCGGGGGGCGTCTGGTGCGAACAGCCGAACGCCGATACCACCGAAACCAAACAAGACAGCACGAACCAACCGTGAGCTTTCATGATCACCCTTCTCCTTTTTCAGCGCCCGGCGGCGCGATCTCCACGAACGACCAGTAACGGCTGCGCAGACGGCGCAACCGATCGAAAGGGCTGGGCACGCAGATGCTCACCAGGTACTGCAACTTGCGCAGCATGGTGGCGGGCGGACCGAAGGTGGCGACGCCGGGCTGGGGTTCAACGGTTGCCTTGGCGTCGGTGCAACGCACGCGACCGACCACGATGCCGTCGCCGGTCAGTTGAGCATCCGGATGAAACCGCGCCTCCAAGATCCGCATCGATTGCCGACGACAGAACGCAATCCGCGTACCGCCAGCAGAACCCCCTGCGCGGGCGGTTCGCCTTCAGCCGGCGGCAAGAGAACGAACACCGCTGCGGACCGACGGATGTTTTTTTGACGACCGGCGCGAAACGGCCGAAGGCCCCGGCGTCGATTTTTGTCGGGCGTACAAAATAAATTCGTATATCATTGTCCATCGAGCCCGGCCCGCCAGAAAGGGAAATCGTTGATGAGCCAGAAAGCTGCCCGCAGAGGCGCGTTCGCTGCCCTGATGATCGCGCTGGGACAGGGTGCCGGCTGCAGCAGCGGTGGCGGCGCCGCGCCACCCGTCGGTGAATCCAGTGGCGGCGGTGGCGGCGGTAGCAGCGCCACGGGCGGCAGCGGCAGCGGCGGCGGCGCGGCCAGCAGCACCGGTGGCGTGCCGGCGCCGGCCGACGGCGGCGCGGATCAAAACGCCGCGCCGGCCGACGCCGCTGGCCTGACGGATGCGCAGGCGATGGTGAACGCGCCGGGGATTTCACTGTCGCTTTACGCCGTCATCGCAGACGCGGTGGTCAAACGGTACGACCCGATCAAAGGCGACCTCAACCGCGTCGAGATGCCGCCGCGGTCCACCTTGCTGGCCACGGTTCCCGCCGGCACCAGGAGCGTCGAGTTCAAGGTGGCCGGGGCACGCGTCTCGGTGGTCGATGCCGCGCCTTTCTTGATGAATCAGCTGAACGGCAAAGCCAGCGCGTGGGCGGTCGATCCGGGCAGCTACGATGTCAGCGTGTTCACTTACGCCGCCGCCGGCGCGCAAGGCTCGCCCACCGGCCAGTTCGCCCAGACCATCCGCATCCTGCGCACCGGCATGGATCCCGGCTTCGTCGCCCAAGACGACGCCACCAACCTGGCCTGGATCGCCGCCAACATGATGTCGGTGATGATCCCGTCGACTTACACGTCCACCACGGGACACGTGCTGCCGTTTCGCCTCTACACCCCCAGGTTCGTGTCCAAAGACGTGAAGTATCCGTTGCTGGTGTTCCTGCACGGCAGCTCGGCCAAGGGCACCGACAACATGAACACGCTGACCAAGACCATCTTCACGGGGCCAAGATCGGTGGTCTCGCCGAATATGCAGGATCAGTTTCCCGCCTTCGTGCTGGTTCCGCAGTGCGATCCGAACGAGGAGTGGGCGACGTACCTGAACGGCGTCAACGGCGCCGACGGTTCCTACACGATGGGCCCACAACCCTCCGAGGCCGAACGCGCCACGCTGGAGCTGATCGACAAGAACCTCCAAGAGCTGCCGCTGGATCCGGCGCGCGTCTATCTCACCGGCGTCTCCATGGGCGGCATCGGCGTCTGGGATTTCACCGCGCGCCGCCCGACGCTATTCGCATGTGGCGTGCCGATGGCGGGTTTTTCCGATCGCAGCACCGCCGAGACGATCAAGAACATTCCGTTCTGGATCTTTCACGGTGGCGCCGACATGACGAATCCCAAGATCGGCTCCGAGCTGATGGCGGCGAAGCTGAAGATGGTCGGCGACAAGGTCGTCATCCTCACCGAATACCCCGGCCTGGACCACAACCCCACCTTCGACAAAGCCTGGACCGACGAGCCGGAGCTGCTGCCGTGGATCTTCTCCTGGTAGAGCTGCCGCGCGAATTGGGATCTAGGGAACGACGGGCGCGGTCGACGGAGCCGGAGACGGCGCCGGTTCGTTGGCCGCCGGATCGACGACGGGCGGCGCGGGCTGGGGTGGCGGCTCGATCGGTGAGGGAACTGACAGCGACGAAGATGATGCGCCGGATGCTGAGGGCACCGTCCATTGTGCGGGCGGGGCTGACGATGGGGAGGGAGATGCTCCGCTGGACAGCGGCAGAGGCGCGTCAAGGTCCGAACGATTCGAACGCACCAGGCGCCGTTCCTTGGGCGACCAGACGTAACCGCGCAGCGGCTCGTGCCGGCCAGACACCTGGTGCGCAGTGCCCGCGGGCCTCGGAGATCGTACGAGCTCGTCGCCAGGGTTCACGGTTGCTTCATTCGCCTTGGGTGATTCGGCGGCAGCGGCTCGCTCCGGGGCGGGCTTTGGTGAGACAATCACGGCCGCGGCGGACGCGGCTTTTTCTGCCTGCGGCGGCGGTTGATCGGTGATCACCGGTGGCGACGGCATCGGCGCAGCGGCGACCGACGTCCCTGGTGCGGCGGCCGCCGGCGCGGCGAGGGCAGCCACCGGCGCGGCCTGAATTGCCGGCGCGATCGGCGTCGACGCGCTGGTCGGCGCCGGAGGCGGCGTCTCTGCGCGATTCGGGTGCTGCAACTTCGAGAATACGACGCTGGCGTTGTCGCGAACCGCCAGCAACGGACCCCACATGCCCGACCATGCCATCGCCACCACGCCCGCCACGGCAAGCACCGCCATCACGGCCACGACCTTCCGGCCGCGGTGAGTGGGGATACGCAGAGCTGACAGAGACACATCCGACGTGGCCAGGGCCAGCGACGGGTTTCGCGCGGCGGCGGCCGCTTCTTCGTCCATCCGGTTGCCTTCCTCGAAGAACTGCCGGGTCATGGTGCCGTAACCCCCGGTCTGGCCGCCGCGGGCCATGTGGCGCGGCATCGGCCGCGGCGATGGCGTGCTGCTGCCGATCGGCGTGATGTCCGTGTCGGGCAGCGGCCGCAGGGTTTCGCGCCGCACGCCGAACCCCGCGGTCGCGCCAGCGCCGCCCACCACCTCGCCCAGCGCGGTCAGAAAAAGTTCGATGCTGTCGAAACGATCGGCGACCTTCTCGCTGCGGGCCATGCTCAGCACCGCCGTCAGCGCCGGTGAGCGGCGTGATTGCGCCGGCGCCAGCAGACGGTGGGCCACCACCGCCAAAGCATATTCGTCGGTGCGCCCGTCCAGGTCGTCTGGCAGGACCTGCACCTGCATCTGCTCGGGGCTGAGAAACGCCAACGCTTCGTCGCTGACCGCCAACCCCATCTGCCGCAGCGGAGCGGTCAGATACGAGACACCGAAATCGAGCAGCTTGACCGCCGGCGGCCGTGGCGCACCAGCGCGCCGTTGGCTGTCGATGACGAAAATGTTGTCTGGGCGAAGCTCGCCGTGCACCAACCCGGCCGCATGTGCGGCGGACAAGGCGCCACCCACGGCGCGCAGCAACGCCAAACCATCGGCCGGAGTCAGCGCCACCCGACGGGCGATGAGTTCTTTCAATGTCTGGCCGGACAATCTCTCGACCACCTGGAACGGCGTCCCGTTCTCCAGCACGCCAGCGTCCAGGGTGCGCGCGATCTGCGGATGACCGATGGCCGACGCCGCCGCGGTGGCGCGCGCGAATGCGTCCAGCGCGTAAGCGTCCAGCCCGGCGGCGCGCGGAAATAGCTTGATCACGGCCGGCTCGGCGAAGGGGCTGTCTTCAAGCTCGAAGACATCGCCCGCTGTTCCCAGCCGACGGCCGAGCTTGTAGATCGATCCGGTGCGATCGGCCACCACCTCGGATCCCGGTACGCCCGAGCCTCCGTGCAACGTGCGGGCAAAGGGACTTTGCTCTTCGTTTCCGTGAATGTGGCTCATGATCGCAAATGCCTCGCTTTCGCTCAGTGCCTTAACGAATGGGCCGCGGTCTCTTTCGGATAAACCGCGCCCGTCCCGAAAATATTGCGATGAAATCGGTTGGCGGAAGTGGGTGACGGCAAATCTTGGGCCTCGCCGGCTTGGACGGCGGCGGGGGCGAGTTTATTTGCCCGGTGATTTCAGGCCCCGGGCCGCCGTTGCCGCGACCGGCGGCGGCGCGCGATCAGTGTCACCAAGAAAAGGCCACCGCCCGCGCTGACGCCACCGCCCCCGCCACCGTAGGAACACCCGCTCGAGCCGCTGTGGTTACCACCGCCGGGCATCCCTGCCCCGCCCGCCGTGCCGCCGGATCCGATGGTGCCCCCGCTGCCAGCGCCGCTGCCGCCCGCGCCGGCGCCACCGCTGCCACCCGTCGCTTGGTTGTCGAGCCCGCCACCGTCGGCGCTGGCGCTGTCCACCGCCCCGTCGCCGCCGTTCGGAGCGTCGCCGCCGGCGCTGTCCGCTCTGCCCACATCGGCGCTGCTCCCGTCGACACCGGCGTCCGGCGACGGAGCCGTCACCGTTCCGCTGGCCGCCCACAACAACGAATCGCGAATCAGCGTCGAGAAATCGTTGTTGTTCCAATCCGAGGCGTCGTGGCCGATGCCGATGTAGATGGCGCGCTGGAACGCCGGGCAGGTCCAGATCATCGGGTGGTCGCCTTGCGGCTTCACTTGCTGATACGTCTTCTCGTCGGCGTCGCCCAGCACGTGAACGTGCGTGCGAGGATTGCTGTCCCATTCGTACCACTCGTCGCGGATGGCGAACATCGCCGGCAGGTTCTTGGTCATCGGCTGCGTGCGGTCCTCGATGATCACGGTTCCGTTCTGCAGCGCTGGATGCGTCACCCAGACGATCCCGCCCAGCAGCGTCGAATAGAAATCCCAGTTGGGATAGTTCCGCTTCACGTACGACGACGGAATGATAAGTCCAGCGCCGTGCACGCCCACCCAGCCTTTGCCCGATTGAACAAATCGTTCCAGCGGGCCGCGCTGATCAAGATTGATCTCGAAGGGAGCCAGGTGCATCTGCAGGAAGACCTGATAGTTGGCCAGATTGGCGTCGTTGATCAGCGTCGGATCGGTGGTGAAGTCGACGCTGAACCCGTTGGCGGGGCCCATCTGGTTCAGCGCCGTGCGGGCCGCGGCGGTCATTTCCAGGTGATCGGGTGCCGTCGACGCGATCATGAAGATCTTGAACGGCGCCGCTGCCGACGGCGATTCAGCGGCCAGCAGACCGCCGACCAGCAGACTGATGGCCAACCCCAAAGGCGGACGAATTTTCAAGGTGCACCCAACCTTCCCTGCGACGCTAGTCGAAAGGTGGCGACGGTCAAGCGGGTTCGATAGGCTGCTGCGGTAGATGGTCTCGTTGCGTGGCTTGGCAATCAGCGCGTGCGGCGCTTTGGTGATCGCCAGCACCTGCGCCAGGCTGGTGCCTCCGGTCGAGGTCGATCGGGCGCCGCCGCCACCGCCGGCCGATGGGCAGTGCTTGACTCGCCTTGCCGATCCACCGCGTACCCGCGTGGAACGCCCGTGCGGGACGATGCAAGCGGTGCTCACCGACGGCGCCCGCAGCGTCGTCCTGGTGGGCCCGACCCGCCGCTTCGAAGAGGCCAGCGCCAAGTCCGCCGTGGTCACCACGGCCTGGGTTCGCGTGCTGCCCGCGCCGTTCGCCGGGACGATGGACGTCGCCACCAGCGACTGGCTGAAAGCCGCGCTGACCGACGCTCGTCCGGACATTCTCGCGCTCTCAATGCAATACATCGCCGGCGCGCCGCCGCTGTTCGACGACCACCGCGTGCAGATCGCCGGCGACGCCGACTATGGGCCGCTCAACGAGCGCGGCGCGCGCAGAGAAGGCGCCGACTTCAACGACTACCTGGGCCAGGCGTGGTCGTTCGACGACGGGAAGCGCAGGCGCCCGCGCGGCGACATGTTGCACAGTCTGGATTGCTCCGGCTTCATCCGCATGGTCTGGGGTTTTCGCAGCGGCCTACCGCTGGCGCGCGGAGCGGTCACTGTCGGGAACGCCATCCCGCGCCGGGCCGTCCAGATGGACGCGATGGCGCCCGGCGTGGTGATCATCGCCAGACGCCCGACGACGGAGACCAGGATCCCGCCGTCGCCAAAAGATCGACTTCAACCGGGCGATCTGGTTTTCTTCGACGCCGATCCCTCCGATGGTGCTGCCGTCGATCATGTGGGCATCTTCCTGGACAAAGATCGGGACGGTCACCTGCGGTTTATCTCCAGCCGCAAAGGCGCCAACGGACCTACACTGGGCGACGACCACGGCGCGTCGCTGCTCGACGGAACCGGGCTTTATGCGCGGTCGTTCCGGTCGGCACGGCGTTTTTAATCTGCGTTGCGTACCTCAGGGTTCCTTGAAAGAACCCGCTTTTGTGTCGGCGGGACTGACGTCCGCGTGAGCGAAAAATCCGGAAACGCGTTACGCTGATTATGAGCGTGCCATGCTCAAACGCGCACAGTGGTTTGATCTCGCCCGCCATCTGGACTGGCAGCCAAGTTACGTATCCGAAAAGGAGGCCTTCCCGGACGTCCCCGCCGGCCAGCCATGGCTGCCGCGGGAAGAATGGTCGGCCTGGGACGAACCGTTCCGCACGACGTACGCCGAGTACGTGGCCACCCAGCATGAAAAAGAATCGGCGCTGTTCGCGGTGCAAGAGGCGGCGGGCCGCCCCGACGACTTCCGCCAGCTGCCGCGCGAGTGGCTGAGCGCCGTCAAGCTGCACACCGCCACCCTGCCCCTGGCCGAATTCGCCGCGGTGATCGGCAACCTGCGCGCCGCCCGAT
>DASXQB010000219.1:0-6261 GCA_036493295.1 Polyangia bacterium | reverse complement strand
ATTCCGCCGACGAAAAGAACGAGCTGCCCGGGATCTCGGTGACGGTTTGCTTGCCGGCGTTGATCAGATCCGGATCTTCGTCGCCTTCCAACGGAAACGGCCCGATGCCCAGGAGGCCATTTTCCGACTGCAAGATCACGTCGACGTCGGGCGGGATAAAGTTCGCCACCAGCGTCGGCATGCCGATGCCCAGGTTCACGTACATTCCGTCGCGCAGCTCGCGCGCGGCGCGCTGGGCGATCTGATCACGCGTCAGGGCGGGCATCAGGCGCTCCTTTTGCGGACGGTCCGCTGTTCGATGGGCTTTTCGAAGGCGGCGCCCTTCAGCACGTGCTGGACGTAGATGCCGGGGGTGTGAATCTGATCGGCGTCCAGCTCGCCAGGTTCCACCAGCTCCTCCACCTCGGCGATGGTGATGCGGCCGGCGGTGGCCACCATGGGATTGAAGTTGCGGGTGGTCTTTCGGTAAACAAGGTTGCCGAAGCGATCGCCTTTCCACGCCTTGACGATGGAAACGTCGGCGGTCAGCGCGCGTTCGAGGACGTACATGCGGCCGCCGAAATCGCGCGTCTCTTTTCCTTCGGCGACCAGCGTGCCGAACCCGGTGGCGGTGAAGAACGCCGGGATGCCGGCGCCGCCGGCGCGAATGCGTTCGGCCAGCGTGCCTTGCGGAACCAGCTCGACCTCCAGCTTTCCGTCGAGAAACAGGCGTTCGAAGGTCTTGTTTTCGCCGACGTAGCTGGCCACCATCTTCTTGACCTGCCCGTTCGCCAGCAGCAGGCCCAGGCCCTTACTGTCGATGCCGCAGTTGTTCGAGATGACGGTCAGGTTCTTGGTTCCGCGGCGGCGGATGGCGGCGATCAGGTTCTCCGGGATGCCGCAAAGACCGAATCCCCCGGCCATCAACGTGGCGCCGTCCTGCAACCCGCGGACGGCGTCGTCGGCGCTGGCGACTGTTTTGTCCATGCGGCGCGAATTCTATCCGAGATCGACGCCGAGTCGATTGTGCCGGCGGTCCGGCCGGCAATGGCGCCGCCCCGACGCCGGTGAGATAATGCCTGCGTCTCGCCATGCCCATCGTGACCTTCACCACCGACTTTGGTTTCTCCGACGGATATGTTGCGGCGATGAAAGGCGTCGTGCTGTCGCTGGCTCCGCAAACGACGCTGGTCGACGTGGCCCACGGCATCGCCGCCCAGGACGTGGCGGCGGGCGCGGTGGCGTTGGCCCAGGCGGCGCCACTGTTTCCGCCCGGCACCATTCACATCGCCGTGGTCGATCCGGGCGTGGGCTCGCCGCGTGCCGGGGTGGTGATCGAAGCGGGCGGCAGTTTCTTCATCGGCCCCGACAACGGCGTGCTGTCGCTGGCCGCGGCCCCACCGCGCCGGGCGTTTCGCATCGAGGCGCCGGCTTTTCGCCGGGCCCAGGTCAGCCCGACATTTCATGGCCGCGACATCTTCGCGCCGGCCGCCGGTCGACTGGCCGCTGGCGCCAGCGCCGCCGACGCCGGGCCGGCCCTGCCCGAGATCGTCCAGCTTGATGCGCCGACGCTGCGGCACCTGGGCGATCACGTCGAGGGATCGATCATCCACGTCGACGCCTTCGGCAACCTGATCTCGTCGATCACAGGCGAGGTGCTGCGGCTGGCCGCCGGCGGTCCCAACGCCGACGTCGAGGTCGAATTGGAAGGCGGCGAGGGGCGTTTTCATCCGGTTTTGGCGCGGACCTTTTCGGATGTTGAACCGAACCGATTGGTCGCCTATATCGGTAGTGGAGGCCAGTTGGAGATCGCCCTGCGTAACGGTTCGGCGGCTCGCTTGACCGGCGCCGCGCGCGGCAGCCCGGTGCGGCTGCGTGGGCTGTCGTGACGGGCGGTCGCGCGCTGACGGCGCTGCTGGGATGCGCGGCGCTGACCATCGGCGCGGCCAGCTGCACGGTGGGCAGTGGCGTGGGGATCGCCACCGGTGATCTGTACGTCTTCAGCTGCACCTGCACGACGTTCGAGTGCGCTAAGAGCACTGACTTTGGATCCGTCGAGGCTCCGAAGGCGTTTGATCTGTCGCCGACCTTCTTTGCCGGCGAACCCATCGACGACATCTCGCGCGCCAACATCGCCGACAACCGGCTGATCGTGCGCATGGCGCGCAACGGTAACGGCGTCGAGGTCAACGACACCTTGTACTTCGACATTGAAAGCACGTACGAGATCGCCCGCTGCATTCGCGGCCGTACCGCGGGCGGCGTGCCGGACTGGGACACCACGGGCGGATGGTGCGACTGGACCGGCGGGCAGGGCGGCACCGCGCTGGCCGATCACCCGCGCATCAACATCGGTCCGCTGATGCAGATGCGGTCGTCGCTGTCGCTGCTTTACTCGTGCAACTATGCCCGCGTGGTGGGCGACGGCGTCACCGGGTCGTGGATCGAGTTCCAGGACTTCGGCAACGTACCGCAGCCGGATCTCCCGGCGGAGATGCGCGGCCAGATCAGCGGCGATTTCAAGGTCGACTTTGGCAGCCGGCTCCGCGCCACGTTCAACCTGACCTTCGATGACGAACGACGGGTGAGCGCGATGATGAACAACCTGCCCATCCCGATGTCGGAGTTCAACGGCCAGCTTTCGGGCGATTTCGATTTCATTCTGGAACGCGGACGCGCCGCGCAGCTCTTTCCCTAGGCGCCCGCGGCGACGCCGCGGCGGACACAGGTGACAGATGACGGACGCGGTCTTCGTCGACATTGAATCGCTGGCCCCGGGCGGCGATGCGGTGGGACGGCAGCGCCGCGCCGCTGGCGGCGGCGCAGAGGCCAGCGTTGATGACGATGACGATGACGGACGGGTCACCTTCGTGCCGCTGGCCGCGCCGGGCGAGCGCGTGCGGGTCCGGATCGTGCGCGCGCAAGGGCGGGTCGCCTGGGGCGAGCTTTTGTCGATCGACAACCCGGGGCCGGATCGGGTGGCGCCCGCGTGCCCGCTGTTCGGCACCTGCGGCGGTTGCCAGTGGCAGCACGTCAGCATCGCGGCCCAGCACGCCGCCAAGAAAATGATCGTCGAGCGCGCGCTGGGAATTTCCATTCCACCGGTGATCGCCGCCAGCCCGCCGTTCGGCTATCGCGATCGGGCCAAGCTGGCGCTGGGCGGCGGTCGGGTCGGCTTTCGCGAACGGCGGTCGCACCAGATCGTGGACGTGCCGGCGTGTCCGCTGTTCTCCGAAAGATTGGCGCGGGCTCTGCCGGCGGTGCGGGCGCTGGGCGCGCGGCTGACCGACGGTGGCGAGATCGACGTGCAAGCAGGCGTCGACGGCGTTTGCATCGACGTGGCCCACGTCGACGGTGCCGGCGCCGCGCACGCCCGGCGCGAGTGGGATCGCTTGCAGGCGGGCGGCGTGGTCGGCCTGAGCCTGGCGGGCAAGCCGACGCACGGACAGGCCAGCGTGAACGTCGCCGAGCCGGGCTCGCCGCTGCTGCCGGCGTCGGCTAGCGGATTCGCGCAGGTCGGACACGAAGCCAATGCCGTGCTGGTGGCCACCGTATTGGACGCCGTCGGCCCGTCGCCGGGTCACGTCGTCGAGCTGTACGCCGGCAGCGGAAACTTCACCCGTCATCTGGTCGCGCGCGCCACCAGCGTGCGGGCCTTCGAGGCTGATCCGGCCGCCGTCGATCGCGGCCGCCTGGCCGTGCCGGCCGCGACCTGGGGATTGGGCGCGCCCAAAATCACGGCGTCGAAAACGTCCACCGCGCCGGCGGCGAGCAACCGCGACCAGCCGATGGATCTGGTGCTGCTGGATCCGCCGCGCGAAGGCGGCGATGCGCCCAATCTGGCGGTGGCGCAACAGGCGCGAAGTCGCATCGTGTATGTGTCGTGTGATCCCCAGACGTTGTCGCGCGACGCGCGCCGGATCGCCACCGCCGGCTTTCGTTTGGCGCGCGCCGTGGCCCTTGATTTGATGCCGCAAACCCACCACGTCGAGGTGGTGGCGGTTTTCGAGCGCGCGTAGTTTTCCGATTTGCTTTACAATAAAGCGATGCGACGTGCGCGCGGGTTCACTCTGGTCGAGCTGATGATCGTCGTGGTCATCCTGGGCATCCTGGCCAGCCTGGCCTTCGTCGGGTTCAAGAGGTACATCGGTCGCGCCCGCTCGGCCGAGGCGGTGGCCATGCTGTCGGAGATGACCAGCAAGGAGCAGCTGTACAAACTGGAGTTCGCCGGTTTTCTGCCGTTGCGCTCCGACAACAACGCCACCTTGCCCAGCCCCGACGAGGCGTCGGCGGCCTTTTATCCGCAGGCCGCCGGCAGCGCGGCCCTGGAATCGGCGCGCACCTGGGTCAGTATCGCCGACAGCACCTTGTGGCCAACCAGCTGGCAGACCGTCGGTCTGCGTCCGCGCGATCAGAAGCTTTACTGCACGTACTTGACGAACGCGGGCGCCGCCGGCAGCGCGACCACCGGTTTGCCTTACGGTGCTCTGCTGGTCGGCGCCAACACTGTCGCGCCCTGGTATTACAGCCTGGCGGCTTGCAACCTGAACGGCGCCAGCGGCTATCCGAACGACGTCACCATCTTCGCCCTGTCCAGCGTCGGCACCTCGCTGGCCACGTTCAACGAAGGTAAATGATCGCTCGCTGACGCTCGCTGCGCGAGGGGACCAGTCCCCCCGCGTCGCCCCCCAACGGATTCTCTCGCAAGGAGCCGGCCGGGCAGCGCCCGGCCTCCTGGATGGGAATAGCGATTCAGAAGTGGGGTGGGGGCGGCGTTCGGCGGGGGATGTGGGCCTGACGTTTTTGGGCAGCAGCGACGGGGGCGGGTGCCCATTCTGGGAAGAAACGCCGGCGGGAAGCCGGGAAACGCAGCGTTCTCGTGGCGGGGCGGCTGGCACATCGGCTGCAATTGCCCAGAGACGCAGCCTTCAAGAAAACAAGCCACCCACCGATGGACGGCGGGCGGCAGCGCACCTCAAAGGAGAATCACCCATGTTCACTCGCAAGCGTCAGTCTGGTTTCACGTTGGTCGAGTTGATGATCGTCGTCGCCATCATCGGCATCCTGGCCGCGGTGGCCATCCCGGCCTTCTCGAAATACATCAAGCGTTCGCGCACCGCCGAGGCGGTGGGCCACCTGAACAAGATGTGGGCCGGCTCGGTGACCTACTTCGAGACTGACCACACGGACGCCACCGGCGCTCCGGTGCCCAAGCAGTTCCCGTCGCTGGGCAAGGCCGCCACGCTGGAAGCCGCCAAGGAGTGCGGCTGCATGGACACCGGCAAGTGCCCGGGCGGCGCCGTCGCTTGGCAGGCGCCTGAGTGGGTCGCCCTGCAGTTCTCGCTGCCCGACCCGCACCTTTACCTGCCGCACTACACCAGCACCGGCACCGGCTCGGCCGCGACCTTCACCGCCGAGGTCACGGGCGATCTTGATTGCAACGGCACCACCTCTGACTTCAAGCGCGTCGGCCTGATCGACGGCAACGGCGACGTCAGCGGCAGCAAGGCCCCCATCATCACCAACGAGCTCGAGTAGCTCGTCCGGCTTCCCCCGAAGCCGCTTTCCTCGAGGCCCCGGCGGCACCCCGCCGGGGCTTTTTTATTTTCGCGGCGGCGGGCGCATCCACCGTTGACAGAAACCGCCTTCTAACCTAAGACGTTGCCCGACTTCGCGGGAGTAACTCAGTGGTAGAGTGCCACCTTGCCAAGGTGGACGTCGCGGGTTCAAGTCCCGTCTCCCGCTCTAGATTTCAGGTAGTTACGGATCGTTCGTCAAGCGCATGAGGGAGTCGCGGCGAACGCGGGAGTGCGCCGGTGGGCGCCGCTCCGCAAATATGCGAAGTCGCGTGAGCGCGTTCGGGTTCGGGCACGCACGGTGACTGCTGAGAACCGGAAGCCCGCACCGACCAAACTGATCGATTTCGCCTGGACCGTGATACTGGGACAGAAACCCACCACGCAAACGTGGACCTGGCCGGGCCTGGCGCCCTGGCTGCTTCTCGTCAGGGAGATGTCATGCGAAACGCCCTCTATTCGATCAGTCTGTGCGTTCTTGTGACCGCGGCCGGCGCGTGCTCGAATTCGAACTCCGGTTCGGGCGGCGGCACCGGCGGCACCACTGCGAGCGGCTCCGGCGGCGCCACTACCGGCGGCACCGGCGGCACCACTGCGAGCGGTTCGGGCGGCACCACCGCCGGCGGCACGGGCGGCACCACGAGCGGCGGCACCGGTGGCATGACGGCTGGCACCGGCGGCATGACGGCGGTCGACGCGGGCGGCA
>DASXQB010000218.1:0-12679 GCA_036493295.1 Polyangia bacterium | reverse complement strand
GAATCGCTGGGCGTCGGATTGACCTGGGCGGCGATGAACGAAAGGCGCGACGACACCAAGCCCACCTGGACGGTGTCCTTCGACGCCAAGTTCGACGTCGGCGGCGACATGAAATTCGATCCGGGCAATCCCGGCGCCAACACCGGCGTGGGCCTGGGCTATCACCAGTTGCTCTGGTCGACGTACATTTCGAAACGGTTTCGCTATTTCGATCCGTACTTCGGCGCCTCGTTCATGCTGCCGTTGCGCACCAGCGGCGGCCCGTTTCAAAACTACGGGCGCAACCAAAGCGACGTGCAGCCGCAGTCGCGCGCCGGAATGGTGATCGGCTTCGAACAGATCGCCTGGGAAGCGCCGCAGACCGCCCAGCGCGTGACCATCGAATTCCAGGGGCACGCCGAAGAACACTTTTTCGGCCGCGCCCAAAGTGAGCTGTGGGAGCCGCTGTCCGGTTCGCCCCAGTGCGCCACCGACGCCACCAAGTGTCGGGCCGGGTTGGACCTGGATCTGAACGGCGACGGAAAACCCGATCCCTACCCGGGCGTCACCGACGTGCAGGCTTACGCCAGCTTCGGTGGCAACGTCGGCTTGAACATCCAGGTGGGCAAGCACGTGCGCTTCCGCGGTCTGTTCGGCCTCACCGTCGAGGAGCCGCACTACCTGACCTACGCCAACGCCGGAGTCGATCGCAACGGCAACGGGATCGTCAACCTGAACGACACCACCGAAGCAAACCCCACGTACCGCGAATTGATCGATCTTCCTGGGCGGCGCTTCCGGATCGAGGGCACGGAGATCTGGTCGCTGTTTTTGGAAGGCGTCGTTCTTTTCTAGTCGCCGGCGCCGTCGTCATTGCTATCACCGTCGCCCGCATCGGCTTGGCGCTTGAGCACCAACTGATAGATCTCGCGCCGTGGTCGGCCGGTCACCGCCGCGAGGTAGTCGGCCACGTCGCGCGCGGATTTTCCCGCCACCAGCAAGGCGTCGGCGCGCGCCGCCAGATCGTCTTCGCCCGCGCCGTCGTCGACGGTGGCATCCGCGCCTGACACCACCAACGTGATCTCGCCCAGCGGACGGTCGTCTTTGTATTGCGCGGCCAGCGACGCCAGCGTGCCGCGCACGAACTCTTCGTGTTCTTTGGTCAGCTCGCGGGCCACGCAGGCCGGACGGCGGCCGCCCAGCACCGCTGCCAGATCGTCCAGCGTGTCGCCGGTGCGCATCGGTGATTCGTAGAAGACCAACGTGAACGGCAGCGCCCGCACGCTTTCAAACAGCCGCCGGCGCGCCCCACTTTTGCGCGACGGAAAACCGAGAAACACGAACTGGTCGGTCGGAAGCCCAGCGCCCACCAGCGCCGCCAGCACCGCCGACGGTCCCGGCACCGGCACCACCCGCGCCCCGGCGGCGATCGCCGCCGCCACCACCCGAAACCCGGGGTCGGACAGCAGCGGCGTTCCCGCTTCCGACACCAGCACCACGTCCGTCCCCGCCCGCAGCGCCGCCGCCAGCTCCGTGGCCCGCCCCGCTTCGTTGGCGTCGAAACAAGAGAGCAAGCGCCGCTCGCCCAGCGTCACGCCCAGCTCGGCCAGCAGGCGGCGCGCTGTGCGCGTGTCCTCGGCGGCGATCACCGGCGCCGTGCGCAGCAATTCAGCCGCCCGCGGCGACAGATCCTGCCGGTTGCCCAGCGGCGTGGCCACCACGAACAGCGTGCCGATGCCGGACGCGTTCACTCGAAGCTGCTGACGTCGACCGCATCGCCGAGCTCAGCCTGCAGGAAGTTTCGCAGCTTCTTCTTCATTCGCTCCTCGATCTGCCGGGCGCGTTCGCGGCTGACCCCGTATTTTTCGCCGATCTCCTGCAGCGTGGCCGGCGTGTCGCTGAGCAGCCGCTCGCGAAAGATGTCCAGCTCCCGATCGCGCAGGCGCTCGCCGAATCGATCCAGCTTCTCGCGCAACAGCTCTTGAAACTCGACCACCTCGGCCTGCACGTCCGGGCGCAGGCTGGCTGCCGCCGGCACCAGGTCGCCCTGCGACCGCCCCGAGCCCTCGTCGCCCCGCACCGGTGAATCCAGCGACGTCTCCGACGAACCGAGGCGCCGCTCCATCTCCACCACGTCCTGCTCGCTGACGTCCAGCGCCGCCGCCAGGTGCCGCGCCTCGACCTCCAGACCAGCTTTTTCCAGTTTTTCGCGCTCTTTGCGCAGATTGAAGAACAGCTTGCGCTGGGCCTGGGTGGTCCCAATCTTCACGATGCGCCAGTTGGCCAGGATGAACTTCAGGATGTACGCGCGGATCCACCACGCCGCGTACGACGACAGCTTGACGCCCCGATAAGGATCGTACTTTTGCACCGCCTGAATCAGGCCGATGTTCCCTTCTTGAATCAGATCCAACAGGTTCTTGTGGGCCCGCCGATATTCTTGCGAGATCTTGACCACCAGCCGAAGGTTCGCCTGGATCAACCGTCGCGCCGCCGCGTCGTCGTGGGTCTGGGCATATTGCACCGCCAGCGTGTGTTCCTCTTCTCGGTCGAGGAGCGGGTGTACGCGCAGCTCTTGCAAGTACGACATCAAGGCGGACGGGCTCATCAGCGGCGTCCGTTCGACCCGCGCCAATCCTTCGGTCGAATCGAGATCCATCACCGCCGCCCGCCCCTCGCCGCTGTCGCCGCCGGCGTCGCTATCGGGGGCCAGCGCCGCCAGCATCTCGGGCGTCTCTGTGAACCCGCTCAGGTCGGCGCCCGCCGGTTCGGCGGGCTCGGCCGAATCGCTGGCGTCGCCGTTCTCCGGTTCGTCCTCCGCACTGTCGGCGTCCGACGCAGAAGGCTTCGCCGGGCGACGCTGCCGATCCCGATGCGCAGCAGGTTTGCTTCGCGAAGCCATGGGGCGGGTCAGTATACCCAACGCTTGTCGACTTTGTCCGAGAACGTTCCCACCCACCGACGCCGACACGCGCGGGTGCCCGGGGCTCAAGGATTACCCAGTGCGCCGCGCCGTTCCCGCCGCTATGATTGAAAGGATCTAATGGATCTCCTCGACGGCCCGTCTGATCCATCCCAGTCTCATCCTCACAGCGCTCAGCCCGCGGGCGCCCCTTCTTCCCACTCGGAGTCGCGCATGCGCCGGTTCAGCAAGGTGTTCGCATTCACGGTCGCTTGCACGGCGGCCCTGGTCTTGACCATTCGCCACGGCGGCGAGGGCATCAGGGTCAGTACCGACAACACGCTGCGCGCGGCGGTCCGCGCCAGCGCCGGCGGCAAATACGATCTGTCGCAGTTGCCGATTTTTTCCAAGACGCTGTTCTTCGTCCGCGAAAACTACTTCGACAAGAACCGCCTGGATCCGCGCCGCATGCTGGTGGGCGCGCTGGATTTCGTTCAGCGCGACGTGCCCGAAATTTTGATCGACCGCTGGCCCGAGCAGGATCCGAAGCAGGTCACCGTCAAGGTGAACGGCCAGCAGCGGACGTTCTCGATCGAGAAGGTCGACGCGCCTTGGAACCTGCGCACCACGCTGCAGGACATCTTCCGCTTCGTGCAACCGAACCTGCAGCCGGTCCCTGAAAAGGAAGAGTCGCGCCGCCTGGTGGAGATCGAGATGGCCGCCACCAACGGGATGCTGCAGACGCTGGATCCACACTCGGTCCTGCTGGACGTCGAGACCTACAAGGACATGCGCACGCAGACCCAGGGCAAGTTCGGGGGCCTCGGCATCGTCATCGAGATGGACAAGAAGAACCGCATCACCGTCAAGCGCCCGATGCTGGACACGCCGGCCATCCGCGTGGGCATCAAGGCCAAGGACCACATCGTCCGCATCAACAACGAATCGACCGTCAACATGACTTTGAATGAGGCGGTGGATCGGTTGCGCGGCGACGTGGACACCAACGTCGACGTCTATGTGGAACGCGACACCGCGCCCGGCGTGCGCAAGTTCACCATCACCCGCGCCTTCATTCGCCCGCCGTCGATCGATCCGCCGGCCCGCATTCTGGTGGCGCCGCCGGTCGGCAACCAGCAGGCGGCCAAGATCGGCTATTTCCACCTGCAGCACTTCTCGGCCAACAGCGCCAGCGATCTGGGCGACGCGCTGGCCATGTTCGAGAAGGAGAAGGTCAAAGGGATCATCATGGACCTGCGCGGAAACCCCGGCGGTCTGTACGAGCAGGCGCAGAAGGTGGCCGACGCCTTCATCGAATCGGGCACGCTGGTGTCGATGGTGGGCGCCGGCGGCGCGCACCTGAAAGACGAAGCCGCCACCAAGAGCGATCGCGAACCCAAGGTGCCGCTCGCGGTGCTGGTGAATCAGAACTCGGCCAGCGCGTCGGAGATCGTCTCGGGCGCGATGAAGAACCTGGATCGCGGCGTGGTGATCGGCGAAGGCACCTTCGGCAAGGGATCGGTGCAGGTGCTGTTCGACATCGCGTCGCCGATCTCGTTCGGCGACAAGTCCGACGACGACAAGCTGGGGCTCAAGCTGACCACCGCGCAGTACCTGACGCCGGGGGACATCTCGATTCAAGGCGTGGGCGTCATCCCCGACATCGAGACCGATCCGCTGCTGGTGCAAAAGGACGGCGACCGCTCGTGGATCCGCCTGCAGCCGTCGGCGCACAAGCGGCGCGAAGCGGATTATGAATGGCACCTGGAACATCCCAGCGTTCGGCGCGGCGAAAAGCCGATGGACACCATCTCGTACCTCTTCGTCACCAAGACGCCCGACAAGAAGGCCCACCCGGGCGACGATGACGACGACGAGGCGAACGCCGATCCCGACGATCAGCCCGAACCGGAAGAAGACACCGATCTCAAGACCGACTTCTTGATGGATTTCGCCCGCGACCTTCTGGCCCAGGCCAAGACCATGAAACGGCGCGAGCTGGTGCAAGGGTCGAAGACGTTCCTCGACAAGGTGAAGACCGCCGAGGACCACAAGGTCAGCCAGGCCCTGGAAAAGCTGGGCGTCGACTGGAGCCAGTCGCCGACGTCGACCGGGCCGTCGCCGCAATTGCAGCTGGCGTTGCAGACCGTCGGTGACGCCGCCAAGGTAGCCGCCGGCAGCGTGGTCAAGGTGCGCGGCACGGTGAAGAACACCGGCAGCAGCACCGCCTACCGCGTGCGCGCCCTGCTGGAAAGCGACAACCCCATCTTCGACGAGAACGAGATGGTGTTCGGCAAGATCGCCGCCGGCGATTCCAAGACCTATGACCTGTCGGTGAAGGTCCCGACGTCATCGTTCACCCGCACCGACGCGCTGAAGGGAACGCTGTTCAGCCAGCGCGGCGTCGCCACCGGCGCCGGCACCGAGCTGACGGTGAACATCGAAGGCAAGGCGCGCCCGATGTTCGCGTACACCTATCAGACCGTCGACGATCTCAAGGGCGACAACCACGACGGCCAGGTCCAGCGCGGCGAGCAGGTGCGCACGCTGGTCACGGTGAAGAACATCGGCGTCGGCCGCGCCCTGCACACTGAAGCGGTCTTGCGCAACGGCGCCGGCCAGGAGGGCCTGCTCATCAGCGCCGGCCGCTTCGACGCCAAGGAAATGGCCCCCGGCGAGACCAAGACCTTCTCCTTCGTCTACGACATTCGCCCGGAGTTCAAAGGCGACGAATACCAGCTTGAGCTGGCGGTCGGCGATACAACGCTGGGCGAATCGGTCACCGACAAGATCAAGGTGAAGATCGCCGGCGCCGGTCCCGCGCCCGAGACGACCAGCGGCGCCGTCACCATGACCCACGACGGCGTCGCCGTGCGCGAAGCGCCCATCGACGGCGCCCTGGTGGTCGGCCGCGCCGACAAGGGCAACGCCTTCAAGGTCACCGGCAAGCTGGGCGCGTTCACCCGCGTCGATCTCGACAACGGCCGGTCCGCCTTCGTCGCCACCGCCGACACCAGCGCCGGCGGCACGCCCCACGGCGCCATCCGGCCCGAGTGGCAGGTCACGCCGCCCCTGCTGACGGTGGTGGCGCCGACGGTGACCACCGGCGAAAGCGTGCACGTCACCGGCCACGTCTCCGACGACAAGGTGGTGCGCGACGTCTACATCCGGGTGTGGAACCGGAACGCCAAGACGGCGATGCGGAAGGTCTTCTATCAACCGAATACGCCGACCGGCGACCGGTCGAAGATGGACTTTGCCGCCGACGTGCCGCTGTGGCCCGGCAGCAACATGGTCCAGGTCTTCGCCCGCGAATCGAATGACGTGCAGTCCCTGCAGACGGTGGTGGTCCTGAAGCGCAGCGGCGCCAACCTGGTCGCGCAACCTTCCGAGGCCGCGGCCGCCGGCAAGAACGTCCCCACGCCGTCTTTCCCGCCCGACAAGGCCCAGCGGTCGACGAAGAAGTAATCCCCGCGCAAATCGCGCCGCGGATGTTAGGTTTCGTTGCGCTGATGCGCAGACGCATACCGCTTGCCGCCGGCGCCGTCTGTGGCGCGCTCGGCGGCGCCGTCGTCGGGGTGGTGGACGGCTGCCGGGCGGCCGCCCTGGTCGGCCTGGATGTGCGCGCCACCCTGGCCAGCGCCGCGCTGGCCGCCACCGTCGACGCGCTGGCGGGTTGGGCGGCCGGTGCGCTGCTGGAAGCAGCGGTTCGTAGCACGCGCTGGGGTCGCTCCGTGCGCGCGCCGCGCTGGGCGACGGTGGCGGCGTTCGCCCTCTTCGGCGCTGCAGCCGCCGCCGGTGCTCTGGCGGTCGATAAAGAGATCGTCGACAGGCACAACCGATTTCTGGCCGCCGGCTTGGTGGCGCTGGCGGCGTTGACCATCGGTGCGCTGGGGGCGTTGCTGGCACCGGCGCTGGCGCGCGTGATGGCCGGTCGGTGGTGGCGCCGCGGTGGTGACGTCGCCGTTCGCCCGACGACGTCGAACGGTTGGTTGCTGCTGCCGGCGCTGGCGACGTTGTTCAGCGGCGCGCTGTTCGCCGTGGTGTGGCGCGTGCCCGTGCCGGCGCGGCCGGCGCTCGCTGTCGCCTGGCGCGCGGGCGTGGCGGCGCTGGCCTTCGTGCTGGCGCCGGCGCTGGCGCGCGTGGCCGCCGTGCGCGGGCGCTTGGCGCCGTTTGCGGTGGCGGTGCTGGCGGCGATCGCTTACGGCGGCGGCGCCGGCGCGGCGGTCGTCTGGTCGTGGTCAGCCAACCTGCGGTTCGCGCCTTGGGTCGACATCACCGTCGCGGGCGCCATCGTGTTCGTCGGCCTGGCAATGCTGTTGCTGTTCGGCGCGCGCTTGCCGGCGCGACCGGGACGCGCCTTGGCCCTGGGCGTGGCGCTGGGACCGCTGGCCGCGCTGATCTTGTTTCCGGTCAGCGCGTCCGAACCGGCACGCAAGGCCGGCCTGGCGCGCGCCGGCCTGGTCGCGCCGGTGCTGGCCGCCGGGCGCGAGCTGCTGGACGCCGACCACGACGGGTACGCGCGGGCGCTGGGCGGCGGCGACTGCGACGACAACGATCCCGGCATTCACCCGGGCGCCATGGACATCCCCAACGACGGCATCGACGAAGACTGCGACGGCCGCGACGGCGTCGGCGCGGCCATCACGCCGGCCCACTTTTTCCCCCTGCCCGACGCCGTTCCGCGCGACCTGAATGTGCTGTTTCTGACCATCGACACCCTGCGCGCCGATCACCTGGGCTGCTACGGTTACCCGCGTCCCACCTCACCCGAGCTGGACAAGCTGGCCGCCGCCAGCACGCTGTTCGAGAACGGCTGGGCCCACGCCCCGTCGACGCGCTACTCGATGCCCGCCCTGGCCAGCGGCCGCTGGCCGTCGGCGATCGAATGGGACGAATCGATCTGGTGGCCGCGTATGGCCAGTGGAGTGCGTACCATCGGCCAGGCCATGCACGACGCCGGGTACTTCACCGGCGGCATGTTCAGCTTTCACTATTTCGACAAGCAAGATCGCCGCGGTTTTGAGCGGGGAATGGATTTCTACAGCACGGCGCGGGCCGACCTGCACGTGGCGGTGAACGGGCCAATGGAATCGCACGGATCGTCGTCGCGCGAGATGGCCGACGACGCTATCGGGTTTCTCGACGCCCACAAGGCGCAGAAGTTTTTCCTGTGGCTGCACTTTTACGACCCGCACCTTGGCTATGAGCCGCACCCGGAGGTGCCAAGCTTTGGTAACGCCCGGGTCGATCTCTACGACGGCGAGATTCGCTTCACCGACATGCACGTCGGCCGCGTGCTGGCCCGACTGAAAACGCTGGGCCTGTGGGATCGCACCGCCATCGTCGTCACCGGCGATCACGGCGAAGGCATGGGCGAGCACGGCATCACCGAGCACGGCTTCGATCTCTACGAACCGCAGACCAAGGTGCCGATGATCGTCCGCGTGCCAGGGCTGCCGCCGCAACGATCGAAGCTACCGGTCGGCCACGTCGATCTCGCGCCCACAATGGTCAACCTTGGCCGTGGCCACGAAGAGAAATCGTTCATCGGGCGATCGCTCGTGAATGAGCTTGCCGGACAGCACGACGTCGGCCCCGATGAGCAACCGATCTTTCAGGAGGTTTCGTCCGAGCGCGGGAAGAAGCGCGCGCTGGTCAGCGCCTCGCGCCACCTTTTGTGGAACTGGATCCCCGGCGACACCACCGAGTGCTATGACCTCGGCCACGACCCGTCGGAGAGCCACGACCTCTGGGGCAGCGGCGGTCAGGATCCGGCGTGCGCCGACCTTAAAGAAAAACTCAAGGGCCTGGTGTCGCTGCTGGCCTTGCCGCCGGGTTACGCCGAGAAGCTGGCCCGCGGCCTGATCCCCGCCGGTGCGCCGGCGCCGCAGCCGCCGGTCAAGCTGGACGCGATGATCAACGATCAGGTGCGTGTCCTTGGCTACGACCTTTCGCCGGCAACGCTGACAGCGGCCGTCGGCGGCGACGTGACCGTGACCTATTATTTCGAGTCGAAAAAACGCCTGGCCGACGGCTGGCGGATGTTCTTTCATCTGGACGGGCCGGGCGGCTCCTTCCGCAACCTGGACCACGTTCCCGTCGACGGCCTCCTGCCGGTCGAGAGCTGGCACCCGGGCCAGCGCATCCGCGATCAGCAGGTCTTCGCCATGCCGGCCGGCTCGACGCCCGGGGCGTACACGCTGTATTTGGGCGCGTTCAAGGGCGGCGCGCGTCTCCCCGTCACCCCGCGCACGCTCACCGACGGTCACGACCGCGTGAAGCTGGGGACGTTCGTCGTGCGATGATCCACCTTTTGCGCTAGTCTGCCCGCCTCGTGGAAGCAGCCCCGGAAGCGCGCGCGCGGCCATCGTCCGTGCCCTTTTCCGCCCCGCGCGTGGCGCTGGTCGCCGCCGTCGGCGTCGCCGCGCTGGCCCTGGTCGAGACCGCCATTGCGCTTATCGCTCCGTCGCGGGCGCCCACCGAGACCGACTGGCGCGGCGTCTCCAGCGCCGTGCGCGCCGATTTTCGCCCGGGCGATCTGCTGCTCGCCGCGCCAGCGTGGTCGGATCCGGTGATGCGCCAATACCTGGGCGATCTGATTTCCATCCCCACGGCCGCTCGCCTGGACAGCGCCACCTTCGGGCGCGTCTGGGAGATCAGCCAGCGCGGCGCCCGCAGCGGCGAGTCGGGCGCCATCGCCTACGAGCAGCGCTTCGGCGCGTTGACCGTGCGCCGGCTGGAACGCCCGGCTGCGGCCGTGACGTACGATTTCGTTGCCCACTGGACCGACGCCGTCGTCAGCCGCACTAACGGCGCCGGCTCGGTGATCGCCTGCGCTAAGCTTTCCGATCGCATCCAGTGTCCCAACATCAGCTGGAACTTCGTCCGCCGCCAGCTGGTCGAGGTCGACACCCGCCTGCGCGAGGCCTTGCTGGCGCAGCCGGTGGGCGGCGCCACCGTGGTGATCGAATTTCCCGCCGTGCCCCTGGGCCGCGAGATCACCCTCGCCACGGGGCTGCACGACGTGTGGATGCGCAAGGCGGCGCGCGGGCCGGTTGACCTGCGCGTGATCGTCGACGGCCAGCCCAACTGGAAGGTCACCACCCGCAATCAAAGCGGCTGGCTACTCACGCACGTCGACACCGCGGCGCTGGAAGGCCGCACTGTCGCGGTGCGCTTCGAGATCAGCTCGCCGGCGCCGTACGCCCGCCACTTCGTCCTCGCCGCCGAGGCGCGCCGCTGATGGCAGGTTCGCCACGGACGCGCGACCGGGGCTTGGCGTTCTTGCTGGGCCTGGTCGCCGTGGCCTGGCTGCTGGGCGTCGAGGGCCGCGAGGGCTTCGGCCGCGATGAAGGTCAGTACATGCGCGCCGGCGAACGATACTGGGGCTGGTTCGAAGAGCTGGGCGGTAACCTTCGCGCTGGCAAGATCGGTCAGTCGTTTACCAAAGCGGGCATCGATCGCTACTGGACCGACAACGCGCCCGACCACCCGGTGATCATGAAGACGCTGTACGGCCTGTCGTGGCGGGCCTTCCACCGCTGCACCTGCACGGGACCGGCGCGCGGCCTGCACCCCATCCCGGTGCACGGCCGCCACGTCACGCTGCCGTTGTTCGAGCGCGAATCGACGGCCTTTCGCTTTCCGGCCATCTTGTTTTGCGGCGCGCTGATCGCGATGGTCTTCTTTTTCGCGCGCCAGTTCATCGGACCGCTGCCGGCCGCGGTGGCGGCGCTGCTGGCGCTGGCGCAGCCGCACTATTTTTTCCACGCACCCATCGCCTGCTTCGACGCCCCGGTGACCACCATGGCCTTCGCCGTCGGCTTCGCGTACTGGAAATCGCTGCGCAGCCCGCGCTGGGGCGTGCTGTCGGGCGTGGTGTTCGGCATCGCGCTGGGGGTCAAGCACAACGCCTGGCTGATGCCGATTTTCCTGATCGGGCACTACGTCTGGATGCGAAGGGGAGATCTGCGCGCCTTCCGCCTGCCGCGGGTCCCGCTGGCGTTCGTGTCTATGCTGCTGCTGGGGCCCGTCATCTTCTTCCTGCACTGGCCGTGGCTATGGCACACGCCGGTGGCGCGGGCAAAGCAGTACATCAACCGCCACCTGCAGCACGAACACTACAACTTTGAATACCTGGGCCGGAACTGGAACGAACCTCCGACCGAAACGCGCGACAAGCTGCTGCGCGCCACCGCGCCGGTGGTCGAGACGGGATTGACGGTGCCGGTGACCACGCTGGCCCTGGCCCTGGTCGGGGCGGCGGTGCTGATCCACCGGCGGCGGCGCGCGCCTCTGATCCCCGACGGCCCGCCCGAGGATCCGCTGACCACCCGCCCGAACTGGCTGCGTCCGGGGGCCGATGTCGATCGCGCGCCGGGCGCGTTCATGGCGGTGCAGATCTTCGGCCCGCTGGCGGTGCTGTCGCTGCCGTCGACGCCCATCTTCGGTGGCGTCAAACACTTCCTGACGGCGAATCCGTACATCGCGGTGGCGGCCGGGTTCGGGCTGGCGTGGATGCTGCGCGCGATCGCCGGGGCGCTGTCGCCGGCGCACGCACGGCTGCGACAAGCGTTGCCGATCGGTCTGGCGCTGCTGGTGACCGCGCCGGCGGTGGTCGAGACGCGACGGTCGTTCCCCGACGGGCTCAGTCACTACAACATGATCGCCGGCGGCTTTGCCGGAGGCGCGTCGCTGGGAATGAACCGGCAATTCTGGGGCTACGCCGCGCTGCCGTTGCTGGACTGGATCAACGCCAACCCGCGCCGCACCAACATGTACTGGCACGACGTCATCAGCGATGCCCTGCGCATGTACAAGCGCGAAGGCCGTCTGGCCATGAACGCCGGCGACACCGGTCAGCAGCAGGCCGGCATTCAGCACTCGGACCTGGGCCTGCTTTTTTACGAGAAGCACTGGGCCATGTACGAAGGCTGGTTCTGGGACGACTACGGCACCGTCAAACCGGTCAAGGTGTCCACGCGCGAAGGCGTTCCCATCGTCACGGTGTACCAGCGGGGTATCAAATGACCGACGACGCGCCGGTTGTGGCGGGGGGCCGGTTCGCGCGCTTCCTGCACTCGCGCAAGGCCCTGGTCGTTCTTTACATCGTTTTTACAGGGGCCTATCTGGGGGCATCGGGCGATCGGCTTCGCCGGCATTCGCAATACAACCACTACGTCTATCTGGCGGACGGCTGGCTGCACGGGCGGCTGGCCTTGCAGGGACCGCCGCCCAACGAAAACGACTGGGCCAAGGTCGACGTCCTCAAGTTGAAGGACGGGCGCGAGGTGCGCGGCAACTACGGCAGCCGCACCGGCGGCCCCGCCGACCGGTTCTATCCCCTGCGCGGGCGGTCCGAGACTATCAACGAAAGCGACATCGTCTCGCGCAGCGCCATCCGGTACGTCTCGTTCCCGCCTTTCCCCGCCGTGCTGATGGTCCCGTTCGTCGCCATCTGGGGATTGAACTTCAACGACGTCCTCTTCACCGTGCTGTGGGCGGGCATCAACCCGGTGTTAATGTTCTGGCTGCTCGGCGATCTGCGCCGCCGTGGGCTCAGCCGCCGCACGCCCGTCGACGATCTGTGGCTGACCGCGCTTTACGGCGTCGGGTCGGTTTACTACTACTGCGCGGTGATCGGCGAGGTGTGGTTCACCGCGCTGATCGTCGCCAATACCCTGGCCATTGGATACGCCTGGGCCTGCCTGGACGCCGAACGGCCGGTGCTGGCCGGCCTGTGCCTGGGCCTCGGCTTCGCGACGCGACCACCGTGGGTGATGATCCCGCTGTTCT
>DASXQB010000217.1:0-14906 GCA_036493295.1 Polyangia bacterium | reverse complement strand
GCCGGCGACTATCAAGTTTGCTTTGATCTGAACGACACGAACAGTGCGTCCAAATCCAATTGCGCGACCGTCACCATCGGAAAATCGCCGACCACTGTGAAGGTCCCCGACGCTCTCCCCTGTTTTACCGGACGGACCTTCACGTTCACGCCCTGACGTCGGCCCATGAGAAAGCGCAAGTTGCATGACCGCCTTCACCTGGCGGCTCTGATCGCCGCCATCGCCATGGCAGCCGCGATCTCGGGGTGCGCGCGCGTGCAGCCATACCAGCGCGGGCGTCTGGCCCACCCGACCATGTTGTTGGGAGAAACGGCCACGCCCGGCGAGGCCCATATCTATGCGATCCATGAGGGAGCGGTCGGGGGCGGGTCGGCGGTCGAGGGCGGCTGCGGTTGCAACTGAGCCCGGGCCGGAGTTCTTGCCCGCGCAACGTTCGTACTGGCGCGATTCCTTGCGTCGTCGCGGCGCTGGTCATCGTCGGCGGCGCGGCCACGCCCGCCGCCGCTCGGCCACCCGCCGGCGCCACGCCCGAAGCCGAGGGCGAAGTGACCAAACAGCCGCGCGACAGCGACCGGGAAAAAGAAAGCGACAGCGACGACGAGAGCCACCGGACCAAACGCGGCGGGCCGGTCATCACTGCGTCGTCGGCGGTCTCGGCCTACTCTGACACCGACTCGGTGCACGTCATCTCGCCCACCGTCGCGGGCAGTGTCAAAGACGACATCGCCGGCTGGTCCGTCGACGGGCGTTACCTGGTCGACGCCGTCTCCGCCGCTTCGGTCGACATCGTCTCGACCGCTTCCGGCCGCTGGAAAGAAATTCGTCATGTCGGGTCTCTGGCAGCCGAGATGAAATCCGGCACAGCCGCTTTCTCAGTGGCGGGTGGGGTTTCGCGCGAGCCCGACTATCTTTCGATCGGCGGCGGTGGAACTGTTTCTCTCGAGCTGCTGGACAAGAACGTCACCCCTTTTCTGGGTGGATCTTATGGCCACGATGACGTCGGGCGCACCGGGCTACCCAAGGAGTTCTGGCGCACCCAGCAAAAGGGGACGTTCCAGCTAGGCGTCACCTTCGTCGTCGACCGGTCGACCATCGCAGAAGTGGCCGTCGACGGAATCTTCGAACGCGGGTACCTGGCCAAACCGTATCGTTACGTTCCGCTGTTCGCGCCCGGCGTGGCCGCCACTGTTCCGGCCGGCGCGTCCGTCACCACGGTCAACGAGCTGCGGCTCGATCTCCGTTCCGCCGACGCGCTCCCCGACAGCCGTGATCGCTATTCGTTGAGCGGCCGGATCGCCCACCGCTTCGACACCAGCACCGTGCGCGCCGACCAGCGGCTTTACACGGACAGCTGGGGAATGCTGGCCAGCACCACCGACGCCCGGTTGATGGTCGATCTTGGGCAACGATTTCTTCTGTGGCCGCACGGCCGCCTGCACGTCCAGCGCGGCATCGACTTCTGGGAACGAACCTACGAAGCCACCATCGACCCCGGCGGGGCGCTGGCCGTCCCGCGCTACCGCACCGGCGACCGCGAGCTTGGTCCGCTATACACCGTCACGGTGGGCGGCGGCGTTCGGTGGCAGCTGACCGCCCAGCCTCTGCCCTGGGCATTGACCTTCCAGATGGAGGGCATCTTCACCCGCTATCTGAACGATCTCTACATCACCCAAAGGCGTGCTCTTTTCGCCGATCTGTCATTGGAGGCTTCCTTCCAGTGAAAAAACACCGCCCATTGAGAAACCTCTCGCCCTCAACAAAAGAATCTGCCTGATTTCCTGAAGGAAAAGGTACAGGGACACCATGGCGGTTAGTACCTTGATGCCGGCGCTCCCTTCGTCAGTGCCAAACCCGACTGCCGCCGCGCCCCTGAGGGTGGTGGTGATCGACCCGCAACCGCTGTCTCGCATCGGGCTTTGCCATCTGTTGCGGGCGCAACGAGACATTTCGGTGGTCGGGGAAACCGGTCACGTCCTGGCCGCGTTACAAAAACTCAAACGTTGGCTGCCCGACGTCATCCTCATCGATCCCGACGTGGCCGGTGACGACGGCCCGGCGTTGATCCGCGGGTTGCTGCAGCGGGTTCCGCAGGCCCGGGTGATCGCCCTCGGGCAGCACGACGGCGACGAGGAGATTCACCGCATCACCGAAGCGGGCGCCTGCGGGTATCAATTCAAGAATGCGCCGGAACAAGACATCGTCGGTGCGGTTCGGGCGGCGATCGCTGGACAAACTTGCACGGCCGGATTGGCGCGGCAGCGGCTGCAAGAGCGCGGCAAACATCCGACGCTGACGCCGCGAGAGTGCGAGGTGCTGCGGCTCTTGGCCAAAGGATTTCCAAACGCGACCATCGCCGCGGTCCTGGAAATCGCCCACGGCACGGTCAAGCTGCACGTCAAATCCATCCTGGCCAAATTGGGCGTCGAGGATCGCGCGCAGGCGGCCCTGACCGCGCTGCGCCGAGGCTTCGCCCGGCTGACCTGACACTGTCGGCGGAAGTGGGCTGCGATCAGAACTGCGACAGGAATCGCCAGAAAAGTTCGGGCGATCGGCTCTGCTGCGGATCGTGGTTGATGCCCGAGGTCTGGCACCACACCACCGGATAACCGGCCTTGCAGCCGTCGTATTGCACGCACAGGCCGACGGTGTTGGCCGGGACGTTCGTGTACGGCTTGCTGGTCATGGCGCAGCTGTTTTCCTGCAACAACACGTCGCGCGCCTGCATCCCCCCGGCGATCGCGTTCTGCGTGTCGTCTTTGTCGTGCAAGAAAATCCCGGCCACGTTGCCTTTGCAGTCCACCGTGGGGGTGAGGGCGCCGGTTATCCCGCCGCTGACGTTCGCTTTGGCCCGCACGACGTCGGCTCGCTGGCAGCCGATGATGTTCGTCATCCAGGACCCGCTGCTGAACCCCATCGAGAAGATGCGCGACTTGTCCACGCACAGGTTGTCTTCCGACCATTGCACCAGCGCATCGAAGACCGGCAGGTCTTTCGACATCTTCGACTGATCGTCATAGCAATTCCCCGAGATCTGCTCGGGCGCGACCAGGATGGCGTCAAAGCCGCTGGCGTCTTGAATGTTGATCAAGTTGTCGTTGTGAGCGCCGCAACCGTGAAAGGAAAAAATCGTGCGGTACGGCTTGTTGACGTCGTAGCCGGTCGGCAAGCGCAGGCTGTACTGGCGGGCGACGCCGCCGACCATGATCGTTTTGTTGAAGACGTATTTCCCTGGTGGATCAGCGGCCGGCTTGCCGCAACCGGCGCTGGCCACGGCGGCCGCACCGTCGCTGCTGACGGCAGCGTCGCCGCTGCCGGCGCTGTCATTGTTGCTGGCCAGGTCGCCGCCGCCCGCGTCACTCGGGTTGGCGCCGCCGCCACCCCCCGAGTCCACCGCGGTGCCGCCGCTGCCGGGCGAGAGGCCACCTTGGCCGCCGGTACCTGAGGCGCCTCCGCTGCCGGTGCCAACCGCGTTACCGCCAGTCCCTCCGGCGACAGCCCCGCCGGTGCCAGACTGCCCCCCACCGCCCGCGCTGTTGCAACCGCCCAGCACCGCGAACAAGACCAAGACCCCCCGGAAAATCGATTTCATCACTGGAACAGACGGGGCCGTCAGGAATGCCAGGCAGCGTCCCTTCGATCCGCTTGGATAAGCGAGCCATTTCCGACAAGCTGCGCCGGGCATGGGTCTTCTTGACGAGCCCGGTCTCGATCGCCTGGTCGCCGCCGGCTGCCCGGCGTGTGGATCGGCCAAGCTGAACTTTCGCACCTATGTCGACGGCGCGTTGCCGATGATGGGAGGCGAACCGGTCGGGCGCATCACCTGGCTCTACGATGGCGAGAAGTTCGTCGACGGTGTGTATGAAGTTCGGTGTGGCCAGTGCGACGCCGTTGTCTTCAGCGCCGATGTCTGCCCGCGCTGCCACGCCGCCGGCGGGCTGGCGCGCGCCCTGGCGACACCGAACGACTGGCCGGTGCCGCCGTCCTGTCCCTCTTGCGACGAAGAGGAAGTGCGTTACGTGGCGTTCATCCCGGCGCGCGTCGTCTTCGAAGGGAAACGCGCCGAGAAGGCGCGCGACCTCAGCGAGCTGCACGAGAACGGTTTTCACGGCGCGCGGGTCGACTGTCGCGGCTGCGGTACCGTGGCGACCCGAGCCGACGTCTGTCCCTTGTGCCTGGAACCAGGACCGTTGCGGCCGCGGCCCGGCTAGGTACCGGCGCGACCGCGTCGATTGTTGGCTTTGGCGATTCATCGTAAGATTCGCGGACCTCGATGTTCGGGCGTAAGCGGTCAATCATCAGCTTGGCAGTGGCGGTGGCGCTGCTCGGCGCCCACGCTTCGACGGCGCTGCACCTGCTGCTGGTCGAGCACGAGATTTGCCCGGAGCATGGCGAGATCGTCGAGGGCACCGCCCGGTCAGCCAGCCCGCCGGCCCATCGGCTGTCGTCCACGCCGCATCTCGCGCTTGAGACCGGCACGCAATTAGAGCCCCACGCACACGATCAATGTCTCGCCCTGCTTGGGCAGCGCGACAGCGCCTGGCCTCCCGCAGCGTTCAGCATCGGGGTCCTGCCGAATTTCGCTGCTGCCGCCTACGCGCTCACGGACGGCGACGACGCGCCCCACAGTCTTCGCCTATACCGCCTCGCGCCCAAGAACTCGCCTCCCGTCTGACCGGGCCGACATCCGTCCAGGTCTGATGGTCGAGGCGTGCGCGCCACGCGCGGCGTGCGCCTCGGCAATGTGTCCGTCATTTCAGAGGTGTTCAATGGGTCGAGCTTTGCGTTCGTTACTGGTGATCGTGGGTATCGTTTTCATTTCCGTCACCGCGGCGGAGAGAGTCGCGGTCTGCAAGGCGCTTCACGTCGTCGCCACAGTCGGCGATCTGGGGGCGATTGCGCGCGAGGTGCTGGGGCGCGAGGCGGAAATCACGGTGCTCGCCAAGCCAACGCAGGATCCGCACTTTGTCGACGCGCGGCCGAACCTGGTGCTTGAACTCAACCGCGCCGATGCGTTGTGCGCGATGGGCCTGGATTACGAGATCGGGTGGTTGCCGGTCCTGGTGCGCGGCGCCCGAAATCCCGCCATCCAGTTGGGCGGACCGGCGTACATCGACACCTCAACGATGATCAGCGTGCTGGAGGTGCCCAGCGGTCGAGTCGATCGATCGATGGGCGATATCCACCCCGGCGGAAACCCGCACTACACCCTGGATCCGCGCAATGGGATCCGCATCGCGCGCGGTCTCGCCGAAAGATTCGGCCGCCTGGATCCGGCTGGACGCGCCAGCTACGAGCGCAACGCCGAAGATTTTGCCAAGCGCGCCGAGACCAAGATCGTCGCGTGGGAGCGGTTGATGGCGCCGCACCGAGGTACGGCGGTGGTCACGTACCACAAGAGCTTCATCTATCTGACGAACTGGCTTGATCTGGTCGAGGTGGACCAGATTGAACCCAAGCCGGGCATCCCGCCCAACCCGTCGCACGTGGCCGAGGTGATCGGCCGGATGCGCGACCGCAAGGTGCGTACGATCCTCCAGGAAAACTGGTATCCCTCGAACACCGGACAGCTCATCGCGCAGCAGACCGGGGCCCGCCTGGTCCTCATTGAAGGCATGACGTCGGTGGACGGCTCCTACCTTGATCACCTCGATGCCGTGATTCGCGCGGTGGCCGGAGGTCTCTCGTGATCCGGGCTGGTCTAGTTCGTCTCCCTTTGACGGTGGCGTCGGCGTTTGTGTTGGCGTCGGCCGTCGAAGCGATGGCCATCGCGCCGGCTCACGCGCAGGACGCCGGCCAGCAAGATGCACCCCATGCGCCCGCAGTCGACGGCGGTGCTCCGCCGGCACCAGCGCCCGACCTGGCGGCCATTCGCGCCGCGATCGGTGCGGATCAGCAGCCGGCAACCGGATCGCCTGACAAGGGAGCGCCCGCTTCGGTTGCACCTGGCGCCGACGCACCCGTGACAGCGCAGAGCGCCGTGCGGCCGCCGAGCGCCGGCGTCTTGAACCCCGACACCTCCGTGATCGTCGACGGCAGTTTTGGATACTACGGCCGCCATCGCTCCGACTTTGCCGGCATCGGGATTCCCGTCTCCGGCGACGACCCCAGCAATTCCAAGGAAGGCTTCACGCTGCAAGAGGTGGAGCTGGCGTTTCAGGCGGCCGTTGATCCCTACCTGGAGGCGGCGGTTTTTCTCACCATCCCGAACCTCGAAGGCATCGAGGTCGAGGAGGCGTACCTACTGACCACCGCCCTGCCGGCCAACCTACAAATCAAGGCGGGCACGTTCCGGTCGCAGCTGGGCCGCAACAATGGACAGCATTTGCACCTGCAACACTTCACCCGGCGCCCGCTGATGACGCCTCTCCTGTTCGGCGCCGACGGCTTCCGCGCGCCCGGGTTGCAAGTCTCGCTGCTCTTGCCCGGGCTTCCCTGGTTCGCCACGCTCTACGCCGAAGCGTTCAGCGTCGGCGCGCCCGATGTGGGCGTCGTTGCGACGTTCGGCGGCGGAAGCCGCGGGCCGGCCAGCCTGGCGTACACCGGCGTTCTTGAACAATTCTGGTCGCCCTCGGAGGCCACCTCGGTCTTCCTGGGCTTGAATTTCGCGACCGCCATCGCCTCCGAGTGCGCGCTGCCTCCCTGCGGCGACGGCCGGCGAGACTACCTTTATGGCGGCGATCTGTACTTCAAATGGCGGCCGCCCACCGTCGTCGGTGAGATGGGCAGCCTGATGTGGAGCACGGAATATTTCGCCCGCACCATCTCCCAAGGCGGACCAACCGAGGGGGCGCTTTACACCGAGCCTGTCGTGCAGGTGGCCAAGCGCTGGTACCTGGGCACGCGCTTCGATCTCACCGGCGTGCCGTCCGGGGCCAACGTTCCGCGGCGGTACGGCGTGGCGGGCTCAGTGACGTTCGCGCCCAGCGAGTTCTCGCGCTTCCGCCTCTACGCCCAGAATCTTTGGGGGCCCGATGTGCCCAGCGCCTTGATCGGCTTCGTTCAGCTTGAACTCTCCATCGGTGCCCACGGCGCGCATCCATTCTGATTCGCCCGACTTAATGCTATTGCGCAATCTGCCGAACCTGCAGATATGCCCACTCTTCCCTGTGTCCAGTGTGGCGCGATGTTGCCGGAACCGGCTTATTTTCGAGTGCTCGACGCGCCCATCGCGCCCCGCGGCTCCCTGGTCAAGAACGTCTTGTGGCTGTGCGAGCCGTGCTATGAGGCCTTCTCGCCGGAAGACCGAAGCATCTGGTTGGCGCGGCAAGCGCCGCCATCGGAAACGAAGAACCGGTGGCGATCGACTCTCTTTCCCTGGCTCCGCCGAAAGTAGGCGACAGGGTCATCCGAAGAGTATGGGCCGGACGACTGTATCCAGAAAATGGGACGGCCGGTCAGTAGATGGGTCCGGGGAAACCCCGACCGGGCCGACAGAAGAGATATCCCTGGTAAAGGTCGCCGCCCAGCTCGGTCAGGCAATCCCGCTCTTCGGTCACTTCGACGCCTTCCGCGACAATGGTGGTCGCGAGATCGCGGCAAAGCGTGGCGAAAGAGTGGAAGATTCTCTGTTTCGTTGCCGAACGATGGATTCCCCGCACCAGGAACATGTCCACTTTGACGATCTCGGGCTCGAGTAAAGCAAAGCTGGACAGTCCGGCATAACCCGCTCCGAGATCGTCCAGGGCGATACGAAATCCGAGCTGGCGCAAGCTGGCAACTTTGTCGGCAACGCCGGAGATCTCGTCCAGAGCCGCGCGTTCGGTTATCTCCAGGACGATCCGCGAAGCAAAAGGCGTGAGGGCGCCGTAAGTGGCGCAAAGTTCCGGGTCCAGCAGATCCATGGGATGAAGATTGACGAACACCTTCACGTTGGCGGGAACGTCGGCCATCTGATCGGCGATCCGGCGGCGGACCCGGCGGCCCAGCTCGTCGGTGCGGGCCAGGCGCTCGGCGACGTCGATGAAATCAACCGGACTGCGCAGCGTTGGTTCGTCGGTCCGCAACAGAGCCTCATAAGCGAAAACAGCGCGCTCATTCCAGGAGACAATGGGCTGCATGGCCATCCACATCTGATCCAGGGCGGCGTTGAACCGGGGTTCCAGCCCGGCCCGATCGGCGAGGGGCTTATCGGCGATCTTGTTGGCGGCGTTCCGGCTGACAATGGCCAGCCGATGCATCTGCGCCGCCCGTTCCACCAGATTGACCAGTTCCGCGCCGTCGACGGGCTTGGTGAGATAACGGAAAGCGCCGCCCTCCATCGCCTTGACGACGGATTCCAAAGCCGGCCTGCCGGTCATGAACACCACGGGGACATCCTGATCCCGTTCGCGAATGGCGCGCAGCATGTGCAGGCCGCTCATTCCGGGCATTTCGACATCACTGACGACGACATCGAAGGCAGTGTGCTCGACCAGTCCGATCGCTTGCTTGCCGTCAGCGGCGGTGGTGACGGTGTTCCCGGCCTTGGCAAGAAGACGCCCCATGGCGCGCGCAACGGCGGGCTCGTCGTCAACGAGTAGCACGTGGACAGGCTGGGCCCCGTCAGTCGTATCGGCAGACGGGCTCACCGTCGATAGCATAATGGTCGCCTCCGAAGATCTCATCGGCGATGAGGCAACGCACCTTAAACGCGCCCCAAAATGGCGGAAGGCCCATCATTCATCACATGTGGTCTCTTTCGGAGCGGGCCTGATCGGCGGGCGGCTACATCGTGCTGTTGCCGCCAACCGGTGTGGTCGGGGCGGTGCCCTTGTAAAGTTGGATCTCGTCGAGCCAAAAGTCCCAGTTCGAATCAGGCGTCAACCAGCCCAGCTGCTGGATGACCGCGCCCACCCTGGCCCCGGTGCCGCCGATGGCGGACGAGAACGGCACGGAGTACTGCGCCCAGTCGGCCGTCAGCGCGATGGTTTTCTGTGGGTGGCTGAAGCAACCAGCGGTGCAGTCACCGTCCGGCGCCATGTTGGTGCTGGGCACGATGAAGTTGACGCCCACCTTCGCGCCGGCAGTGGCGGCCTTGGCCCAGAAGGTCACCCCGTCGAAGGCCGTGATGTCGACACAGAAGATCATGTTCGTGTGATCGATGGCCAGGTTGTAAACCGTACCGGCGCCGAAGCCGTTCATGGCCGGGGTGATGGCTCCCATGCCGGTGTAGTGTGCCGCGAACCCGGTGTTGGCGGCGCCGCCGGCCGCGCGCATGATCTTGAAGACGTCATGCGCCGGCATGACGTCGTTGAAGCTTGACCATCCAGGAAGGATGGCGGCGGCTTCGAAATCGTCGACCTTCCCGTTGTCGACGGTCAGTGACCGCGTGCCGGCGCCCGCGCACACCCCCGTGGTTGGCAGGCCGGCATCGGCGCCGCCGACGGTGCCACCGGCGCCGCCGACCACCATCGTGCCGCCCGTGCCTGCGTCAGCCGTCGTGCCGCCGGTGCCCGAGCCACCTGCGCCCGCTCCTGAAACACCGCCGCTGCCGGCGGCGCCGCCACCCGAGCCCGTCGAACAGGCGGCGACAGCCAGCGTAGAAAGCAGCCCAAACAGCGACGCAGTGAGGACCCGATCGCTAAGACGAAAAGTTGGCATATCAGTGTGAGTGGCCCGCAGGCTGCATTTCTGTGAGCGCCGAAAAAAGAATCGGCCAACGGCGATCGGGTGCCGTCCCAGCAGCGGACCGTTCGTTGTGGGCCCGAGCCAGGTCGCGTAATATCCGGCGGTGCCGATCGGTTCCAACGTGTGGCGCCCGTCGTTCCCGTCCGCAAAGTTGCGGAGCGCCGCCGAAGAGGGACCAGCGTAGGTGCGAACCCCTCGCACATGGCAAAAATACGGCGCTTCGGTCGCGCTGACCCTGACGGTGATGGCGGGGCGAATGGCCCTCGATCCCTGGTGGGGCCGCTCTCATAACCGCCATCTGGTTTTCCTGCCCACCATTCTGGTGGTCGCCTGGCTGTGCGGCCTTGGTCCGGGAATCGTTTCGGCGGTGCTCTTCACCGGCGCTCTTGGTCTTTACTGGCGAGAACCCGGCGAAAGCGTGCTGCGCGCCAACACGGATCTTCTTCTCTTCGCGGTGGTGAGCGCGGCCATCTGCGCTCTCATTCATTCGTTGCACAGGGCCCAACGACGCGCCAACGCGGCGACCCTGGCCCGCGAACAGCTGCTGGCGATCGTCGCTCACGATCTGCGCAATCCGCTGACTGCCATCACCATCGCAGTCGCCGGACTGCAGTTGACGCCGGCAGAGGAACTTTCGTCGCGGCGCAATTTGAAAGTCATCGAGCGTTCGAGCTTGCGCATGGACCACCTCATCGGTGATCTCGTTGACGCCACCCACATCGAACAGGGTGACTTCGTCGTCGAACGCGCGCCCGAACGGCTGGATGGTTTGCTGCAGGAGGTGATCGATCTCTTCACGCCCCAGGCGGAAGAACACAGGATAACGATCGCAGTCGCCAGCTCGCCCGGCGACAGCGTGGTCTTCTGCGACCGCAATCGAATCATGCAGGTGCTCGGCAACCTGATCGGCAACGCCCTCAAATTCACGCCGGCGGACGGAAGAATCACCGTGCGCACCAGCGAGCGCGGCGAAACCATCCGATTTGAAGTCGAGGATACCGGCGCGGGCATCAAGCCCGAGCACCTCGCCCACATCTTCGAGCGCTACTGGAAAAGCGAACCGCGCGGAACGGGCCTGGGCCTGTTCATTGCCAAAAGCATTGTCGCTGCCCACGGCGGCGAGCTCCGCGTCCAGAGCGTACCCGGACGCGGTGCTCTTTTTTCATTCGAGCTTCCCCGCTCTGGCGCCCAGCCCGCGTCTTGACCAACGGAGCCAGCTTCTGGTTGGATGCCGGCATGGTAGGCGCCGTTGCCCCGATCCTGGTCGCCGGCTGGTTGACGCTGGCGTCTGCCGGATGCGCGGGCGCTGATAGTCAATCCGCCGACGGCGCCACCGCCGACAGCGCCAAGACGATAGACGGCGCGCCCGCCGACAACGCCGGCAGCACTGACGGCGCGGACGGCGCCGGTTCAACTTGCTCGAATGAGCCCGACTTCACGCGCGCGGCGCCAGTGTGCAACGCCGTGGTGAACAGCGCCCTAGCCGTGCCCTTCACCGCCCGCACCGGATCGCCACCAGCGCCCACCGGCGGAACGATTGCCGACGGCGTCTACGCGTCGACGGCGGCCGAAGGATATGGCGCGATCACGCCGGCCGGCCGCCGCATCACCCTCGTCGTCCTGGCAGGGGCGACGAAGATGTTATGGACAGGCGAGGTCCGGGACGCCGCCGGCACCACGGTTTCGTTGTCGTTTGCCGCCAACACCAGCATCTCGACGTCGGGCAATCAGCTTTCCTTCGCCGTCGATTGCGCCTCGACCTCTCCATCGCCGATTCCGCCCGCCTTGACGTACACCGCGACCCCCGGGCAACTGCTTCTCTCGCTGACGAGTGGCGCCGACACCGCAGTGACCACGTATACCCGCACAGGCTGCCCGTAACGATTTCGTCGCCGATGAAAATAACCCCCGACGAGCTGAAGGCGATTCCTTGTCCGAAGTGTTGGCGCAAGCGTCTTGGCTTCGTCTCTGACGACAACCAATCGCCTCGGCCGATCCGTTGCGCCGGCGCGGACAATGGAACCTGCGACTACAGCAGCGACGACCACGACAATGATCTGCTGAAGACCAACGCCGCGGCGAAGGGTTTTCCTTTCTATGTCGATCTCAAAGCAAAACCGGGCCGTGACTTGAACAAGGTCATCGGCTTCGCAAACGCCGCCGGCGCGACGGTGATAACCGCATCCCCGCCGACCGCACCGGCGCGGGCCAGAGCGTACTTTGCGAAGAAAGAGACCACCGAGCGATTCGCCCAGGCTGCCGACGAACACAAGGATGTCGAGCAGGCCTTGCCCGGGTGGACCATCCGCAAGAAGCGCTAGGCCGCGCGCGATCAGGGCAGCGTGTGGCGCTGGAAGACCTCCCAGGCCACGTCGGCAACACCCACCATTTGGCTCATGGCCGTGGGCTTCCTCCCGGCCGCGTCGAATCGGGCGACGCCGCGAATGGCCCAAAAGCTTTTCAATTATTGTCGACACCCGTTGACAGAGACGGTGGCGCCGCATTGCTATGATTTTGTGCCCGGCGATTTCTTCGCCTCTCTTTCGCTAACTGACCACGTACAAATGTCCACTCTGGCTATTTAGACATGTCGAACCAGGTCACGCGAACGATTTCCTGAACCACTAACCAGTCTCCAGGCCACTCATACATATGTTGGAATCAACGGCTTTGGCTGCGCGCTGGTCGAGGTTCCTTCCGCCGCTGCTGTCGGGGATGGTCTCGCTGTCGCTGACGATGGCGATGGCCTGCTCCGGTTCTATCGGTGGGTCTGGCCCCGCCGGCGGCGGGCCCAGCAACACCGGCGGTGGCAAGGGTAACGGCGGCGGCTCAACCTCCGTTCCGTCTAACGACACCAAGGGTCCGATCCTCAGCACTCCGGCGGCGAGCACGCGGATGGCCAGATTAAACAACCAGCAGTGGGAGAACACGGTGCAGGACCTCCTGCGGTTGCCCGCCCCGCTGGGGCTTTCCAAGTCCTTCGTCGCCGAGCCGCTGATCACCGCCTTTGACACCAACGGTGGCGTGCTGACGGTCGATTCAAACAATCGTCTGGACTTTCAAACCGCCGCCGAAGCGATCGCCAAGCAGGTCGCCCACGATACCCAGTCGCTGGCGATGGTTGCCCCGACAGTCACGTCGGGCGACCGCGCGACCAGCTTCATTCAAAACTTCGGTCAGCGGGTCTTTCGCCGACCCCTGACCGCCGCCGACACCACCCGGTACAAAGCGCTTTTCGACCGGGGCGCCACGTTGCTGGCCAGCGGGGATGCGTTCGTGGACGGCGTCGAGCTGGTCTTGCGCGCCCTCTTGCAATCGCCCCACTTCCTTTATCGCGTGGAAAGCAGCACCGCCGTGGTAAGCGGGCGCATCCCGCTGACCGACTACGAGATCGCCTCGCGACTGTCCTACAGCTTGGCCAGCACCATGCCGGACAATGCGCTGTTCACGGCGGCGGCCGCGCACAAGTTGCAAACCCGCGACGGCGTGGTCGAGCAGGCGCAGCGTCTGATCAGCTCTCCGGCCGGCCGAGCCACGATCAGCGACTTCAACTATCAGTTGTTGCACCTGCGCGATTTTGATCAAATTAACAAAGACGTGCAGGCAGCGCCCGCTTTCACCCCCGACATCGGCGGCGACCTGAAACAGGAAGTCCTGTCTTTCACCGACGATATCGTCTTTGGGCAGGACCGCGGGATGACCGAGCTGCTGACAGCGCCGTATACCTTCGCCAACAGCAAGGTCGCCAAGGTCTACGGCCTCGCCAGCCCCAGCCCCGCCGCGGGGCAACCTGACCCCTTCGTGAAGGTGAACCTGGATCCCACGCAGCGAGCCGGGTTTTTGACCCAGGCCGGCTTTCTGTCGTCCAACGCCGACGGACAGACCCCTTCGATCATTGTGCGCGGCGTGGAGATCGCCAAGGACATCCTGTGCGTGGAGATCCCGCCGCCGCCGGACGTGGTGCCGCCATTGCCTGCCCTGGATCCCAACTCTACGAATCGCCAGCGGGTGACGACATTGACGATGAACGCCCCTTGCAATGCTTGCCACACAACGCTCATCAACCCGCTTGGTTTCGGGTTGGAGCACCTGGACGGCTTCGCGCAGTTTCGCACCCAGGAGAACGGACAGCCCATCGATTCGAGTGGCAGCTACTCTATCGACGGTCACGACGTATCGTTCAACGGTGCGCTGGATCTCATCAAGGCCATCGCCAACAGCCAGCAGGCGCAGGACTGCTATGCGTCGCACCTGGTGCAGTACCTGTACGGCCGCGATGTCGACATGAGTAGCGATGCCGACCAGAAGCTGGTCACCCAGGCGGGCGTTCGCGCCAAGGCCGATTCCTCGACCAAGAACCTAGTCGTGAACCTGGTGGCGACAGACGCTTTCCTCACGCGGGCCCCCTAAGGAGCATGGCTATGATCGCAAAGAAGCACTTTCCCCGTCGTCGATTTCTCCGCGGGCTGGGAGGCGTGGTGGTGGGACTGCCGGCCCTGGACGTCTTCCAAGCGCGCGCGCGGGCGGCGGCAACGCCGGCCAAGATCTACTCGGCGCTGATGCTGCAACAGAACGGCCTGGTGCAAGGGCCGCACATGGGCGGCGGCGTGGTGACCGCTGTCGTCAACGGCGCACCGCCCGAGACGGACATGTACTGGCCGCGCGCGATGGGCCCTCTCAGCGCCGCCACCATGGCCGGCGCGGACGCCGACCAGGCCACCAGCATCCTCAAGGACTATGTGTCCAAGCTGATCTTCCTTCGGGGCACCAGCTTCAAGTACTCCCAGCTGCACGGCGGCGGCGCGGTCGCCGCATCGACGGGAGCGCCGGTCACCGGTGTCTATCCACGGCAGCTGCCGGTCTCTGAATCCATCGACGTTTTCATTGCCAATCAGACCGCAAACGGCCAGGAGCCGCTGACGTTGTACGCGGGTCGCAAAGGTGAGTTCCGGGATGATTCACTTTCCTTCGGCCTGAAAGGACTTCTGCGCGTCGGTGACAACAATCCCTGGACCGCCTACCAGCGAACGGTCGGTCTCTCCGGCACGATGATGGCGGATCCCGGCACCTACCAGAAGATTGCCGCCCAGCGCCTGTCGGTCAATGACCTGATCCGCGGCGAGCTCAAGGAGCTGCAGGCCCGCTCGGAGCTGAGCAAGGACGATCGGCAGCGCCTCGACCTGCACCTGTCCAGCGTCCGGGACATGGAAATGAACATGACCAACGTCCTTGGCCCGATGATCGACGTTCCCTCGTTCATGGCTTTCCAGGTCCCGCCCGGCCAGACGACGGGCCCCCAC
>DASXQB010000216.1:0-1518 GCA_036493295.1 Polyangia bacterium | reverse complement strand
CGCTCTTCGGAAAAAGATTCGTCAACTGCGGCGGCTCCCCCGCCTGCTGCTGACTTGGACGACAACGTTCCGACGATCGTCATTCACCGCTCGGACGATGCGGCCGAAAGTGCTGCGTCCGCCACGCCTCCGTCGGCGACGGCCAAGGTACCGGTGATTACCCCCAGTGAGCCGGCTGCCCCTCCGTCCCCTGCTTTGCAGCGCGCGCTGATCAAGCTGCGGGAAGTCTTCAAGCTGCGCGGGCTACGCCCGGGCCAAGCGGAGATCATGGAATCGGTGCTGGCCGGGCGGGACACGCTGGCCATCATGCCCACCGGCAGCGGCAAATCGCTGACCTATCAGCTGCCTTCGCTGGTGATGGAGGGACCGACAATTGTCGTCTCTCCGTTGCTGGCGTTGATTGAAGACCAGGTCGGCAAAATGAAGGCGGCCGGCGTTCCGGTGGCGCGCATCGATTCGACCCGCACCGCCAAGGAACGCGCCGCCGATCTGCAAGCGGTGCGCGACGGCACCATCAAACTGGTGTTGATCACGCCAGAGTCGATCAATTCGCCCACCGTGCAGGACGCGCTGGCGGGCGTGAAGTTCTCTCTTTTCTGTGTCGACGAGGCGCACTGTGTTTCACAGTGGGGCCACGACTTTCGCCCCTCGTATTTGGGCCTGCGGCGCGCCGCTCAGGTTCTGGGTCGCCCGCCCATTCTGGGCCTGACCGCCACGGCCACACCGGCCATCAGCGACGACGTGCTGGTGCAGCTGGGCATGCGCGATCCGAAGGTCTGTCGCGTATCGTTCCACCGTCCGAATCTGGCGTTCGACGTGCGAAAGGTGGCGGGCGAGGCAGACAAGCTGCGCCAGCTGGGAAAATTGATCCAGCGTCTGCGCCGGCCGGGAATTGTTTACTGCGCCACTGTGCGCGCCGTCGACGATCTGTATGTGGCTTTGCGCCACGGCAAGATTCCCGTCGAACGGTACAACGGAAAAATGACCACCGACGAGCGCGAGAAGGCGCAAGCGTCTTTCATGCAAGCCGGCCGCAAAGTGGTCATGCTGGCCACCAACGCCTTCGGCCTGGGCGTCGACAAGCCGGACATTCGTTACATCATCCACTATCAAATGCCCGGGTCGCCCGAATCCTATGTGCAGGAAGCGGGACGCGCCGGACGCGACGGCAAACCGGCGCGCTGCGTGCTGCTGTTTCAGCCCGATGACATCGCCATTCAAGAACACTTCTTGAAAGAGGCGCACCCGACCAAAGCGCAGGCGCGCATGGTGGCGGAAGGTCTTTATGCCTGGAGTGACGAGGGCAAAGAAGTTTCGGTGCGTGATCTGGCACTGTCGATGGCGCTGCCCGAAAGACGGGTGCGGGTCATTCTGTCGGTGCTGGAAGCGATGGGCGTCGCCAAGGAAGTAAAGGCGGCGCGCTGGGAAGGCGTCGAGCCCAAACCAACGCGCGAACGAATCGACAAGGCGGCATCGGTGTTCGAAGCGCGGCGGATCTCGGATCGCCGCCGGCTAGCG
>DASXQB010000215.1:0-4932 GCA_036493295.1 Polyangia bacterium | reverse complement strand
GTCATCCAGCAGCGTGAAGACCCGCGCCGGCGCCAGGGTCAAACGCAGCGTCTTGGCGGCGTCGGTGGTCAGCTGCAACATCGCCGGCCGCCCGACCGCGTGCAAAAGCCCGCACAAAAATGCGCTCTCGACATTGAATCGCCGGGCGCGGGCGATCTCTTTGGCGAAGGCGCCCGACGCCAGCGAATGCCGCCACAGTTGTTTCAAAACCGATTCGTATCCGGGGACGCGGAAGACGCCGCTTTGCACGGAGGCGGCGAAGGCGATCTCGGCGACCACTTGCAATCCCAGCCGCGCCACCGCCTGTTGCAGCGACACGATCGGCATGCGCGGCATGTACGCTGGCGAGTTGGCGATGCGCAGGACGTGACTGGCCAGCACCGGGTCGCGGTGGATCAGCGCGGACAAGCGCGAGGCGTCGGCGTCCGCGCTGCTGGCCAGGATGCTGACCTGGCTGGCCACCTGCGGCAGCATCGGGACTTCGAACGTCCCCGCCGCCAGGCGTTCGGTCACCGCGGCGCGAATCTTTTCCGACGGATCGTTCGCTTCATCGGCCGGGACCTGGGTGGCAACTGGTGGCATGTGTTACTGGGGCAGGCCCCCCCAGTTGTTCGGTCATTCCACACCAAACCTTTAGAAGACGGCCAGCCGGAACGTTCAGTGTCGGCGCTAATTTAAAGTCGATCGTCAGCCGTCGGGCGATCGAGCTGCGCCGTTCACGGCACCGCGACGAAGGTGACGGCGGCGGCTTGGCTCTTGGTGCTGGTCGGCGAGCCCACCGGCGTCAACTTTCCGGACGTTGCATCGACGCTGAACACCGTCACCTGCGAGCCGGTCTGGTTGGCCGTGACCAAATATTTGCCGGTCGGATCAAATGAGAACTCGCGCACGTCATTGGTGGCGGTTCGTTGCCAACTGCCGCCTGTTGGTTTGCCGGCAGCATCAATAGAGAAGATGCCGACGCTGTTGTCCGACCGATTGGCGGCGTAAAGGAACTTGCCGCCGAAGGCGATGTGGCCGCCGGCGCCTGCCTTGCCGCCCGCGTCCAGCGCGCTGACCATCTGCGGGTTGGCGATCTTTCCGCTGGTCGAATCGTAGTCAAAATAGAAAATCTGGTCGGTGGCCTCGGTCAATACATAAAGATGTTTGACGGCGGCGTCGAAAGTCATGTGGCGCGGGTCGGCGCCAAACATGACCGTGGCCGGGCTGTTGGCGGTCAGTTTGCCGGCGGCGAAGCTGAATTGAAGAATGCGTGGCGTGTCTTTGCCCGAATCACTCTTGCAGGCGGCCAGCAGGAATTTGCCGCTGGGATCAAACTGCACGTTGTGGGCGGCCGGGCAGCCGGGTTGGCTGTCGCTGATCGCGCCCACGCTGCCGTCGGTGTTCAGTCCCAGCACGTCGACGCTGTCGCTGTCGTAGTCGGCGGCGACGATCCATTTTCCGTCCGGCGAGATGGACATTTGCGCGGTGCCGGCCCCGCCGGTCTTCACGGTGTTCATCTTGGTCAAGGCGCCATCCGTGCCGATGCCGAACGCGGTGATGGTGGCGGTGGCGGCCTCGTCGTCGACGTACAGGAACTTGCCGGACGGCGCCGCCACCGAATAAGTCGGCGCTGAGCCCGCGGTGGCGCTGCCCATGGCGGTCAGCGCGCCGGTGCCTGTATTAAAGCGATAAATGGCCACTCCCGAGTCGTTGTAGCCCGAGACGTACAGAAAGACGTTGTTGCTCACCACCGCGCCGCCGGTGCCGCCGTTGCTGTCGGCGCTGCCATCGCTGGCGCTGGCCCCGCCGCTGCCGCCGCCGTCAGTGGGCGCGGCGCCGCCGCTGCCCATGGCGCTGCCGCCGGTTCCGCTGCTGCCGCCGCTGGCGCTGGACCCACCGCTGCCGGCGTCCGCTTTCCCGCCGCTGCCCGATGCGGCGCCGCCCGCGCCGCCCGAGCCGCCATTTGACTGGCCGCCGCTTGAACAAGCGACGTTGGCCAGCAACAACACGAAGAAAGGAGAAATTGTCCGGATGGTTTTCATTGGATTTGTTTTATTGCCAGTCCCGTTGGCTGCCGATCAAGGGGATAACGCGAACAAATCTTCACTGGGCCGGCGGTTCTCGAGGTCAACCAATTTGTCCGGACCACGTGAAGGTTCGGGTCGAATGGCGCCATTAGTCTAGAAAACCGAGTGGTCCCGCTGTCAGGACCGGTTTCGGGGCGGATGCATCGGGTCGGGGTCGTCAGACGGGTGGCCTATTGGTGAGGCTGACTTGTCCCCTTCGAATTACGCATAGCCTGGCCGCTCCCGGTTTTTCAAGGAAGGACCCGCCATCATGAGAACAGGTGCGAACTTCAGCGCCGTCGCGGCGGCTTTGGTGCTGGCCGTGGGCTGCACCGGAAGCATCGGTCAGTCAGGTGAGCCCGGCACCGACACCGGATCGCCTGGCAACGGAACCGGGAACAACACCGGCAAGCCCGGCACAGGCACCGGCACCGGCGTGGTTCCGGGGAGTCCCGGCGATCCCAACTCGGCTGGTCCGATGCCGTTGCGCCGCATGACGCACGTCGAGTTCAACAACACTGTCCGCGACCTGCTGGGTGACACCAGCAATCCCGCCACCGCCTTCCCACCTGATTACGATCCTGGCTTTCTGTACCCGCGGGCCCAACTGGTATCGTTGCAGGACGTCGACACGCTGAAGGACGCCGCGCTGGCCCTGGGCAAAGGCGCCGAGAAGAACGCCGCCACGCTGGCCCCTTGCGCTGCTGGCACCGCGGAAGACACGTGCGCCAAGACCTTCATCAACACCTTCGGCCTCAAGGCCTATCGCCGTCCGGTGGCCAGCGACGAGGCGGATCGTTTGTTCGCGCTCTACACCTTGGGCCGCACCACGCTGGCTCTGACGTATGCGGGCGCCATCGGCTTGTTGGTGGAGGGGATCGTTCAGACGCCGACGTTCCTGTACCACTGGGAGCTGGGCAACAACGCGCCGACCATGGAAGGCAAAGTGGCGCGACTCAATCCCTACGAGACGGCGTCGCGACTTTCCTATTTCATTTACAACTCGCTGCCGGACCAGCCCTTGTTCGACGCGGCGGCGGCCAACCAGCTCAGCACGCCAGCCGATCTCGAGACCCAGGCGCGCCGCATGCTGGCCGATTCAAAGGGCGCTAATACGGTGGCCAACTTTGTCGACGCCTGGCTGACCCTCAGCGACGTGCCCAATCGCCCGAAGGATCCGAACGTCTACCCGCAGTTCAACGATGACCTGAAGGGGGCGATGGTCGGCGAGACGCACGCCCTGGTGGCCAGCATCATGAAGGGCGATCAAAAGCTGTCGTCGCTGCTGACCCAGAACGTCTCGTCGGTGGATCAGGCGCTGGCCGCTGTTTACGGCGTCAGCGGCGTCAAGGGCACCACGATGATGTCGACCACGTTGAACACCGCCCAGCGCTCGGGCCTTTTGACCCGGGCCGCCTTCCTGACCGTCACCGGCGCCACCGACGGGTCGCACCCAGTCAAGCGCGGACGTCGCGTCTACGAACGGTTCTTCTGCGGTGTGCTGCCGCCGCCCCCGAACGTCGTTCCGGCGGTGGCCACCGCGGCGTCGTCGGTGGGCAAGACCACCCGCCAGCGCTTCGAAGACCACGACAAGAACCCCTGCTCGACCGCTTGCCACAGCTTGATGGATCCGGTGGGCTTCTTCTTCGAGAACTACGACGGCATCGGCCAGTTCCGGACGATGGACAACGGTGGGGTCGTCGACGCGACCAGCACCATCGAGATCGACGGTACCAAGCACAACTTCAACAACGCCATCGAGCTCTCCCAGGCGCTGTCGACCAGCACCGACGTGGCCAACTGCTTTGCCACGCAATGGTTCCGCTTCGCCACCGACCGCACCGAGACCGACGACGATCAGGCCTCGCTGACCGCCATCGCCACCGCGTTCAAGAAGACCAACTCGATCACCGACGCGATGATCGGGGTGGCGACGTCACGCTCATTCCGCTATCGGTCGCCTGCCACCGGGGAGATGCTGCAATGAACACCCAACGTTTCTCGCGCCGGGCCCTGCTCAAGCGAATGGGCTTGAGCGCGGCCATGCTGCCGCTGATTCACGCCGAGAAGGCTCAGGGGGCGATGCCGTCCGGGTTCCCGAAACGGTTCGTCTCGGTCACGCACACCAACGGCGTCATCGCCAGCTCGTTCTTCCCCAGCGGCGCCGACATCGGCACGCTGGGTGGCACGCTGACCACCATGCAGCCGTTCGCCGCCAAGATGATCTTTCCGATCGGCCTCAACTATCAGTCGCTGATCGACGACGGGTTCAAGTACGACGGTCACTTCAGCTACTGCGCGACGCTGACCGGGACCCGCGAGAAGAAATCCGAATCGCACAACGCGCTGGCGCCGTCGATCGACCAGATGATGGCCGACGATCTGGCGATGAAAGGCGTGACGCTGAAAGCGCCGCTGCTGAACTTGGGCGTCAAGGCGACGGGCGACACCTGCTCGACGTCGTGGCGCGCTTCCGGTCAGCAGAACGCGGTCGAGCTGGACCCGACCCGTCTGTTCACCAAGCTGTTCAGCAGCGCCAACATGCCGCCCGCCCAGATGGCCATGGTCAACCTGCGCCAGCAGAGCATCCTCGATTTTTCGGCGGGAGAGCTGACCGCGTTCGGAAAGCGCCTGGGCACCGACGATCGGACGAAGATCCAGGCCCACCTGGAATCAGTGCGCCAGCTTGAAATGCAGATCAAAAACGCCGCCTCGGCACCGATGGTCAGCACCGCCAACTGCATGGCCCCGATGTTGGCCACTGGCACGGACGCGCAAACTCTGGCCAAGAACATGTTCGACCTGACGGCCATCGCGCTCAAGTGCGACGTCAGCCGGTTCGTGACGATCGATCTTTATCCGGACGGCGGCGGCGACGGAAATT
>DASXQB010000214.1:0-10637 GCA_036493295.1 Polyangia bacterium | reverse complement strand
GCCGGCCGCAAGCTGATCACCCCCGCCGTCGTCGAAGAGGCCTTGCAGCGACGGACGATCCTTTACGACAAGGCGGGCGACGAACACTATGGCGTGGTCAGCGCGTTCATCAAAAGTCTGCGCGGCACCGATCCCGACGCTGCCGTGTACTGGATGGCGCGCATGCTGGAGGCCGGCGAAGACCCGATGTTTGTCTTGCGCCGCATGGTCATCTTCGCCGCCGAAGACGTGGGCAACGCCGATCCGCAGGCGCTGGGCGTGGCGGTGGCGGCGATGGAGGCGTTTCGTTTCATCGGCCTGCCCGAAGGTGTGCTGCCCATGACCCAGGCAGTGCTGTACCTGGCGTCGGCGCCGAAGAGCAACACCGCCGTCACGGCCTACGGCGCGGCCAAGGCCGATGTCGACGCGCACGGCGCGCTGCCGGTGCCGCTGCACCTGCGCAACGCCAGCACGCCGCTCCAAAAATCTTTGGGCCAGGGCGACGGGTACAAATATCCGCACGACTACGAAGGGCACTTCGTCGTCGAGGAATACCTGCCCGAAGCCTTGCGCGGACGTCGTTACTACCAGCCGTCATCGTCGGGGCGCGAAGCCGCAGTGGGCGCGCACCTGGCGGCGCTTCGCGCGAAAAAGACCTGACGCCGCTTCAGCTCAGTCAGTCGCTGGGCCACAGCCGGCGCAGGGCGCTGAGATCCAAATGCGACGCCCACTGCTTGGCGGCGCGGGCCATGATCATCGCCTTGTCGCGCTTGCTGATCTCGGGGCGCTGCGTGAACACGTCGTGGTCGACGGATTCGATCTTGTCCAGGATCGCCGTGCCGATAAGCCAGATCAGCATCAGCTCGAGGCGCAGGTCGTTCCCCAGCATTTCCAGCAGCGGTCGCCCGCGTTCATACAGGGCGCGCGTGCGGGCCACTTCAAAGCGCAGCAGATTGCGCATGGTCTTGCTGGGCTTGAGCGACCGCACGTCGGCGTCGGTGAGCCCGAAAAAGTGCAGATCCTCGGCCGGAATGTAGATGTGCCCGCGGGCGGCGTCGGCGGCCACGTCCTGCCAGAAGTTGGTCAGCTGCAGCGCCGTGGAGATCTCGTCGGCGAAACGAAACAGCTCCGGCTGCCGGTAACCGAACAGCGACAACAGCAGACGCCCCACCGGATCGGCCGAGCGCGCCGTGTACCCGCGCAGCGCCTGGAAGGTCGAATACCGGGTGACGTCGATGTCCATGCGGAACGCCGACAACATGTCGGAGAGCGGCGGCAGGGGCAGGTCGCGCTTCTCGATGGTGTCGGCCAGGGCGATGAACACCGGGTGATCGGCCTCGCCGTGAAAGCAGCGGTCAAGTTCCTCTTGCCAGCGATCAAGCGCTTCGACGCGCCGGCCTTCGTACTGCGGCTCGTCGGCGAAATCGTCGGCGCTGCGGGCGAAGGCGTAAAGCGCGATCAGATGCGGCCGCATCTCGGCCGGCACCAGGCGCGACGCCACCGGAAAACGCTCGGTGTGGCCGCGGGCGAAGTCCTCGCAGTACTTGTAGGCGCGCTCGACGGTCCACGGTCCGCCCGGCGGATCCAACCAGGGAATCGGCGGCCGTCCGCTGGGCCCGCGCACCGCGCTCGTCGTCGCTGCCGCGCGCGCCGCCGCCCCGTCCACGCCCTCCCGCCCGTCGCGCAAGATCTGCCGGATCATGGCCGCGACCTTACCACCGGCGCCGCCTCCGGGGGGGCCACCGTCGCCAGTGGTTCTTCCACCCGCCGCAGCGATGCGGTGGCCCGCCGGTGCAGCGCCATGTGCCCGCGCTGGATTCCGTCGCTGGCCAGCGCGCGCAGCGCCGCCAGATTCGACGCCATGCCGACGCAGCCGATCAGCATGCCCAGCGTGGTCGACGACGTGACGCCCAGGATCTTCTGTGCCAGCCGCGCGCCGGCATGAACCTGCAGCGTGCCGCCCACCGTGCCCACCGCCATCGGCATCTCCAGCCGGCCGAGCAGATCGCCGCTGGCCCCGTCGACGGACCAGGTCGCCAGCGGGCGATAGCGGCCACCGGTGCAGGCGAAGGCGTGCGCACCGGCCTCCACGCTGCGCCAGTCGTTGCCGGTGGCGATCACCACCGCGTCGACGCCGTTCATGATTCCTTTGTTGTGGGTGGCGGCGCGGTACGGATCGTCCTCGGCGAAGCGCGACGCCGCCACGATGCCGTCGCGCACGCTGACACCGTCAAGCTCGCCGGTGGCCAGGGTCCGCTGCGGCACGCGCGCCTTCACCCGCACGCAGCGCCGATCACAAAGGTTGGTCAAGATGCGCAGCCCCGATCGTCCGTCGGCCAGCGTCGCCAGTCGATCCGCCACCGCCTCGGCGACGGTGTTGACCATGTTGGCGCCCATGGCGTTGCGGCAGTCGATGTGGATGTGAACGATGACCCGGTCTGCGAAGGTGCGAACTTCGAGGGCGCGTGCACCGCCGCCGCGCGCGGCCAGCCGGGGCAGGGCGCTGTGGGCCAGCTGCAAAAGCTCGGCGCTGGCGCGGCCGATGCGCTCGCGGGCGCGGTCGGGATCGCTGACCCCGACGATCTCCACCTGCGCGGTCATGATCGGTTCGTCGGCCTCGGCGACAAAGCCGCCGCCCTCGCGCACCATGCGGGCGGCGTTCGACGCCGCGGCGATCACCGATGGCTCCTCGACGGCCATCGGCACCAGATAGTCGCGGCCGTTGACCTGGAAGTTCAGCCCCAAGCCGAGAGGCAGGGCGTAGACGCCGACCACGTTCTCCACCACGCCGTCGGCGCCGCGGGTGTCGATCCCGCCTTGCTCCAGCGTGAGCAGATCGGCCTCCGACAGATCGCTGTTCACGCGCAAGGCCTGGCGGCGTTCTTCCACCGTCAGCCGATAAAAACCGGGGATGCGCGAACCGTTTTTCTGTTTGCTGCCAGGGTCGGACATGCGTTTCCTCGCTGCCTAAGTGACGCTACCGCCGAAGAGCTCCTTGCTCGTCGATGCTGAGGTCCAGAATCTTCACGCCGGCCGCGCCGGCGCGGGTGGTGAACAACGCCGCTGCGGCCCGATCGGGCAGGAACGCCACGCCCACGTCGCCGCCGCCGGCGCCTGACGGTTTTGCTCCGCCGCCCAGGTCTTCGGCCAATTTCTCGGCGTGCTGCAAGGCCGGCGTCACGATGCTGACGTCAGCGGCGCGGCCCAGCGCGGCCATGATCTGCCCGGCGGCGCGCGCCGCCGCGATCACCCCGCGGCCGTCGTCCAAGGCCATCGACTCGATGAACGAATCGGCGGCGCGTCGCAGCTCGGTGATCAGCCAACGGTGCTGCTCGGGGGCGCGCCGGCCGAGTTCGGCCACCGCGCGCACGCGATCCACCGTCGAGCTGGGCTCGCCGGCGGCGAACACCACCAGCTCGACGCAGGTCAGGCGCGGCAGCTTGCGAATCACCGGTACGCCGCCGCCCGGCCGCATGTACCACAGCGTGCCGCCGTACGCCGCCGCCGCCACGTCTGCCCCCGAGCCAAGGCCACCCTGCGCCGTCCGGTGCGCGGTGTCGGCCAGCGAAAACAACAGGTCGGTGTTGCCGGCCAAAGGAACGCCGGCGAACTCCATCATCGCGCCGACCGCGGCCACCGCGCAGGCCGCGCTGGAGCCGAGGCCTAGCTTCTGGCCGTCGCCCGACAGCGCGCTGGAATCGATCAGCACGGTTCCTTGCGGCAGCGCCGCGCCTTTGTCGCCCAGGGCGGCGATGGTCAGCTTGACCGCCTCGTCGACGACCGGCGACGGATGATCCGATTCGTCGAGAAACTGTCCGACCACGTGGCGGTTCACCGCCGCCACCACCGCGGTGCCGCCTTCCAGAACGGCGTATTCGCCGACCAGAAAGATCTTTCCCGGCGCCTGCACCACCGGGTGCCCGCGCAACGTCGTGCGGCTCATCGCTGCTGCCTTGGCGTCATCACGATGCTTCTACCACCCGCGCTTCCGGGCCAGGCGACGCGATGACGGTGCGCAGGACGCCAACAGTGGCGCCCAGCGCGTGGGTCACCCGGGCGGCGTCGGCGGCGGCGCACAGCACTTTGACGTGCGGGCCGGCGTCGATGGTGAAGTACGCGGCCACTCCGGCAGCGCGCAGATCGTACACGGCGTGCATCGCCGCCAGCGTGGCGCTGTTCCAGTAAACAATCGCCGGGTCCGCGGCGATCGCCGTGGCGTGCATGCGCAGGGCGCTGCGCTCGGCGACGCGACCCAGGCGTTCGAGATCGCGCTCGGCGATGGCGGCGCGCGCGTCGGCCAGATCGCCGTCGCTGCCGGCCACCCAGGCGGGAAAAAACGGCGACGTGCGCGCCGTGCGATCCATCGCCGCCGTCGAACCGAGCGCCTTCGCCCCGGCCGCCGTCACCGCAATCACCAGCCGCAGCTCCCACGCCGCCGCCGATTCCAGCGGGTGGGCGAAGCAATCGCTGCCGTCGGGCTTTTGGCCGCGCGCCATCTCGACGAAGCCACCGAAGATTGATCGGGCCGCCGAGCCCGAACCTTGGCGGGCCAGCACCGACAACGCCTGCGGCGCCAGCGTCAAACCGGCGGCGCGCGACGCTGCCAGGGCCAACGCCGCGAAGCCCGACGCCGACGAAGCCAGGCCCGACGCCGTGGGCACGGAGTTCTCGGTGATGACCTCGGCCGGTGCGCTGATCGCGGCCTGTTGGCGCACGAGATCGAGAAATCGGCTGACCCGAAACGCGAAGCGCTCGTCGGCCGGCGCGCCGCTCAAACGCACCCGATCGCCGCCCGCGCCGTCGCTGCTGCCGCCAAAGCGCACGGTGGTGCGCGTGCCCATTTCAGCCAGGGTCAGGGACAGGCTGCCGGTGGCCGGCAAATTCAGCTCGGGATCGCGTTTGCCCCAGTATTTCACCAGGGCGATGTTGGTTCCCGCCGCCGCCGTGCAGGCGCCACCCGCCGCGTTCATGCCTGCGCCTCGCGGATCTCCGCCAAAAAGCCGTCGCCGCCGTCGCGGCGCCAGCGGGCCAGCACGTCCTGTTCGTGGCCGGGCGCGAGAGCGATCACCGCGCCGCCACCGCCCGCGCCGGTCAGCTTGGCCCCGATGGCGCCGGCGGCGCGCGCGCCGTGCACCAGCGTTTCAATCTCCGGCGACGAGACCCGCAGGGCGGCCAGCAAGCCGTGGGCGACGTCGAACAGACGACCGAGGCCATCGATGTCGCCGACCGCCAGGGCGTGCTCGGCGGCGGGGCAAAGCTCGCCGATCAGCGCCAGCACCTTGCCGACGGCGGGCGTGCGCTCGCGCAGGCGGGCGACGGTGGCCACCTGGACGGCGGTGTCGCGCGGACGACCGGTCAGGCCCACACAGATGGTCATCGGCTGCAGCACCTTGATCGCCTGCCAGCCGGTGGCGCGTCGAAAACGGCCCACGCCGCCCAGGCTGGCCGCCGCGGCGTCGATCCCCGACGGGGAACCGTGAAACACCGTCTCGGCGTCAGCGATCGCGGCGGCAATGGTAACCGAGTCCTCGCCACGGCCGCGCGCCTGCGCGGCCGCGCGCGCCACCGCCACCGCCATCGCCGCCGAGCTGCCCAGGCCCGCCCGCGCCGGCAAAGCCGCGTCCAAATGAAAGTCGAGCTCGCCCACGCCCAGCCGTTTCAAGATGGCGCCCAGGCCCCGGCCGACCGCCGACCCGTCGTTGGCGCGGACGCTGACCGACCAGGCCGGCGCCGTCAGTGCGCCGTCGCCGGCGACGGCTTCGGCGCGGATGCCGACGTTGATCCCGGCGGCCAGGGCGGGGTGGTCGTACACGACGGCGTGTTCGCCGATCAGGATTAGCTTGCCGTGGCCGAACCCGCGGCCCAGCACCGGCGAATGGGTCGTCGGCGCGGCGGTCATTCTGGCCTCTGCGCCAGCCACTCGCGCAGCTCGCCGGTGATCACCCGCGGGGCGCGCGCCAGCTCGGAGGCGCGCTTGACGCCGGTGAGCAGCGCCGCGGCGCGGATGCCGTCGATGAGCTGATTCAAAAACGCGCGCCCGCCCTCGCGTCCGCCGTCTTGAACCGCCTTCAGCGCCGGTTGCGCCACGCCCGCCGCGGTCGCGCCCAGGGCCAGCGCCCGGGCGGCGTCGAGGCCGCTGCGGATCCCGCCCGACGCCACCAGCTCGACGCCAGCCGCCGGCAATCCGGCCTCGGCCAGCCAGCCGATCGCCGCCGCCGTCGGAATGCCCCAATCCCACAGCGCCAAACCCAGCGCGCGGTCGGCGCCTTGCGCGCGCTGTGATTCGACCGCCGTCCACGACGTGCCGCCGCTGCCCGACACGTCGATGGCCCGCACGCCTGCCGATTGCAGATGCCGCGCCACCGCGGGGGAGATCCCGCAGCCGGTTTCTTTGATCATGATCGGCAGGTCCAGCTCGCCGCACAGGCGGGCGATGGTTTGCAAGCAACCGCGAAAATCGCGATCGCCGCCCGGCTGGGCGATCTCCTGCGCCGGGTTCAAATGAATGCACAAGGCATTGGCTTGCACGCGGGCCAGGGCTTCGCGCACCGCCGCCGTGGTCATCTGGCCCAGTTGCACGACGCCAAAGTTGGCCAGCAGAAAAACCTCCGGCGCCGCGCGTCGCACGTCGTAGGTCCAGGTCAGCGACGGATCGACCAGCATCGCCCGCTGGCTGCCCAGGCCGAACGGGATGCCGACGTCCTGGGCGGCGCCGGCCAGATCGCAGTTCAGCGCCGCCGCCTCCGGTGTCCCGCCGGTCATGCCGGTGACCACCAGCGGCGCGGCGATGCGCCGGCCCAGCAGCGGCGTCGACAGATCGATCTCGCTCACCGCCAGTTCGGGCAGCGACCGGTGAATCAGGTGCACATCGTCCAGCAGTGTCGGCCGATGAAAGTTCGCTTGCCCCGACGCCGCGATGGCGATGTGGTCCGCCTTTCGCTGCCTAATTCCGCCGTCGGACATGAGCGCCCCCGCCACCTATAGAACTGTGCCCGACCGACGACAAGGTGTCACCGGTTCGTTCAAAACATATTGAAAAATAGCCGCTCGCGCAGGTGCCTGACGATTCTGGTGTTTTTCTTGTGGGAACCTGAACAAGTGGATAGTCTTTGGGTCCATGGAACTGGCGTTTCTTGGCGCGGCCCTGCTGGTCGGCGCGGGTCTCGGCGGCTGGGCGGCTTGGATGGTGGGGACGGCGCGGACGCGGGCGGCCCTGGAGCCGGCCCTGCGCGAGGGCGAGGCCCGGGCGCGCGCCTCCGCCGCCACCGCCGAGGCCTTGCGCGAACAGCGGACGCAGATCCAGACCCGGGCCGAATTGCTGCAAGACGAACTGCGCGCCAGCGAGCGCGAACGAGTGGCCGACAGCGCGCGCGCGGCCGAGCTGGGACGGAACCTGGAGCAACAGCGCCAGTTGCTCGACGACGCCAAGACGAAGCTGGGCGACACGTTCCAAGCGCTGGCGGCGCAGGCGCTGCAAAACAGCAACGAAGGGTTCTTGACCCTGGCCACCGAACGGCTGGGCTCGCTGCGCCAGGAAGCGGCCACCGACTTTGAAGCGCAAAAGCACGCCCACAACCAGGTCATCGAAGGCATGGTGCGCCCGGTGCGCGAATCACTCGAGCGGGTCGACGTGCAGATGAAGGCCATCGAACGCGAACGCGGCCAGGCCTACGGCGTCCTGACCGAACAGGTGCGTGCGCTGGCGTCCACGCAGGAAAAATTGAAGGTCGAGACCGGCAACCTGGTGAACGCGCTGCGGGCGCCGGCGGTGCGAGGGCGCTGGGGCGAGATCCAGCTGCGTCGGGTGGTCGAACTGGCCGGAATGGTCGAGCACTGCGACTTCGATCTGCAGGCGACGGTGATGACCGACGACGGACGGCTGCGGCCGGATCTGGTGGTGCGCATGCCCAGTGGCCGCAACCTGGTGGTCGACGCCAAGGCGCCGCTGGGCGCGTATCTGGAAGCGCTGGAGGCCACCACCGACGAGGAACGCGCCACCAAGCTGCGCCAGCACGCCGCGCAGGTGAAGGCGCACGTCACCAAGCTGGCGGCGAAGAGCTACTGGGAACAGTTTCGGGTCACGCCGGAATTCGTGGTGATGTTCCTGCCTGGCGAGATCTTCTACGGCGCGGCGCTGGAACAGATGCCGTCGCTGATTGAAGAGAGCGTCGCCCAGCGGGTATTCGTGTGCACGCCGACGACGTTGATCGCCTTGCTGCAGGCCGTGCACTACGGCTGGCGGCAAGAGCGCATCGCCGAGAACGCTGAGGCGATCAGCCGTTGTGGCCGCGAGCTGTACGACAGCCTGGCCACGCTGATGGAGCACTTCACCGCCGTGGGCAACGCCATCGGGATGTCGGTCAAGCACTACAACGGCGCGATGGCGTCCCTGGAAGCGCGCGTGATGGGCAAGGCGCGCAAGCTGGAAGAGCTGGGCGCCAAGGGCAAGAAAGATTTGCCGCTGCGCCCGCAGGTCGACGCTCGTCCGCGCGCCCTGGCGCCGGTGGAACCGTTGCCGCCGCCGCCACCCAGCGAACTGGACGCCTGAAGGCCCGGTCACAGTCGTGGACTTCGTTGATCCGGCGCGGCTTTACCGGATGCAATTCTTGGGCGGGCGCGGGCATTACGACGCCGTGGTCCGCGCGGTGATGGAGGCCGGCCGCAGCGTGTGGATCGCCACCGCGAACCTGAAAGAGCTGATGGTGGAAGACACGCGCGCCGTTCCTGGACGGCCGCGCACCGCCCGGGCGCAATACCGATCGATCATTGAACGCTTCGAAGAACTGTCGCGCAAAGGCGTCGAGCTGCGCATCCTGCACGCTGCGCCGCCCTCGCGGGCCTTCCGCGCCGAGTACGATCGCCACCAACGTCTGTACCGAGGCGGCCTGGAGCTGCGCTTGTGCCCGCGGCTGCACTTCAAAGCCGTGGTGGTGGACGGTGCGCTCTTGTACCTGGGCAGCGCCAACTGGACCGGCGCGGGCCTGGGCGCCAAGGGCGTCGGGAGGCGCAACTTCGAGCTGGGGTTCGTCACCCGTGACGACGTTCTTTTGGACCAGGTGCAGCGTCTTTACGACCAGATCTGGCGCGGCGCCGAATGCCGCACCTGCAAGATGCGCGACCTTTGTCCGGGACCGCTGGACCTGCTGGCCGCGAAAGCCTAGCGGGCCGCACCGCAGACGGCCAACGGGCCTGCTTGTCGTCTTGAGGCGACGTGCTTAGGATTTGCAGGCGGACGGGAGCGGCGATGAGCGAGGCGCGTTTCAAGGCAGACAATGAAGGCCTCTTGGGCCTGGTGCGGGAAACCGTGGACGGCATCGGCCGTCTGGTCTCCGAGCACATGAAGTTGGCCCGGCTGGAGTTCCAGGCCGACATCAAGACCTACGGGCGGTCGCTGGCCATCTTGCTACTGGTGGCGGCGGTGTTCGTTCTCGCCTACGCCCTGGCCTGCGTTGGTCTGGCCGTGCTGCTGTCGCGATGGATACCGCTGGCCTATTCGTTCTTCGCGGTGGCGGGTGCCCACGTTTTGGTTGGCGCCATCGCCGCCGCGGTGGCGGTGTCGAAGCTGCGCGCCTCGCAGCCGCTGATGCGCGAGAGCGTCAACGAAGTTCAGCGCAGCATGGGCGCCCTGACCGGCTCTGGTGCTGGCAATGGCGTAACGGGCGGTGATCGGGTGCTGGCCGGGGCCGACGCTGCGGCGCAGACTTCCGACGGAGGGACCACGTGGCCGACCATTCGAACGTGAGACCCCCGGTGAGCGACGACGTGACGCGCGCCGAGGCGGAGATCGAGCGAACGCGCGAGCAGGTGGCGATGTCCGTCCTGGCCTTGCGTGACGAAGTGGCCCGCCGTGCCGACTGGCGCGAGTGGATCCGGGCTCGGCCGACGGTGTTTTTGGGCGCGGCGTTCGTGCTGGGGTTTCTGTGGGGGCAACGGCGACGCGGAAACGGGTGAACGTTCGCAAACAGCGAGGGAGGACGGATCATGGAGATCGCAGAAAAACTGGAAGAAACGGCCCGTGAATTCGAAGACCGGGTTCGGCCGCAGGTCGAGCAGGCGAAAAAACGCCTGGGGGCGATCAACGAAGAGGTCGTCGACTATATCAAGGCCAATCCTGGCAAGTGTCTGCTGGGTGCGCTGGCGTTGGGCTATATCGTCGGCCGGATCGCCCGCCGGTGAAAGGGGGACGCATGCCATCTGAAACCAACGCCCGCGCCGGCGGTGACAAAGACAGCCGGACCACCAACGCGCTGAAGCGGCAGTTCTCCCACGTCGAAGATGAAGCCAGCGATGCCTGGTCGCGCACGCGCGACGTTTTCTCGGACGTCGGCCAGACGCTGGACATCAAAGGGCGCCTCAACCGAAACCCCTACGGCACTTTGGCTGCGGCGGTGGGCGTGGGTTACATCCTGGGCGGCGGCTTCTTCACGCCGCTGACCGGACGGCTGGTGCGGCTGGGTTTGAAACTGGGCGTTCGCCTGGCGCTGGTGCCGCTGCTGAACGACGAGGTCGCCAGCCTGGTCGGCAACATGATGGGTGGCGGTGACGGCGACTCCGATGAGACCAGCAAGGGCCGCGGCCGGGGACGACAAAACAACGAGGGGAAGGTGCCGTGATGACGACGTTGAAGGATCTGCGCAAGCTGGATAAGGACGACATTT
>DASXQB010000213.1:0-8458 GCA_036493295.1 Polyangia bacterium | reverse complement strand
GTTGGACACCTTGATCTGGATGCGCTTGACCATCTCGGCGATGGCGCTGGCTTCTTTCTCTTGATCGAGGCCCAGACCTTTGCGCAGCTTCTCCAGCGAGGCGATGGTGATGTTGGTGCCCACGCCCATCGGCAGCATCAGGCCTTCGGTCTTGCGGTCCTCGGGGACCAGGGCGATGCGGTGGGCGGGCGACTTGGCCTTGTGGGGCGAACCGATCTTGGTCGGCTTGCCGTCCACTTTGATCTCGCCGCTGAGATCTTTCAGCACGCCGAACAATCCCAGCAGCAGTTCTTTCTGCCCCTGCCCGTCCAGGCCACCGAGGCCCAAGATCTCGCCTTTGCCCAGGCGAAACGAGATGTCGTTGAGCTGGTTCTCCCAGCGCAGGTTCTTCACCTCTAGCTTCGCCGGCGCCGCGACGTCAGCGACGTCAGCGACGGGCCGCGGCGGCTTGGGCGGGAACACCTGGCCCAGATCGCGGCCGATCATCAGCTGCACGATCTCGTCGTCGCTGTGGCGGTTCTTTGGAAACGTCTCGACGTGCTGGCCGTTGCGGAACACCGACAGGACGTCGGCCAGCTCTTTGATCTCGTGCATGCGATGGGAGATGTACAGCAGCACCAGCCCGTCGTCGCGCAGCTTGCCGAGAATACGCATCACCTTCTCGACGTCGGCGGCGGTCAGCGCGGAGGTCGCTTCGTCCAGGATCAAAAGCCGCGGGTTCTTACCCAGCGCCTTGGCGATCTCCACCATCTGGCGGCGCGACAGCGGCAGGCTGTTGATCCAGGCGCGCGGGTTGATGTCCTCGCAGCCCACCCGGGCCAGAAGTTCCTCCGCCTTGCGGTGCTGCGCCTTGCGATCGTACATGCCCAGGCGATTGGTGGGCATGGTGATGCCGATGTTCTCCGCCACCGACAGCGTCGGCAGCAGCGACAGTTCCTGAAACACGCAGACCACGCCGGCCGCGTTGGCGTCTACCGGATGCCCGAACTTGACCGGCTTGCCCTCGAGCAGCATCTCGCCCTGTGTCGGCTGCACCACGCCCGCGATGATCTTGATGAGCGTGCTCTTACCCGCTCCGTTTTCACCCAGGATGGCGTGAATCGTCCCCGGGTCGCACCCAAAGTTCACCCGATCCAGCGCCACCACGCCCCCGTAATTCTTGGAGACGTTCCGCAGTTCGAGAAAGTGTGTGGCGCCTGTTTCCATAGAATTCGGTGAGCGCGGGAGGGCCGTGCCACGCCCTCCCCGCGCGCTCAGCTCTATTTGATATCGGTTTCTGACTCGTTCATGATCTTCACGCCCGAGATGTTCACCCCGCACGGCGGGAACTCGTTCGGCGTGAAGAAGTTGTCCGACAGCTTCGAGTAGTAATTGTCGCCGTCTTTCAAGGTGGTCTGATCCGCCGCCGGGATCGGCACCGAGATCTTCTGCGGCAGCACGCGCCCCTGCAGACCTTCGATGGCGGCCTTCATGGCGATGGCCGCCAACCCGGGCGACTGCCCCAACGACAGGCCCTTCATGCCCTTGTCGTGATACTTGGCGATGAGCTTGCGCGCGCCGTTCTCGGCTTCGGTCGCCACCGGGATCGGCTTGTGGCCGGCGTCCAGCAGCGCGCGGATGGCGCCCGTCGATCCACCTTGGACCATCATGGCGGCGAACTTGTGGTGCACGGCCAGCGCGTCGGCCACCGCCTTTTGCGCCTTGCCGTCGTCCCAGCTGCCCACCACCTCGGTGATCTCGTACTTCTTGCCGGGCGCCTCCATGACCTGACGGAAGCCAGCGTGGCGATCGCGCTCGGTCGAGTTGCCCTGCAGACCGCGCACCTCCAGCACCTTGCCTTTGCCCTTGAGCAGCTTGTCCAGGAACTCGCCCCACTGCTTGCCCATCGACAGCTGGTCTTCGTTGACCTCCATGACCTTGTCGGTGTCGAGCACGTTGTCGAAGGGAACGATGACGACGCCCTTCTTGTCGGCCAGGCGAATCACGCGATCGAAACCCTCCGGGCTGACCGCCAGCGTGACGATGCCGTCGAAACCTTGATTGATGAAGTCTTCAATCGCGCCCAGCTGCGCCGCGATGTCCGTGCCCGTCGAGACCACTTTGAACTCTTTGATCAGCGGCGCCACCGCCGGATCCTTGGCGTAGGCCTTGGCGGTCTTCACCATCTGAATGCGCCAGGCGTTGCCGACGTAACCGTTGACCAGCGCCAACCGGAAGGGCGGCTTCTTCGCTGCCCACTGCAGATATTTCGTCTTGGCGTCCCACGGCGCAAAGCACTCTGGCTGATAGCCGGGGCCGGGAACCACTTTCGGACCATTGCTGGTTTCTTCGGCCGCGGGGGCGGCCGGCTTCGGCGCCTCGGCGGCGGGGGCGGCCGGCGCCGGGGCCTGCGTGGCTTCCTTCTGGCACCCAACGACGGCGGCGCTCATCACCAGCGCTCCGGTCACGACCAGCAATTGTCTCTTCAGCATGGGGATGTCCTTTCAGAGGGCGAAAAGGTGGGGGGGCAGTCCTTGTACATCTTCCAGGTCCAGGCAGCAAAGCGAGCCCGCCTGCACGTCGTGCTGTTGCTCTTCGGCGGACATCAAGTACCGCGCCGATGTCACGAAGAGCGTCTTGTAGTCGGCGCCGCCGAACGTACAACAACTGGGTCGACTCATGGGCATCTCGATCACGCGATCGATCTGCCCGTCCGGCGCATAGCGAACCACTCGGTGGCCCGACCATTCGGCGTTCCACAGATACCCGGCGGCATCGATGCAGCTTCCGTCGGGCGCGCCCGTGACTGTGTGGGCGAAGGACCGCCAATCAGTTGGAATTTTTTTATCGTCCCAGGTCGCGTACTCAATCAACCGCGACAAAGAGTCAGCGAAATACATCCGCCCGCGCTGATCGTCGAACGCGATCGAATTGCTGACGCCGATACCGTCGCGAACGGCGCGCGCTTGCCCGTCGGCGCTGACACACCAAAGCCGCCCGCGGTTCGCCTTCTCGTCGTGCTGCATGGACCCGACCCAGAAACGCCCCCAGCGATCGGTCTTGCCGTCGTTCAGGCGGTTGGCCGGACGGTCGCGCTCGAGGACGGCGATCTCGTCGCCGAGCTGCCCGCTTTGCGGATCAAACCGGACGATCCGATCGTGCAGGGTCAGGATCAACCCGCCGCTGCGACACGCGGCCAGCGACCCGGTGAATTGATCGAACTGCCAAAAACGATAGGCCTTGGTTTGCGGCCAATACGCCTGCAATCGGCAGGCAATGATGTCGACGTAATAAAGGCACTGGTCGTGTTCCGACCAGACCGGCCCTTCGCCCAGCACGGACGGCGGCACGTCCAGCCTTTGGATTCGCGTCGACATGGGCGCGAGCTTCGCCCTCCCCGCTACCAGACGTAGTTGGCGCCCAGGCCCATGAAGTTCAGGACCTGCTTTTCGCCAAAGTGCCACTCGGAGGTCCAGCGCATGTACTCGGCTTCCAGAACGATGGCGTCGAACTTGTGGCTCAGCGTCGCGTGAAATTCGAATTGCTGCTTGAGCACGTCGTTGGCCGCCATGTCGCTGTTGTCGAGGGCGGTCGGACGCACGAAAAGGATGCCGCCACCGCCGGTCAGGACGGTCCCTTGATAGTCGTACTGAACGTTGCCGAAAAACCCGCGAAACAGGCGGAGCTCCTTGTTCGCGCTCTTGTCGAAAGCCAGCGGGTTGGCCGGATCGCTGGCCTCCATGGGGACGCGCTCGCCGATGCCCTTGCCCGTCCAACCACCGCCGCCGAGGCCAAAGCCGCCGACGTTGACAATGCCGGTGCCCATGGCGCCCCAGACGTCGTGCACGATCAGGGTGCCCGGCATCCCGCCCATCGCCATCGAGCTGGTCTCGATCCGATCCCACATGGATTGGCCATAAAGACGCACGCGCGCCGGGCCGAAGGTCTGGTCGAAGTTCAGCTCCGTGTCGACGCGCGGGTACGGCGACATCTGCAAGCCGACGCCGACGTCCGGATCGGTGACGGCCACCTGGAATTGCAGGCCCGCCAATCGCGGTGAGGTGTAGCGGAAAGCGGCGTCGAAACCGGCGTACAGCGGGCCAGCGCCCGACGACCCGCACGAGATCCCGGCGTTATTGATGGCGCACGGGTGACCCACGCCATAGCGGAAGGCCATGAGCATCACCTCGCCGGAGCTGGACGCAAACAGGCCGAACATGCGGCCGAACTTGAACGTGCCGTACGGGCCCTCGACCGCCGCCCAACCCTCGCGGTAGTCGACGTCCTTCAGGTAATTCTGCCCGCGGTTGCTGTTGACGCCGTTCATGCTGATCGACAGGAACGACGTGACGCGCACGCGTTCGTTGATTTGACGGTTCACGCCGAACCCGATCTGCGTTCCGATGAAGCCGCTGCGGATGTCCGACAGCGTGATGGTGTTGTTCCGGACGTCGCTGGTGCTGCGCTCGTCCAGGATCTGGCCGCCGGCCGCCGACAGACTGTTCTTGAACTGCGGGTCGGCGGCGCCTGTGATCAGCTGATAGTGCGCGGCGACCAGGCCCGACGTGTAAAAGGACCATCCGTCCTTGTCGTAGATCGTCAGGTCCGCCCGGGCCTGCCCTGCGCTCACCAAAATGCCGGTGATTACGGCGGCCGGCGCGAACTTCATGAGCCATGTCCGGAGTCGTTTCATTGGGCTGTCCCTTTCCGACCTCCCAGTTGTCAGGAGGCGATGCAGTTTCCCGAGCGCACAGGCGCAGGCGATTCCGATCAGAAGCCGGCGCGTTATAACATCGCCTCGGGCTTATGAGGCGCAAAAGTGCGGGACGTTGATTTTGGGTGATCGACTGCGACCGGCAGGCGCGACTGACATTGGGGCGCCGCGATGCGATTTCTTGTTTCGCCCACTATTGATGTATGTTGTCAGCGCTTGCTCGGGCGTTCGGCGCGAGAATTTCGCGTCTCGAAGTGGCAAAAAAGCAAGATCGCCCTTCCCGCCCCACTAAGCTATAAAATCGATTGGTCGTTGGTGGGCCCGGTTTAATTCGCATTTTAACCGGCTGCCGATACGCGCTTCCCAGGAGGTCCTTCATGTTTACTGTCGTGAGTCCGAAATCTCGCTCACTCATCGTGACGTCGTTGCTGTGTTGTGCGGCGGGCGTCGCTTCCATCCATTGTGGATTCAGCGGCGGCGCGTCCGGCAGCGGCGGGTCGTCGGGTGGCACGGGCGGGTCAGGCGCGGCCGGCCAGTCCGGCAGCGGCGGGACCAGCAGCACGTCGGGCACCGGCGGCACGACCGAGACCGGCAGCGGCGGCACAACCGGCACGGACGCCGGCGCCGGCAGCGGCGGCGCGGCCATGTCCGGCAGCGGCGGCACGACCAGCATGGGCGGTACCTCCGGCAATGGCGGCGCGGCCATGATGGGAACATTCAAGAACTACGAAGTCAGCGGAACCTTCCCGACCGAGCCGGTGGCCATCGTCCAGAAAACCGGCATGCTCAAGTTCACGAAGAAGGTCATCCACAACAAGTTCCTCGCCGAGAGCTGCTCGATCGGCGATTACAACAACGACGGTATTCCGGACGTCTCGTCGGGTCGCATCTGGTACCAGGGCCCCGACTTCACGGTCCAGCACCCGTTCCGCTCCGGGCACGGCGTTCTGCCGTCGAACGGCGACGGCCCCGAGATCAACACCGGCGTGTCCGACGACTGGGCCGACTATCCCTTCGACATGAACGGCGACGGCTGGGCCGACATCATCAACGTCGCCCAGTGCGACGTTAACGAGATCACGGACACCAACCCGAAGATTGGAACCGTCCAGGTTCACGCCACGGCGGTCTGGTACCAAAACCCGGGCAGCGCCGCCGGCCTGGCCGGCGATCCGATGTGGGTCAGCCATCTCATGCACTCTGACGTCCGCCTCGAGCAGCACGGCCTTGTCGACATGAACGGCGACGGCTATCCCGAGATCTACGGCGCATGCAAGGGCTGTACGCCCGCCGAGACGAAAGGCTATTACCAGGGCGATCCACACAACCCGAACGCCGGTTGGATTTTCCACTCCGTCACCGTCCCATACACGTTCCCCTTCAGCGGCACCGGTTGGTTGCACGGGTTAGGCGCGGGCGACGTCAACGGCGATGGAAAGCCCGACCTGCTTGAACGCGGCGGCATCTGGCTGGCGCAGGGGACCGCCGCGAGCCCCACCTGGAACTCGACGGTTTGCACGGGCGTGAACACCCCGGCTGGTTGCGGCTGGATCAAAACGAATCTCTACGACGGATTGCCGGACGCCGACGGCAACAAGGGCGCTTCGCACATGTACGCCGTCGACATGGATAAGGACGGCAAGGTCGACATCGTGGCCGCCAACTGGGCCCACGGCGTGGGCCTCTACTGGTACAAGCAGGGCGCCAACGGTCAGTTCACCAAGTACCAGTTCATGGGCGACAGCGCCCTCGACGTCCCGGCTGATCCCGCCAAGTGGGGCGCCGGCTTCACCGAGCCGCACTCTCTGCAGGTCGTCGACATGGACGGAGACGGACGTCCCGACGTCGTCACGGGCAAGATGCGCTTTGCCCACCCGCATGGCTACGGCGATCCCGACAGCGACAGCACGCCGTACCTCTACGTCTTCAAGAACGTCGCCACGCCCGACGCCAAGACCGGCTCGCCGATCACCTTGCAGCCGATCCTCGTGGACGGCGACCCGACCAAGGCGCCCGGCACGACGGACGGCGGAATGGGCGTCGGCCGCCAGCTGGCCGTCGGCCACGTCAACACGGACGGCATCATGGACATCTGCGTGGGCACAAAAGTGGGCCTGGCTGTTTTCCTCGGGCAGTAAAGACGAGGTCAGAGCCTCAAAGCACTGACGGTGTCTCTCCCCGGCGCCGTCAGTTGCCACTGCATTGCGAGAGAGAGTCTTGCGAAATCACAACGATCCCCTCAACGGCGGCATCGGCATCGACGCCGCGTTCACCAAAGACGTCGTCGCACGTCAGATCGCCGGTGCTAACGGTCGACGATCTGCCTCCCGACGAGGCCTTGAATCGTCACATACGGTGTGCCGCTGTGGATGCGCTAGGCTAGGCGCCCAGGAGCGGACCACCTCCGGAGGGAGCACCACCTAATGACAGGCAAGCAGGGCGCGCGATTGGCGCGATTCGAACAACGGCTCGCAGTACCGATCTCTCTTTTCTTGTTCATGGGGTGCGGCACCTCCCCGGACGTCAACGGCGGGAGCGGCGGCGCGGGTGGCAGCGGGAGCGGCGGCAGTTCGGGTTCGTCGGGTGGCGCAGACGGCGGAGGGAGTGGAGGCGGCGCGGGTACCGGAGGCAGTGCGGGTACCGGAGGCGGCAGCGGGATGAGCGGCGGGAGCGACGGTGGCGGGCTCGACACCGGCGGGAGCGACAGCGGGCCCTTCGTGTGTCCCACCCTGCCCGTCCCGGGCAGCTGCGCGCCGCCGGCCGACATCCGGTGCCCGTACCCCAAGCTCAGCCAAACCGGCTGCATCGATTCCAGCCCCTTCAGCGATGCAAAAATCCCCATCAAGATGGCCAGCGTCGTCGTCCCCTACGAGGTCAACAGTCCGCTTTGGTCCGATGGCGCCTTCAAGACCCGCGGCATGAGGCTGCCAGCGACGGGAAAGATTCACGTCAAGGACTGCACAAAGAATCCAACCGAGTGCGAAGTGCTCGATCCGAACACCCTCAAGTGTTGTGCACCTACGGCAGATGACGGCAAGTGGGTGCTCCCCGTCGGCACCGTGATGGTCAAAAACTTCATGTTTCCGGACACCAGCCGGCCCTCGGGATACAAGCTCGTCGAAACGCGACTCTTCATCCACCTGGACCACAAGGCCGAGGTGCAAGGCGTGAGCACCGAGTGGGTCGGCTACGGTTACCAGTGGGACGACGCTCAGACCGACGCAACCATTGTCGGCAGCCTTCTTGATGGGAGCGACATCGGCGTCAGCGCCGTGTTTCATGTCGCGCCGACGATGGGCGCCGCCACGCAGCCGATCACCTGGGATTACCCCAGCCGGCTCGATTGCATCACTTGCCACACAGCGATCACGCCCGCGACGACGCCGACCAGTGGCTACACCCTGGGGCCCGAGACGGCTCAGATGAACCGAATCGCATCGGGCGACACGATGAACCAGATCGACAAGTTCGCCGCATCGGCCATGTTCGAAACGGCGCCTGCTCAGCCATACAAGACGGCCCTGGTGGCACCGTATCCTGGACAATCCGGATCGCCTCCGGCAGGAGCGACGCTGGATCAGAAGGCGCGCTCGTACTTGCACGCGAACTGTGCCTTCTGCCATCGCCCGGACGGCAAATGGAGTGGGTTCGACGTTCGCTACGACGTGCCGCTCAAGAGCACGGCCATCTGCAATGCCCTGCCAGGTAAAGGCGACCTGGGCGTCACGGGAGCAACGCTTCTCACGCCAAAGAACCCGATGAGCT
>DASXQB010000212.1:0-36871 GCA_036493295.1 Polyangia bacterium | reverse complement strand
ACATCATCAATCGCGCCGTCGCCTGCTTGTCATGGCGGGCGGCCAATCCGTCGGCCGCCGCCGCACGCACCGGCGCCGCTGCATCGCCCAGACGTTCCATCAAGATCGCCGAGACGCGCCGATCGGAAAGCATCGCCAGCGCTTTCACCGCGCGTGCCCGCAATTCGTTGTTGCGATGGCCCGCATAAAGAGCCAGCACCTCGAAGGCTTTCGGCGCGCCCCACGGCCCGAGGCCTTCCAGCGCCACCTGCGCTCGCGCCGGCGTGGTCCCCGCCAGCAGCGCGGCGACCAGCGCCTCGATCGCCGGCGCGCCGCCGGATTCACCCAGCTGCTTGGCCGCCGCCACCGCGGCGTCGTCGTTGGCGCCGCGCAGATCGGCGCGTAGTTTCTCCAGCGTCGCCGCTGGCAACGCCTTCACCTTGGGCGCCACCGCGGCACGACCGCGCTCCGCCGCGCGCGCCGGCGTCCACGCAAACAAACCAACCAGAACAACTAGAGCGACGATTCTCACGAGACGTCGTTGATAACGCCTCCTACCGCCAGCGTCAAACAACCCTCGGCCGTCCGGCCCGCGATCACTACTTGGCTTTGGTCTCTTCGTCGGAGAACTCGACCTTGCCGCTGTAGTTGGCGCCCTTGCCCAAAAGCCAGAAGGTCGTCGAGGCGATCACCCGGTGGCCTGATTCGACGGTCATGGAATAGTGGTGGCGCACGTCGAACTCGGGCTTGGCCAGCTGGATGCTGGAACCGAAGATGCGCGAACCCTTCTCGCGCGTGTACTGCGGATCGCCGGCCACGTATTTGTGATCGCCGCCGGTGATGTCGAAGAACTTTACCTGGATCTCGCTGTCGTTCAGCGGCTGGGCGAAAAACGCGATGTACTCCAGATCCCAGGTGCCCTGGTCCGCGTTCTTCTCTTCAGTCGGCCAGATCTTGTCGACGCGCGCATTCTTCAGCTCGTTGACGAACGCCGCCTGCGACGAGAAGTGCATCGGCAGGCGTTTCTTGGTGATGATGATCTTCCCTTTGAAGACTTCCTCGGGGCCGCCGGCCCGCGCCGCGCCAGCGGCGACTAGGCCCAGGCACACCGTCGCGATCAACAAAACTCGCTTGTGCATGGCCGGCAGTTTAAACCGAAGCCCGTCGGCGCTCAGCGCTTTTTCTTGCCCGACTTGTCGCCGACCGTCTTACCGTTGGCGCTGCCTTCGCCGTCGCCGCTGGCGAACAGCGTCTCAAGCCGCGCCACCGCTGCCGGCTCCAGCGGCGACTTCAAACGGGCCAGGCGCAGCACGTCACGCCCGATCAGGCGGTACAGCTCCGTCACTTCGGGCGCTTTCGCTTCCAGGATGCGCAGGTGCTGCTCAACGGACGACACGTCGCCGCGTTCGACCGGGCCGGTCAGCGCGCCCGGCAGCCCCAGGTGCGCCAGGTTGTGCACCACGCTGGACAGAAGCGGAATCAGCGCCGGCAGCGCCTGCGCCTGCGGCACGCCGGCCTTGACCAGCAGCCCTTGCGCCATGTCGGCCAGCGCCACCACGTAGTTCGCCGCGATCACCGCGCCCACGTGATAAAGCGGCATGTTCTCCGCGGTCAGATAGACCGCGTGCGCGCCCAGGGCCCGCACCAGGCGGCCGGCCACCGCCTTGGCTGGCTCGTCGCCCTCGATGCCGAAGGCGATGTTGCGGATCTGCTCGACGGCGACGTGCGGATCGGCGAACGACACCAGCGGGTGCAGTGTCCCCACCGCGCGTACGTGCGGGCGGCAGGCGGCCAGGATCTGCGCCGAGGCGTTGGCGCCCGACGTGTGCAGCACCACCTGGTCCCGGCGCAGGCGCTTCTCGCGCACCAGGCGTTCGGCCACCTCCGGAATGCGCTCGTCGCGCACCGAGATGATGATGACCTCCGACTCCGAGAAAATTTCCGGGATCTCGCCGGTGCTGGCCAGCACCCCGGACACCGCGCTGGCGGCGTCGGACAGGTCAACCTGGCGGCCGTGCAGGCCGGCCACCGGCACGCCGGCGCGCACCAGACGCGCGGCCAGCGCCGTCCCCACCACGCCGGCACCCATGATGAACACCACCGGGGTCGGCTCGGCTGGCCCTTCGCTGATGGCGCGGGCGTTCACTTCGATCTCGGACATCTCGCTGGTCATTCTGGCTCCCGGGCTTGGTAAAGGCCTCGCTGGTATATGTAATCGAGAACGGTTCGCGGCACGAGCCCCTCGGCAGATTTTCCTTCGCCAAGGGCGCGCCGGATCTCGGTCGAACTGACCGCCGGCATGCTGACCGGAGGCGTGTCGATTTTTCCGCCGCCGACCGCCGCGCCGGCGCGGCCGACGACGATGAACGGCACGGTTCGCCGCAGCTCGGCGGCGCCGTGCCAGTGCTCGATCTCGTCGATCAGATCGCCGCCCACCACCAGGCTGAACTGATGCTGCGGGTGGCGCGCCTGCAGCGCACCGACGGTGACCAGCGTGCGACTGGGCTGGCCGATCTCTTTTTCCACGTCGTCGACGCGCGCCCGTGGCCCCAGCGCCGCCGCTGCTCGCTGACACATGGTCAGGCGATCGTCGAACGGCGCCAGCGGCTTGCCGAAGGCGTGCTGAAAAACCGGAATCAACCACAGCTCGTCGACGGGCGCAGTCTCCAGCACATACAGCGCCACCAGCTGGTGCGCCACATGCGGAGGATTGAAGCTGCCGCCGAAAAGCGCGATGCGCATCGCTGCTATTCGTACATCAAGAACGGCGTCCGGCTGGCGGAAAACGCCGCTTCGAAGTTGGTCAACGTCGCAGCAATCTCAGCCGTCGGGCGGCCGTCGTCGACGGCGCGGCGGACCACGTCACTGCCGGTCAGTAGATCGATGGCCGGCGGGTGGGTGACAAATTCATACGGTTCGGTGCGCCAGCGAAAGTGCTCCGGCGCCAGCGCCCGCGCCGTGTTCAGGACGGCGATGCCGGTGCGATAGGGACGAAAGGCGGCCCGGTCGGTGACGTGCAGCTGCACGCCGCCGCACGATTGCCCGGCGAACTTGTGAAACATCGGGCGAAACGACAGCGGGCGAAACCGCACGCCCGGCAGCGACTCGCGCGCCAGCGCCTCGGCCCAGCGATGCCCGTCGAGAAACGGCGCCCCGATGATTTCGAACGGCCGGGTGGTGCCGCGCCCCTCGGACAGGTTCGTCCCCTCGATCAAACACAGCCCGGGGTAAACGAACGCGGTGTCCAGCGTCGGCATGTTGGGTGACGGCATCACCCATGGCAGTCCGGTGGCGCCGAAGTCGTGGCCGCGCCGCCAGCCGCGCATCGGAACCACCGTCAGGTCCACATCCATCGGCCGCGCAAAGCGCCCCGGCGCCCAGGACATGCCGGCGCGAACCATGGTGGCGATCTCGCCAGCGGTCAGGCCGTGGCGAACGGCCACGGGACCAAGGCCGACAAACGATTCGTGACCCTCGGTCAGCGGCCCGCCTTCAACGCCGCCGCCGCCGATGGGGTTCGGACGATCCAGCACGGCCACCTGCACGCCGGCCTTGGCCGCCGCGCCCATCGCCAGCGCCATCGTCCAGACGTAGGTGTAGTAACGGCTGCCCACGTCTTGCAGATCGATCAGCAGCACGTCGACGGTGGCGAGATCCGCCGCCAGCGGCGTCAGCGATTCAAATTGGCTGCCGTAGAGGCTCGAGACTGGAATCCCGGTGCGGGCGTCGCGGTCGTTGTCCACGCCGATCATGTCCTGCGCTTCGCCGCGCACGCCGTGCTCGGGACCGAACAGGCGCGTCGGGCGAATTCCGGCGGCGATCAGGCGATCCACGGCGTGCGTGAGATCTGACGCCACGCTGGCCGGGTGACAGAGCACGCCCACCCGCCGGCCGCGGCACAGGGCCGCCCGCTCGCCGCACAGCACGTCCAGCCCGGTCTCGACCATGCCTGGTCTTAAGCCAGTGGCCGCCGAAAAGCGAGGGCCCGCGCCTGCCCGACGGCTAGAAAATCGCGACCGGCCGCAACGTCACCTGATCGCCCTGGGTGATGACGCGGAAGCGGACCATGCGCGCTTTCCATTTCTGTTTCAGGCCGCCTTCGATCAAACGCAGCTTGGCGGTGAACGCCTGCACGGTGATGCCGGCGGTGGGCTTGCTCTGGCTCTTCAAAGCGGCGACGTATTCGTTGAAGACGCGCGTGTAGTAATTGGCTTCGTTTTCCTGTGCCAGACCTTGCACCGTGGGGTCGTTGCTGGGTTGGCCAGACTGATCAGGCGCGATCTCTTCGACCAGCACCTGGTCGGAGCGCCAGCGTTGCGATTCGTCGGATTCCTCCTCGACGTCATCCTCGCTCGGTTCTTCACGGCCCAGCAATCGAGCCAACATGACGTTCAAGCCGTTCGACAGCCCCTCGAAGTCAGGACCGATCGGCTTGAAGGTGTAGTCGATGTTGCCGTTGATGATCTCCGCGACGCCAAGTTCGATCTTGTCCAGCGGCTTGATGAACCGCACCGCCGTCATCACCGACGCCGCCACCGCCACCAGGATGGCCAGAAGGCCGAACCCGATCACCTTCACACCCGCGCCCGACACCGAATCCAGCTGATCGGAAATCGATCCCAGCACCACCACGCCGCTGGTCTTGTCGAAGGCGTTGCCCATCAGCGGCGCGGCCACGGCGGCGTACTCGCGCCCATCCAGCGTGAGGTGAAACAGATCGCTCTTGGCGCTCTTTTGCACCACCTGCTTGCCCCATGCTTCGGGCGACTGGAACAGGATGGCGTTCAACGCCTGGGTCTTGTTCCCGTCTTCTTTGGCGTTCTCGCCCGTGCCTTCGGAGATAAAGCTGGAGGTGTGCACTTTGCCATTGTGAAAATAGGCCACCTCGCTGCCCAGGATTTCGCTTTTGGCCTGGGCGTCGCGCGCCGTGATGACATAGCCGATCACCAGCACGCCGCGGATGGTCCCGTCGGGCAGGGCGATGGGCGCGGCCGCCACGCGGGTCATGCGGCCGGCGAAGGTCCAGACGTCCTTCGACGCCTCGCCCTTCAGCGCCATCCCCACCGCTGGATACTGACTGCGCCAGTCTTCGGCAAAGTTCGCGTTGACGTTCAGATCGCGGGCCACCACTTTTCCGCGCGAATCGAGGATCGCCACGAAGTCGGCCTTACGCGAAGAACCAGTCTGCAGGAAGGCGTTCAAACTTTCGCATTGCTCGAAGGCGGCCTGCCGGCGGCCGGTCTCGTCGCTCTTGTCGAACACGCCCACCACGGCGGGGCGGCGGCTGAGGCCGGAGACCAGGTTTGCGAAATCAAGCGCCTCCAACCGGGCGATCGACTGGTGCATGCGCTGCGCGCGCGATACCGCCGTTTCAACGTCGCGGATGGCGGCATCGTGCAGATCGCGGGTCAGGCTTGAATAAACACCCAGCGTGAGCCCGAGCAGAACGATGGCGGCGACAAGCCCGATCTTCATGCGGTGCATGTCCTAGCTCCTGTGCGTGACTGAGAAAAGAGGGGGTGAGGATCAGCTTTGTGGTGCAGGGACGGAGAGAGAGGTCCGCATTATCGGCAGCGCCTTGCGCAGAGTCAACGTTTCGCGCTTTCGCCGCCGCGGCCGGCTGGCGGAAAACTTGACCAGCTAGCCTACGTATGACCACATGTAGGTGACGCGCGAATTCCCTCGCATTTCATCGCCCTAGAGCTGCGCGCCCAAACGCCCTGAAAAAAGGAGCCGCCGATGGATTCTCTGACCACCGACCGCCGTCACAGCCGCCGCACCAAAATGGATCTCTTCATCAACCGTTTCCTCGACGGCCACCCGCAGCTTTGCCGCATGACCGACCTCAGCCGAACCGGTGCCCGTCTGGTACCGGTGATGGGCCCGCGTCGCGTGCCGCGGTACATGGGTCTGCAGTTTCAGCTGCCGGGAACCGACATCGTCATCACCGCCTCCGGCGAAGCCATCAGCGCCGACTCCGCCAGCGCGGTGGGCGTGCGCTTTACGAATCTGCCGCCCGACGCCGCCCGCGCCATCGAAGACTTCTTGAAGGCCAGCTAGTCGAGCCACCCTTTGGGTGTGACCGATCAGTGCAGGCGGCGGACCGTGCGCTGGTAAAAAATCTATGTTTCAGCGGACTTGCTTGACAGGCGTGATACCGGTCAGTATCGTCCATTTTTCGTCCCCCTACCCCTCTCGCTTGCCGACCGCCACCCTTTCATCCCAGTCGACAAAAAGCGTGTGATTTTATCCGCGCTGGAGGATCTCCGTGGAACAGAACAGGAAGCCAGGCGCCAGCAAAGACATCAGCGACCTGAAAGCGCGACTGGGCCTTAAGCGACCGGAGGCAGCCGCGCCGGGACCCGCCAATCCGAACGCCGGAATTCCGGCGCCGGGGTTTCCCGCCCAGGCGGGCAATGCGCCGATGGCCGGGATGCAAACAATGATGGGCCGTCAGGGTGCGGCCGCCGCGTCCGCGCCAATGGCTGCGCCAGCCGCGGCCAGCGCGCCTCCTGCGGGGATGGATCCGTACGCGCGCATGAAGGCCAGCGCCGGCGGGTTTGATCTCCGCACCATCGATGATGGGCAACCGGCGGTCAACGTCCGCTCGGGCCGCGGCAAGGCCGTGCTGGTCACCGGCGTGATCGTCGGCCTGGCCGCGTTTGCGCTGGGCGCTGGTTACGGCATCGCCAGCGTCGGCCGCGCCAACATGAACACCGCCAACCACGCCGCCCAGACCGTCAAGGGCGAACTGGAAGGCATGCAGAAGACGCTGACCCAGATCGGGACCGCCGTGGCGATGAGCCAGCAGCGTCTGGCGGCGGCGAAGAAAGACACCCTGGCGTACGACCCGCAGCTGATCGCCGATCTGGAGAAGATCAAGCTCGATCCGCGGCCGGACACCGGCAAGATCTTCCGCGTTGATTACTTCCGTCTGGACGACGTGGTCGTCGATCGTCTGTTCAATTACTACTACGACAGCATCGCCCTTTACGGCGAGGCCGAGCGCCACATCAAGCGCACCAAGGCCGACGCCGAATCGCTGGCCGCTTACGGCGAGAAGGCAGCCAACGCCGCCACCAAGAACTACGGGACGGTGTTCGACACCGGCAGCAAGATCATCGTCGGCAACCTGGTCGAGATCGGCGAGCAGGTCTGCAAGGGCGGCGGCGCTGAATGTCAGGCCGACAATCTGGAAGGCTTCAAGGTTCGCTCGAACACCGGCGCGCCGTGGGTGGTCCGCAAGGCCGGCGGCAAGCTGGACGCCGAGAAGGTCATTCCGCTGCGCCCCACCCCGTTGATGGACGCCGCCATGACCGGCTCGACCGAGCAGGTGCGGTACGAGGCGTACAAGCAGCGCACCGCCAACATGCGCGCCATCGTCGCCCGCCTGACGGCTTCGCAAAAAGACCTGTTCGAAGGCGTCAACAAGGCCGCCTCGCGGCCCGACGTCTTCACGATCTTCTAGGCGCCGCCCCGGCGTCCGTCGATGTCCAGTCCGCCGCGCCCGCGCCGTCAGCGACGGGAACAGGCGCGCACGCTGCGCAAGGCTGTGCAGCGTCTGGATACGCTGGCCGACAAAATCCCCGGCGGTTCGGCGGTGACGCCCTTCGTGGTGGCCTCCGCGTCGACGATCGAAACCAAGGCCCGTGCTGCCCGCTGCGTGCGCTGTGAAGGTGAACTGGATCGACTCGGCGAAGACACCTCGGTCGCCGCCCGCGGCATCCTCCGCCGCGTGGACACCGCTTGCCGCACCTGCCACGCCCACCGCAGCCTGTGGTTCCTGATCGCCCACGCGGCGACGGCGAACTGACCGACCGAGCGTTCGGGTTTAGTCCTGGCTCAATCCAACCAATCCGCTTTTATGTTGGTGCCGAGCTCGCCGGCGATCTCGGTGCGAAAACGTTTCTTCAGGCGGTCGGCGATCTGACCCATCCTTTGTTTTGAAACGCCATAGCGCGCGCCCAGCGTGCCCAGCGGCACAGGGTCCTCGGAGGCCAGGTGTTCGCGCCAGACGGCCTGTTCGCGCTCGTCGGTCAGCTCTTGTTGAAACTGCTCGACGAATTTCTTTACCGCGCCGGACAGCTCGGCCTGCGCCGCTTCCTCCTCGGGAGTGCCGGTGTTTCCGGGGATCCGCTCGGCCAGCGAATATGTGCCCTCGCCGTCGGCGCCTTGCCGTGGTTCGATCGAGACCTCGCGCGACTCCAGGTGCTGGCGGACCTCGTCCAACTCCTTCTCGTTGACGTCCAGCTTGGCGGCCAACAACTTGGGCGTCACCTCGATGCCGGCCGCCAACAATTTTTGCCGCTCTTTTTCCAGGCGAAAAAACAGCTTTCGCCCGGCGCGTGTGTTGCCCACGTGGATCAGGCGCGAATTGGTGAGCAGGAATTTCAGCACGTAGGCCCGAATCCAGTACGCCGCGTACGACCCGAACCGCGGGCCCAGCGTGGGCTCCCAGCGCTTGACCGCGTCCATCAGGCCGACGCTACCTTCCTGAAACAGATCCAGAATGTTGGTCCAGGCGCGCCGGTATTGATACGCGATGGCCACCACCAGCAGCAGGTTGTGCACCACCAGCTTGCGGGCGGCGTTCATGTCGCCGTGCTCGCGCACCGCCACGCCCAGGACGCGCTCTTCATCTTCGGATAGCCGCGGGTAGCGGCGCGCCTCGGCCAGGAACGACTGCACCGGATCGCGGCGGCGGGTCAGACCACGCGGTTCTTGTTGGTCGTCGATCACCTCTGCCCGGATCGGCTCTTCGGCGCCGACTTCGTCGGTGGCCAGCGGCGCAGCGGCTTCGTCGGCTGGATCGTGGTCGTCGTCGGCGGCGTCGGCGTCGCGGCCGGCAACGGCTTTCGCGTCGGTCCTTGGCGGAGTGGTCTTTCGCGGTGACATCGTCGGAATCGAGAATCGGCCCGGGCGAATACTAACCCGCCTTCCGGGCCTGCGCCGGCCGGCGCATGGGCACCTGCCCGCGCAGCACGAGGCCGGCGACTAGCACCCCCAGGCACAACATGCCGAACAGATCGCCCACGTATCGATAGATCCCCCCGCCGTCCAGCAAGGCGACCTCCGCCAGCAACGTCACCGGCTGGGGTGGCGGCTCGACGGCGGGATCCACCGACGCCGTCTGCTGCACGACGCGGCCGACGGCGTCGATGTGCGCCGAGACCCCGGTGTTCACCGCGCGCAACATCTCGAGGCGGTGCTCGACGGAACGAAACACCGCCAGCGCCAGGTGCTGGTGCGGTTCGGCAGTGCGACCGAACCAGGCGTCGTTGGTGATGTTCACGAACAGGTTCGGATCCAGGTTGGCCACCCGGCGGGTGAAGCCGGGAATGATGTCTTCATAACAAATCAGTGGACCCAGGCGATACGAACGGCCAGCGACGGAAAAGGGGAGTGACGCCGGCTCCGTCCCGCGGTTGAAGTTCGACGCCTCGGGAAAAATCTTCGTGAACCAGGGGATCTGGTCATAAAACGGGATGTACTCGCCGAACAGCATCAGGAAGACTTTGTCGAACTTGGCGGTGATCGCCCCACCCTCCGCGCGCATCAGAGCGGTGTTGTACGGGTAGCGATCGGCGCGCGTCTTGCGCGGCCCGGCGGACATCGTGACGGCGCCAAAGACCAGCGGCTTGTCGAACCCGCGGGCGATGCGCCGCGGATCGTCCTCGGGAAAGTCGTGCGTGATGTCGCGGCGGAGCGCGTACGGATACGACGACTCGGGCCAGACGACGAGATCGGCGCCGCGCGCGACCAACTCGACGGACAGACGCTGGTGGGTGTCCAGCAGACGAGCGAACTCGGCGGGATCCCATTTTTCCAGGATGCCAACGTTGGCCTGCACCAGGCCGGCTTTTGCTTTGGGCGCCGCCGCGCGACGAGCGTCGACCTGGTGAATGCGCAGCTGGCCGTAGACCAGCGTGAAGGCGATCAGCGCCGCCACGACGATCAGCGGCCGGCGAGCGGCGCGCTTCTCTCCGGCGCGCCAGCGCGTCCAGGCATCGTAGATTCCACCGTTGGTGGCCAGCAGAACAAACGTCACGCCCAGCGGTCCGGTGAGGTCGGCGATCTGGATGACCGCCGGGATCCAGGCCTGCGTGATGGCCAGGTAAAACGGAAAAATCTGCGGCGTGCAGAGTTCAATGGCCACCATCACCAGCGGCGCGACGACCACCATCGGCCACTGCGTGCGCTGGCGGACCCGGTAGACGCCCCAGGAAAAAAGCGCGAACTCCAATCCCTGATAGCTGGTCAGCAGCATCATGATCGGAATCGCTTCGACGGCCGGCATGTGGCCAAATCGTTCCAGTAACTCGCGCATCCACCAGAACCCCGCCGTGTTGGCGATGATGCCGGTCAGCCAGCCGTGCAGGAAGGCGCGCTTGGGCGTGGCCGAGGTCAGGGCGACGTGAATCTGCGGCACCATCGCCAGCCACATCAGCGGCCACAAATTGGCGGTCGGCGCCGCCAGGAACATCGCCACCGCCGCCAGGCCCGACAGGCCGAACCGAAGAGCGACTGGGCGCATGAAGGCGACTATAGCTCGTACCGGAGCAGGCGAACCTCCAGCGCGCCGTTGTAAAGGCGGTGCGAAATCCGCGGTTTTTTGCCCATCTCGTGGGTGAACAGTGGATTGCCAGAGAGAACCACCACCGCCCAGCGAGGCATGCGAGCAAAGGCGACGGCCATCTTCCGGTACAAGGCGCCCAGCTCTTTTTCCACCAGTCGCTCGCCGTACGGCGGATTGGTGCAGACGTTGCCGGTCGGCCAGCGCGGTGCCAACGCCGAGACGTCGGCCACCTCGAAGGTGATGAGCTCGACCACGCCGGCGGCGGTGGCGTTGCGGCGGGCGCTGTCGATCGACGCCCGCGCGATGTCGGAGCACACGATCGGAGACAAACCCTCCGACGGCGCTTTTGCGCGTTCGATGGCCTCGTTGTGCAGGCGGCTCCAGGTCGGTTGCAGCTCACCGGCGAACATCGGCCAGCGCTGGAATCCAAACTTGCGCCGCAATCCTGGCGCGATCCCGCGCGACGCCAGGGCGTGCTCGATGGCCAGCGTGCCGGAACCGCCCATCGGATCGATGAACGGCAAGTCTGCCCCGACCCCGCCCAGGGCCAGCACCGACGCCGCCAGCGTCTCCTTCAGAGGTGCGTCGACCATGGCCACGCGGTAACCCCGGCGGTGCAGCGCTTCGCCGGCCAGATCCAGAAACACACCAGCCTGCGTGCCCGCCACGTGCAGGACGATCGACACGTCGGGATCCTTCGGCGCCACGTCGGGACGCGCGCCCAGCTTGTCGCGAAGGACGTCGACCAGCGCGTCTTTCACCTTCAGCGCGGCGAAACCCGAATGCGTCAGCGCCGGCTTGTCGCGCACGGTGGCGTGCACGGCCAGGGTGGTCTTCAGCGTCAGCCAGTCCGCCCAACCGATCTTCTGCGCGCCCCGATACAAGCTGTCGGCGTCGCCGACCTCGAACGTCGCCAATTGCAGCAGGACGCGCACCGCCACCCGCGAGTGGAGACACACGCCCATCGCCATGGCGATCGGTCCTTCGAACCAGACGCCGCCGGTGTCGCCCTTCGGCGAGCCGATGCGCAGGCCGACCAGCTCGCGGCGCAGCGCCCCTTCGGTCCCGCGGGCGCAGGTGACGAAGAACCGAAAACGATCCGACGACGGGGGCAAGGAAGGTCCGATGCGAAGCTAGCGCGTGCCGCCGGCCTAGTGCGGCGCCAATCGCGCGGCGGCGTCGACGCGCGCGGCGGCCCATTGCCGGCGCAGCAACAGCGCCTGGTATTCGCCGTCGAGCTCGCGCTTCCATTGCGAAAGCTCGTGCTCGGCGGCGGCCAGCTCTTTCTCCGCCGCGGCCTTGTCGACGTGGCCGGCGGCCTGCGCCTGTTCGACCAGCACCAGCACGCGATCGGTGGCGGTGTTCTGGTCGGCCACCGGCGCGACCTGCAGAAAACCCGGACCGATGGCCAGCGTGCCGGTCTCGCTCTTCGTGCGATAGACCAGCACGCCCGGCTTCAGCGCCGACATCAGCGGCACGTGCCCTGGCAAGACGCCGAACTCGCCCAGCGTGCCGGGCGCGGTCACTTCCTCGACGTCGGTGTCGACCAGCGCGCCACGCGGTGTGGTGACGGAAAGGCGCATCGTCTTACGCGTTCTCCTTCTTCATCTTGTCGTGGCGGGCGCGCACCTCGTCCATGCCACCGACCATGTAGAAGGCTTGCTCCGGAATGTCGTCGCACTTGCCTTCGATGATCTCCTTGAAGGCTTGCACGGTGTCCTTGACCTCGACGTACTTGCCCGGCGTGCCGGTGAAGGTCTCGGCCACGAAGAACGGCTGCGACAGGAACTTCTGGATCTTGCGGGCGCGCGACACGGTGATCTTGTCGTCTTCCGACAACTCGTCCATGCCCAAGATGGCGATGATGTCCACCAGCTCCTTGTACTTTTGCAGGATCTTCTGCACGGCGCGGGCGACCCGGTAGTGCTCCTCGCCGACCACGGACGGCGTGAGGATCGTCGACGTCGAGTCGAGCGGATCGACGGCCGGGTAAATGCCCAGCTCGGAGATGGCGCGCGACAGAACGGTGGTGGCGTCCAGGTGAGCGAAGGCCGTGGCCGGCGCAGGATCGGTCAGGTCGTCGGCGGGCACGTAAATCGCCTGCACCGAGGTGATCGAACCTTTGTTGGTGGTGGTGATGCGCTCTTGCAGCTCGCCCATGTCGGTGGCCAGCGTCGGCTGATAACCGACGGCCGAAGGAATGCGGCCAAGGAGCGCCGATACTTCCGAGCCGGCCTGGGTGAAGCGGAAGATGTTGTCGATGAACAGCAGCACGTCCTGACCTTCGTCGTCGCGGAAGTACTCGGCGACGGTCAGCGCCGACAAAGCGACGCGGGCCCGGGCGCCCGGCGGCTCGTTCATCTGGCCGTAGACCAGGGCGGTCTTCGACAGAACCGAGTTGCCGTCGGACAGCTTGGACTCGGCCATCTCGTTGTAAAGGTCGCGGCCCTCGCGGGTCCGCTCGCCGACGCCGCCGAACACCGAGAAGCCGCCGTGCTTCTTGGCCACGTTGTTGATCAGCTCCAGCATGGTCACGGTCTTGCCGACGCCGGCGCCGCCGAACAAACCGATCTTGCCGCCGCGGCGATACGGGGCCAGCAGATCGATGACCTTGATGCCGGTCTCGAACATCTCGACCTTCACCGACTGTTCGACGAAGGTCGGCGCCGCGCGGTGAATGGGCGACATCTTCGCCGCCTTCACCGGGCCGCGCTCGTCGACGGGTTCGCCGACGACGTTCAGGATGCGGCCCAGCACCTCGCGCCCCACCGGCATCATGATGGGCGAGCCGGTGTTGGTGACAAGCATGCCGCGCACCAGGCCGTCAGTGGTGTCCATCGAAATGCAGCGGACGCTGCGCTCGCCCAGGTGCTGCGCCACCTCGACCACCAGGTTCCCCGCCTTGTCGCTGATGCTGGGGTTCGAGATGCGCAACGCCGTGTTGATCTCGGGCAGCGTGCTGCCGGAGAACTCGACGTCGACGACCGGGCCGATGACTTGAACGATGCGACCCTGGCTGGTGGTGGTGGTGCCGTGCGCGGGATTGGTTGCCGTCATGTGATGTGTTCCTTAACCGTGAACCGTGAACCGTTGCCGATTCGAACCTGTTAACCCTTCAAAGCCTCGGCGCCGCCGACGATCTCCATCAGCTCTTTGGTGATGGCCGCCTGGCGGGCGCGGTTGTACTGCAGCGTGTACCGAGCGATGGCTTCCTTGGCGTTCTTGGTCGCGCTCTCCATCGCCGTCATGCGGGCGCCGAACTCCGAGGCGATGGATTCCAGCAGCGCGCGGTAGATCTGCGACTCGACGTAAAGAGGCAACAGCGCGTCGAGCAACTGCTGTTTGTCGGGCTCGTACAGAAAGTCGATCTTGCCGCCGGCCGCTTCGCCCTGCGCGCCGTGGCCAGCCGGCGCCTCGAAGGCGGGCGGAACCACCGGCAGAAGCTGTTCCACTTGAACCTTCTGCGCAATGGCCGACTTGAATTCGTTGTAGACCAGATAGACCGCGTCGACGTGGCCGTCGCGGAAGATTTGCACCGCGCTCAGCGCCAGCTCGCGCGCCCGATCCTGCGCGGTGTCACCGTTGGCGCCGCCGAACTCGTGCTTGATGGGCAGTCCCCGCCGGCGAAAGTAATCGCGGCCCTTCTTGCCGACGATCTCCAGCGAGATCTCCTTCATCGGCGCTTTCTTCTCGGCGGCGAACCGGCCGACGGCGCGAAAGATGTTGGCGTTGAAGCCGCCCGCCAACCCGCGGTCGGACGAGATCGGGATCAAGGCCACCCGCTCTTGCGGCCGCGGATCGAGCAGCGGATGCGATTCCGTTCCAGCCCGGCCCGCCACCTCGCGAATGGCCTCCAGCAGCGCGTTGGCGTACGGCCGCGCGCCGACGATGGCGTCCTGCGCGCGCCGCAAACGGGCCGCCGCTACCAGCTTCATGGCGCGGGTGATCTTCTGCGTCGATTTCACCGACGCGATTCGAACGCGGATGGCTTTGAGGCTTGGCATGGCGAACCGCGATTAGGCGGCCTTGGCCTCCGGCGCGAACTCTTTGCCGAACGCCGCCAGCACGGTCTTCATCTGGCCGGTCAGGCCGTCCCACGCCTTGCTGTTGTTGCCGTCGGTGCGCATGGCGGTCCACAGCTCCGGGTGGCGAGCCTCGACGAAGGCGTACAGCTCTTGCTCGTAGCGGCCCAGCGATTCGATCGGCAGTGCGTCGACAAAGCCGTTGGTCACGCCGAACAGAATCAGCACCTGTTTTTCCACCGACAGCGGCTGGTATTGCCCCTGCTTGAGCAGCTCGGTCATGCGGGCTCCGCGAGCCAGCTGCTGCTGCGTGGCCTTGTCCAGATCCGATCCGAACTGGGCGAACGCCGCCAGCTCGCGGTACTGGGCCAGTTCGAGGCGCAGCTTGCCGGCGACTTTTTTCATCGCCACGATCTGCGCCGCGCCACCGACGCGGCTGACCGAGATGCCGGCGTTCACCGCCGGGCGCTGGCCCGAATAAAACAGATCGCTCTCCAGGAAGATCTGACCGTCGGTGATGGAGATGACGTTGGTCGGGATGTACGCCGACACGTCGCCGGCCTGAGTCTCAATGATCGGCAGCGCCGTCAGCGAGCCCGCGCCTTCCTTGTCCGACAGCTTGGCCGCCCGCTCCAGCAAGCGCGAGTGCAGATAGAACACGTCGCCCGGATACGCCTCGCGGCCCGGCGGCCGGCGCAGCAGCAGCGACAGCTGGCGATAGGCCACCGCCTGCTTGGATAGATCGTCGTACACGATCAGCGCGTGGCGGCCGCTGTCGCGGTAATACTCGGCCATCGTCACCCCGGCGTACGGCGCCAGGAACTGCAGCGGCGCCGGCTCGGACGCGGTGGCGGCGATGATGGTGGTGTATTCCATCGCTCCGCTCTCGCGCAGCTTCTCGACCACCGCGGCGACAGTCGACTGCTTCTGGCCGATGGCGACATAGAAGCACTTCATGTTCTGGCCGCACTGGTTGATGATCGCGTCGATGGCGACGGCGGTCTTGCCGGTCTGGCGATCGCCGATGATGAGCTCGCGCTGGCCGCGACCGATGGGAATCATCGAATCGATGGCCTTGAGTCCGGTCTGCATCGGCTCGTGCACACCCTTGCGAGCGATGATGCCGGGCGCCTTGACCTCGATCTTGCGGCTTTCGCTGGCGGCGATCGGGCCCTTGCCGTCGATGGGGATGCCGAGCGCGTTGACCACCCGGCCGATCAGCGCATCGCCCACGCCGACCTGGGCGATCTTTCCGGTGCGCTTGACGGTGTCGCCTTCACGGACGTGTTCAAAATTGCCCAGCAGCGCGACGCCGACGTTGTCCTCTTCCAGGTTCAACACCAGACCGACCACGTTGTGGCCGAAATCCAGCAGCTCGCCGGCCATGGCCGCTTCCAGGCCGTACACGCGCGCGATGCCATCGCCAGCTTCCAGCACAGTACCGGTCTCCATGACGGCGACCTTCTGATCGAATCCTTCGATCTCCTTGCGGATGATCTGGCTGATTTCTTCGGCGCGGATTTGCATGATGAATGTCGTCCTTGCTGGCTGGTCTTGCTTGCTGACTTAGTTGAGGAGCTTTTCCCGCAGCGACGCCAGTTGCGTGCGCACGCTGCCGTCCAGCACCAGATCTCCCACGCGCGCCACCACCCCGCCAATCAGCGCGGCGTCGACGGACGCTTCGATCAAAACCTTCTTGCCGGTGCGCTTTTCCAGCGACTGCCGCACACGATCCAGATCGCCGGCGGCCAGCGTCTGCGCCGACACCACCTGGGCCCGCACCCGGCCGATGTGCTGATCCACCAGCTCGCGGTAAGCGCGGGCGATGGCCGGCAGCGCGGTGATGCGGCGGCGGTCCAGCAGCAGCAGCACGAAGCGCTGGACCTCGGCCGTCGGGGTCACGCGCGGCAAAATCTTTTCCAGGATCGACCGCTTGTCGGCCGGACGAAAGACCGGGTTTTCCAGGGTCTGGCGCAGCTCGGTGGACGACTGGAACAGCGTCGCCAGCTGCGACAGTTCGTCGCCCAGTTGCTCAAAGTTGGCGTGATCGACGCCCATCTGGAACAACGCCCGAGCGTAACGGCGAGCGACGGAACCTTGCAGGGCCATCAGCTCACCTTCCGAGCGGCCGCGCCGTCGTCGACGGCTACGTCTTCAATGAATCCGTCCAGCAACCGCTGCTGATCGCGGCCGTCCATCGACCGGCGCAGGATGTCCTCGGCGATCTTCATGGCGCTGTTCGAAGCCTCGCGGCGCAAGGTGGCTTCGCCTTCTTTCACCTGCTGGTCGATCATGAAGGCGGTCTCTTCGCGAATGCGCTTGGCGCGATCCTCGGCGGCGGCGATCAGGCGGGCCTTCTCGGCGTCGGCTTCCTGCTGGATACCGGCGCGCATGCTGGTGATCTCTTTTTCCAGGTTCGCCATGCGCTGATCTTGTTTCTTCAATCGCTGCTCGGCCTCGGCGCGGGCCAGGGCGGCGGCGGCCAGGTCGGCCTTCAGTTGTTCATGCCGGGCCAGGAGCGCCTTGTTCACCGCGCTGCCGCCGAACTTGATCAAGATGAACAGCAGCACGCCGAAGTTCAAAAACTGCAGGGCCAGCTTCTTGCCGTCGATGCCAGGCGCTTCGTGCTCGCCGCCTTCTTGCTCGCCGGCGGCCTGGTGTTCGGCGGCTGCTTCTCCCTCGGCGGCCAAGACCGAAGCGGGCGCCCCCACCGCGGCGCCGACCAGCAAGCACAGCCCCAGCAGCAGCGTCGACCCGCGCTTCACGGAGCCACCTCGCGGCGCAGGATCTTGGCGGCGGCTTCGCGTCCCATCTCGGCGGCGCGCACCGTCAGTTTGCCGCGCTCGCCGGACAGGACGGCGTCCAGACGGGCCCGCGCTTCGGCCAGCGTCTTTTGCGCGGCGGCCTGCGCCTCGGCCAGCAAGGTCTGCTCACGGGCCTGCGCCTCGGACCGGGCCACGGCACGGGCGCCGCTGCCGATCCGCCGCGCTTCGGCCAGCTCGGCCTCGGTGCGGGCCAGGCGCGCGGCGGCGTCGGCTTCCAACTTGATCGCTTCCTCTCGGTAGCCGTCGACGCGGCTGACGCGCTCGCCGCGCACGCGCAGGTACGGGTTCCACAGGAACCGCTTGAGAATGAACATCAGCAGCAGGAACAGTCCCAGTTGGACGAAGATGGTCCCGTCCAGATCGATGAGCTGCGGGGCGTGCGCTTGCGGCGCCGTGGTGAGCAAGTTGGGAAGGAAGGACATCACGAGAAAACCCGCGCGTCCGTTACCAAATTGGAGCGCGGGAGTCAAGGTTAGGCGAGGTCGCGCCGGGGCGACCCGCTAGGGGACCGCGCCCGAATAGCCTTGAGTGTCTTTGATGCGCTCGGAAAACGCCGAATCGGTCTGACAGGTCTCGCCGGATGACGGCGTGGAAAGGAACAGGTTTCCGTAGCCCTGATTTTTCGCGTCGACGCTGTAGTGAACATAGGCGCACCGATTCGGCGTCTCCGACTTCCCCGCCCGGTCGTCGATCCAGCGGCAGCGCACCACGTGCGAAGGCAAGCCCTTCGTCATTCCGTCGCTGAAGGACTGGCAGGTAACCTTGTCGCACGTGGTGGGCGTGCAGCTTTCGTGCTTGATGAAGGTCTTCATCACCTCCAGGTGCTCCTGGGGAATCGGCGCCGCGTTTGGTTGGGGCATGGACCGACAACCCGCCAGCGCGCTCAGAGCCGCGGCGGCCACGCACAGACGGGCAACAACGAACAACTGTCGCGAGAGATCGAACCGCACCGGATCAGCCGGCCGTTGCCTCGGCGACGCGGGGCTGGGCGGCGCGCGGCTTGGCAGCGGCGGCGGCTCCGGTCTGTTCCATCTGGCAGTTGCCCTCGAAGATCACGCCCTTTTCGATGAACAAGGACGGCGTCGAGATGTTGCCGATGACCTTGCCCGGGGTGTGGATCTCGACGGATCGCTTGGCGTTGACGTTGCCGTGCACGGTGCCTTCGATGACCACCGCGCCGACGTTGATCTCGGCGTTGACCTCGGCGCCTTCGCCGATGATCAGCGTGTCGTCGGTGAAGATCTCGCCCGACAGCTTGCCGTCGATGCGCACGGTGCCTTCAAAGGACAGCTTGCCTTCGAACTCGCTGCCGCGGCCAAGCAAGGTGGTGACGGCCGACGCGGGCTGGTCGGCGCTGCTGGAATTCTGAACCGTCGTGAGGGCCATTGGTGTTCCTCCCGGCCTTGCGGCCCAAACAAAAAACCAGCAGCCACCGTACTCTCCGGGGAAAACCGTTGTCAACGCATCGGTCGTGGCCGGGCCAGGCTTTTAGCGCTCGCGTCGCCACTCCGAAAGACGCGTGGCCGACAGATCCAGCTCGACCGTCGAACCCGGTCCGCCCGCCGCGCGCGCCTGCAAGGCCGCCGCGATGGCCGCCAGCTCGCTGGTCGCCGCGTCGGGTTCGGCCGGCGCCAGGTCCGCCTTGTGACGTTCGATGAACCCGGTGTCGTATTCGCCCGAGGAAAAAGCCGCGTTTCGCATCACGCGCCGGTGAAATGGCAGGTTCGTGCGAATCCCACCCACGTGGTATTCGCCCACCGCCCGCCGCATCCGATCGATGGCCGCCGGCCGGCTGTCCGCCCAGGCGCACAGCTTGGAGATCATCGGATCGTAGTGGGTGGAGATCACGCTGCCCGTCACCACGCCCGAATCGTCGCGGATGCCCGGCCCGGCCGGCACGCGCAGCGAGGTGATGGTCCCGGGCGACGGCAGAAACTTCACTGGATCTTCGGCATAGACCCGGCATTCGATGGCGGCGCCCCGCCGCGGAATCTGTTCTTGCGCCAGCGGAAGCGTCTCGCCCTGCGCGACGGCCAGTTGCCAGCGCACCAGATCGACGCCGGTCACCAACTCTGTCACCGGGTGCTCGACCTGCAGCCGGGTGTTCATCTCCAAGAAATAAAAACCGCGCGAGGCGCTGTCGAACAGCATCTCGATGGTCCCGGCGCCGACGTAACCGACCGACCGCGCCGCCCGCACCGCCACCTCGCCCATGCGCGCGCGCAGCTCGTCGTCGATGGCCGGCGACGGCGATTCCTCGATCACCTTCTGGTTGCGGCGCTGGATCGAACAGTCGCGTTCGTACAGATGCACAGCGCCGCCGTGCTCGTCGCCGAAGACCTGGATCTCGATGTGGCGCGGGCGAACGATGGCTTTTTCCAGATAGACCGCATCGTCGGCAAACGCCGCCTTGGCCTCGCGGCGCGCGCCGGCCAGCGCCGCTTCCAGCTTGTCTTCGCTGTCGACGAGGCGCATGCCGCGCCCGCCGCCGCCCGACGCCGCTTTCAACATGATCGGGTAACCGATGCGCGCGGCGGCGGCCTTGGCTTCGGCGACGTTGGCAAACCCGCGACCGCCCTCGCCGTTGTCGCCGGGCACCACCGGCACACCCGCCGCCTGCATCAGCGCGCGCGCCGACGTCTTGCCACCCATCGCCCGCACCGCCGACGGCGGCGGCCCGATGAACGTCGCGCCGGCGGCGGCGCACGCCTCGGCGAAGTCGGCGTTCTCCGACAAGAAGCCATAACCCGGGTGAACCGCGTCGGCACCAGTCGCCTTGATGGCGCCCAGCAGTTTTTCGACCACCAGATAGCTTTCGCGCGCCGGCGCCGGACCGATGGCCACCGCTTGGTCGGCCATGCGCACGTGCAAGGCGCCGCGGTCGGCGTCGGAGTAAACCGCCACCGTGGCCACGCCCGCCTCGCGACAGGCGCGGATCACGCGACAAGCGATCTCGCCGCGGTTGGCGATCAGAACCTTGCGAATGCGACGGGCGGGCATTGCCCGAGTATAAAGCCAGCGGGCAATTGTCGCGCGCGGAGCGCGTGTCGCGCGCGCGGCCGCTAATCTCCCGCCGGCGTGCTGGGGCTGCGCGGCTCGGCGCCGGCGTCCAGGCCGTTGGCTGTGCGCACGATGACGTTGGCTACGCCGATCTTGGGCAGCTCCTTGGTCTTTTGTTTGCGCCGCTCCAGGCCGTCGACAACATCGCGCGGAACGTCGCTTTCGATCATCAGCAGTTCGGGGAACCACTGGTCGTGGATGCGCGGCGCGGCCACCGCGGCCTGGGCATCCAGTTTCCAGTCGACGACGTTCAACAGCACCTGCGCAGTGGCCGTGATGATCGTCGGACCGCCCGCCGCGCCCACCACCATCTTCACCTGATCGCCGTCCAGCACCACCGTCGGCGTCATCGAAGACAGCGGTCGCTTGTTCGGCGCCACGGCGTTCTGGGCGTTGCCGATCAAACCAAAGGCGTTGGGAACGCCCGGCTGCACCGAGAAATCGTCCATCTCGTTGTTCAGCAAGATGCCGGTCTTGCCGGCGATCAGCTTGGCCCCGAAGCCCAGGTTCACCGTGGTGGTCATCGACACGGCGTTGCCGTCGGCGTCGATCACCGCCAGGTGGGTGGTGCCGCCGTCGTGATGCACGGCTGGCGGCGCGTCGGGCGTGCCGTATTGATCGCGCGGCAGCACGCCGTCGTCCTTGATCCGCGCCGCCAGGCTGCGGTGGTACGCGGGATCGATCAAGTGCGCGACGTCGATCGAGACAAAGTCCGGATCGCCCAGAAAACGCGCCCGATCGGCAAAGCCATGCTTGAACGCCTCGCCCAGCACGTGCAGGTACGCCGACGAGTTGCGCCCCACCTTCGCTGCCGCCGGCCCGTCGGGAAAGCGCGCCGACAGGATCCCCAGGGTTTCGATCAAAACTGTTCCGCCCGACGACGGCGGCGGCATCGACAGCACGCGCAGGCCGCGGTACGTGGTCTCAAGCGGCACGCGCTCGACGGCGGTGTAGGCCTTTAGATCGTCCGCCGTCATCACGCCGCCGGCGGCGCGCACTGCGCTGACGATCGCGGCGGCGACAGGGCCGCTGTAAAAGGCTTGCGCCCCGCCGGTTCGCAGCTGGCCCAGCGTCCACGCCAGATCGGGCCGCCTGGCGATCTCGTTTTCGTGCGGCGGCTTTCCGGCGAACACCTGGGCGAAAATTGGATCCGCCGGCGGTGACGAGCGGGGAATTTCCTGCAGCGCCTCCGCCAATCGCCACGACACAGGAAAGCCCGCCTTGGCCAATCGCTCGGCTGGTTCGACACACTTGCCGAACGGCAGCTTGCCCCAGCGACGGACCATTTCACCCAGGCCCCGCACCTCGCCCGGCACCGCCGCCGCCAGCCCGCCTTGCCGTGACAGCGACGGATCGGCCTTGCCATCGCGCAGAAACAACGCCGGCGTGATGGCGGCGGGCGCGCGCTCGCGGAAGTCGAGGGCGTACGTCTTGTGTTCCTTGGCGATGTAGATGACCGCGAAGCCGCCGCCGCCCATCCCCGATGCGAACGGGTGCACCACGCCCAGCGCCAGCGCCGTCGCGCAGGCCGCGTCGATGGCGTTGCCGCCCGCGCGCAGGCGCGACAGCCCGGCTTGCGACGCCGACGGATTGTCGGAGGCCACCGCTTCGTGCGCGGCGTGCAACGGCGGCGGCGTCGCCGCTTGCGACGGCAAATCCACAGCAAACGCCGCGAAAAAAAACGTCGAGGCGATCAGCAACCCGACGCTGCCCCGCCGCCGTCCACACAAATCGCCACCGACAAATCGCCGCTGCCACCACACGTCCACCGTGACGTACTTGTCCGACATGCAGGGTCCCGCGCGGGGCTAATATCCGGTGAAGTCGAGGCTTTGCAAAGCCAAATGTGAGATGCTTAGGTCCCTTAAAAACCCGCCCATGAGGATCGCGTAGCTATGGACCATCCGCCTCCGAAGGAATCGCGCGCGCCGATCAATCTGCGCATCAAATTCCGCAGCGAGAGCATCGACCAGTTCATCGACCGTTATTCGATCGACGTCAGCCGCGGCGGCATCTTCATCCGCACGCGTGAACCGCTGGCCGTAGGAACCCAGCTGAAATTCGATTTTCAGCTTCAGGATTCGTCGCCGCTGATGGCCGGCGAAGGTACCGTGGTGTGGATCCGCGAGTACGACGCCAACCGCACCGGCATCACGCCCGGGATGGGCGTCCGCTTTGACAAGCTGACGCCGGCCAGCCAACCGGTGCTGGAGAAGATCCTGGCCGAGAAAGGCCGCCGCGATCAGGGCAACGCCAGCGGCGGCGTCATGTCCAAGGTCGGGGCCGGCATGGCCGTGCGCCGTCCGTCCAGCACGTTCACCGCTCTCGATCCGCGCGCGCTGGGGTTGGTGGCGGGCACCGGGCCGGCCGGCGAAACCCCGGCGGCGGGAAACACCGCCACCGACGCGGCCACTCGCCGCGAACGGCGCCCGTCGTCGCCGACGTTGCAAGGCGGGACGGCGTCCCCGTCGTCGCCGGCCAGCGAACGGACGCATCAGGGTGGCTTCGGCATGGCGGGCAGCGGCGCCGGCGCGACGTCGACGGGCAACCCTGCCCCACGCGTGCGCACGCCCGGCCCTCTTCCAGCGCTTGAATCGACGGGCAGCGGCCGCCACACCAGCGGCGCCTCGGACGTGTCATCGCTGGTGTCGCGGCTCTCGACGTCGCGCCCCGCGAACTTTGAAGCGCCCACGCCCGCGGACATTGACAAAGCTTTGGACGGGCTGACGGGCGACTCGCACAAGGGAGACGAACCGACGCCGATCCGATCGTCGCCGTTCGCCGGCGCCGATGACGGTGGCGTTCCCGGCCTGCGCGAGGACGACGCCTCCAGTGAGCCGACCAAGACCGGCGATGCGCTTTCCGATCTGTTCACCAGCGCCTCCAAGTTTGACGCGTTGGAGCGCATCGCCGCCGCCAAGGCCGCCGCGGGAACCGTTGACGGTGCCGCGCCGACCGCCGAGATCGACTCCGACCGCACGTTGGCCACGTCGGCCGAACAGGTCGCGCAGATCGTTGCCGACGCCGAGCGCGTGACCGACCCGATGGAAAACACCGCCAAGGATTTGCCGGCCATCAGCTCGGCGGCGTCGTCGTCGCCCGCGCCGGCGCTGGTCCTGATCAAAAACCAAGCCGCGGACAAGGCCGAGAAAGCCACCCCGCTGGCCGGCGCTGAAAAGCCCGAGCCGCACGACAAAGACAAGGACAAGGGCGAAAAGACTGAGAAGGCCGAAGGCGCGGTCGATCGGATCGCGCCGCACAGCGAGGCGCGCGTGGACGCGAAGGTCCGCCGAGACGAGCTCATCGCCAGCGAGAAGACACCGCAGCCGACGCTGATCGCCAGCTCTCCTCAGTCGCCGGCCGTCGCCGGCTCCTTCACGGCCGGCCGAATGGGCGCGACCGCAGCAGGCGCCGCGACACCGGCGGCCGGCGCGGCGAAGGCGTCCCCGGCTGAATCGGCGGCCGTTGCCGCCACTGCCAAGAGCGGCAGCGCCCGACCAGTCAAGCGGAGAAACGCGGCTCCTTTCGTGGTCGGCGGTCTGGTCGCGGCTGCCGCCATCGTGGCCGTGATGAGCGCGCGACAAGGCGGGATCGATCATTCTCAGGAATCGTTCCAGCCCAAAAAGGCGGAAGAGACCGTGGCCGGCAAGGCGCCCGATCAACCGGCGCCGTCGGCGGCCGTGCCTACCCCGGCGCCAGCCAGCGCCGAACCAACCCCGACGACGGCGGCCGCGCCCAGCCAACCCGCGGCCGAGCCGCCCAAACCTGCCGAAACGACGCCAGCGGCCAACGCCGCGGCGCCCACGCCCACGCCCGTCGCCGAAGCGACGCCACCACCGCCTCCCGCGCCGCCCGCGCCTGCGAAGACCGTCGCCCGCGCCGAGAAACCCTCTGCCGAGCGCAAGACCACCGTCACGGTTGGTCCGAAGAAATCAGTGGTGGCCAGCGAAGGCGACGGCGCCGGGGCGGGCAAGAAAGCTGACGCGGCCGAAGCCGCCGCTGGTGGAAAACCGGCGGTGCAGCACGTCCTGAAGATCACCTCGACGCCGACTGGTGCTGAGGTGCTGATCGACGGTCAGTCGGTCGGGACCACGCCCTATCAGGCCAAAGAGATCGACGCCGATGCACCGCACGCGGTGACGATCCGTCTGGACGGTTACGAGCAACACGAACACATGATCAGCGCCTCCGATTGGCTGAAACAGAAAGCAAATCTCGAGACTGCCAAGGTCAGCGTCAAGCTGCGCAAGCTGACCGCCACCGCCGGCGAGCCGGCCGCCGCCGACCCCGACAAGACGGAACCAACCAAGACCGAGAGCAGCGCCCGCAGCGAAGCCAAGACCGAACTATCCGTCCCGACCGAGAGGCCGGTGGAAAAAGTGGAGAAAGCCGAGAAGGTCGAAAAAGCCGAGAAGGCCGAAAAAGCCAGCGAGCCGGCGACCGCGCCCAGCCCCACCGAGCCGCCAAAGGCCGCCGAAGAACCCGCCGCCGCGCCGAAGTGAGCTGACGATGACCCTGCTGCGCCGAGATCCCGCGCGTGGAGCGGCGTGGTCGGTGCTGGTGTTGGCCGTGGCGATCGCCGCCTGCCGCGGCGGTTCGGCCAAACCGCGTTCGCTGTCAGACGCCGCCACCACCGGCGATCCGAACGCCAACGCGCCGGCGCCCAGTCCGGCCCGCCTACCGCGCATCGACGTTCACATGCACATCGGCCCCGACGGCGTCACCCGCGCGATGAAGATGATGGACGAATGGGGCGTCGACGGCGGCGTGAACCTATCGGGGATGTACCCGGGGCCGCCGTACCACGCGCTCGAGCGCCAGCTGGCGGCGGCCGCGGTGACCAAAGGTCGCCTGGTGGTGTTCGCCAACGCGAACTTTCGCCTGGTCTACGGCCGCAAGGATTACGGCCAGCGCATGGCCGAGATGCTGGTCGAATCGAAGCGCCTGGGCGCGGTGGGGTTGAAAATTCCCAAGGGCCTGGGTCTCGGCTATCTGGCGCCCGATGGCGAGCACCTCTTGGCCATCGATGATCGCGGACTGGATCCCTTGTTTGAAAAGGCCGGCCAGCTGGGCATGCCAGTGGCCATCCACATCGGCGATCCGAAGGCGTTCTGGCAACCGCCGACACCCGCCAACGAACGGTGGGACGAACTGAACGCCCACCCCGAGTGGTCTTTCTATGGCCAACCGGTGCCTTCGTGGGAGGCGCTGTACGCCGCCTTCGAACGCCGGGTGGCCCGCCATCCCAAGACCAACTTCATCGCCGTGCACTTCGGCAACGATCCGGAGGATCCGGATCGGGTCAGCCAGATGCTGGATCGCTACCCGAACTTCTATATCGACACCGCGGCGCGCGTCCCCGAGATGGGTCGCCACGACGTGGAGAAGATGCGGCGATTTTACGAAAAATACCAAGACCGGATCCTGTTCGGCACCGACACCGGCGTGGGCGGATCGGACGCCGAAATGATGTATGGGTCGACGGGCAGCGAGCAGCCCACCCGCGCCGACGAGGTGCGTTTTTTCACCGCCACCTGGCGTTACTTCGAGACCCGCGACAAGCAGTTCGAAAGCCCGACGCCCATCCAAGGCCGCTGGAAGATCGACGGCGTGGGCCTGTCGCCGGAGATCCTGCGCAAGATCTACTTCGACAACGCCGCCCGCCTTTTGCACTGGAAGCCACCGGTCAGCGCCGCCGCGGCGCCCTGAGCAGCGGGTGCGAAAACGGGCGCGCCATCCGCGCGAGACCCTTGACTGACGGTCGCCGCCTCCCATAATGGCCCCCTCATTCCGGAGTAGCTCAGTGGCAGAGCAGGCGGCTGTTAACCGCCGGGTCGGGGGTTCGAAACCCTCCTCCGGAGCTCGGGCGCTACGCGCCCTCGCACCGTCGGACGTTTTCAGCGGCCGCGACGGCGCCGGGGGCGCCGGCGCGGGCGTCGAAACCCTCCCCGCGTCGAAACCCTCCCCGCGTCGAAAACCCTCCCGCGAACATGATGCGTCGGAGTGCGACCGGAACTCATGGTCAGGATGAGGGAGCTGGTCTCGAATATGTCTTGACGAGAATATAAACGTCTAGCTATATGTCGGCGGTGGAATCACCATGAAAAAGTCGGGCGCGAACGAGGGGCAGTCGGCGTCGGAGCTCATCTCGAAAAGAATCGCTGAGCTCGGGGACTGGCGCGGGAAAACTCTCGGCAGAATGCGCAAGCTCATCAAGGAAGCAGACCCGGATGTCGTCGAGGAGTGGAAGTGGATGGGCACGCCGATTTTTTCCCACGACGGCATCATCTGCACCGGCGAATCCTACAAGAAGGTGGTGAAGCTGACCTTCGCCAAGGGCGCGTCTCTGAAAGATCCGGCCGGGCTTTTCAACTCGAGCTTGGACGGAAATGTTCGCCGCGCCATCGACATCCACGAAGGAGAAGACGTTGACGCGTCCGCCTTCAAGGCGCTCGTTCGCCAGGCGGTCGCCCTCAACAGTTCGGGCAAGTCGAAGCCTTCGAAGAAGACGAAGTCCTAAATGGAATCATCGTTCGCCATCGTCGCCGAACCCAACAGGCGGGCCATCTTGAGCCTGCTGCTGGCGTCTGAGCGCTCCGTCGGCGAGATCGAGCGCAAGCTTCGACTGTCGCAGCCGTCCGTCTCAAAGCACCTGCGCGTGCTGCGCGAGGCTGGGTTCGTTGAATCACGAATCGTCGCGCAGCGGCGCCACTATCGCCTGCGACCGGAGCCGCTCATGGAGCTTGACGCGTGGCTGGTTCCCTTCCGGCGTTTCTGGTCAAAGCACGTCGATGCCTTGGAGCAACACTTGGACAAGATGGACAAGGTGCCCTCCGTGAAAGGAAGGAAAAAGACATGAACAGCCGTGAGCAATACGCCCCGGGGGCCGCCTTGGGCGCCGAGGTTCGAAAAGATGGAGAGAGGTGGACGCTCGTCATCGTTCGCGATCTGCCGCACCCGCCGGCAAAGGTTTGGAAGGCGCTCACGGATGCCGAGCATCTGCGCGCATGGGCTCCCTTCGATTCTGATCGGAACCTCGATACCGTTGGCAACGTAAAGCTCTCGACCGTGGGAGCACCGACGCCGCTGGTCTCCGAGACGCAGGTGAAGCGGGCCGACGCGCCCAAGCTGCTGGAATTCAACTGGGGCGGACAGGACCTCCGCTGGGAGTTGGAGCCGCTCCCCAGCGACGGCACGCGGCTGACGCTTTGGCACAACATCGACCGTCGATTCATTTCGATGGGCGCGGCCGGCTGGCACATCTGCTTCGATGTGCTGGAGCGGTCTTTGGCCGGTCAGCCTATCGGACGCATGGTCGGCCCCGAGACCATGAAGTTCGGTGGTTGGCAGCGATTGAACGCCGAGTACGCCAAGCAGTTCGGCGTTGAGCCCCCCAGTTGGCCCTCTCGCCCGGCCTGACCATGCCTCGCTCTAAAGGAATGGTGATCGGCTTTTGGATCGTCACCGCGCTCTTCTGTCTGCAGATAGGCTTCACCGCCTACGCGCAACTGTGCCTGCCCCAAGTGGCGGCGATGTTCAGCCATCTCGGCTTTCCCGCCTACTTCCGGGTGGAGCTCTCGTGGGCGAAGCTCCTCGGCGTGGTGTTGCTGCTCGCGCCGGTGCCGGCGCGGCTCAAGGAGTGGGCCCATGCCGGCTTCGCCATCACTCTCGGCTCGGCACTCATCGCGCATTTTTCGATGGGCGATGGTCCGAAGGTCTGGGGATGGGCGGCGGCGACCGGCGTGCTCTGGGCGCTTTCGTATGTCTTCTGGCGCCGCCTGCAGGCCAGCGCAAGCCGGGCATAGCGCCCACTCGACCGTTCAGTTGTTCGTGCAGCCGATCAGGGTCAGCTCGTGGATTGACCACCAGGAGGTGGCCTTCGATCCGGTCTGCGTGACGCGAAACGATTTCATCAGCGTCGCGGCCGGGAAGCTGACGCTCAGATCGTCCGCGCCGGTGCCGGCCGCGGCGGGACTGAAATCGAGAAAGGCGGTGCCGTCGGCGCTGTACTGAACTTTGTAGGCAGCGGGACCGTCGCCGCCGCTGACGGTCAGCAGGCGAACGCCGGTGATGTGGACGACGTGCGGGAACGACAGCACGACGTTCTCTGCGCCGGCGCTACCCTGCGGCCGACCCGAGGTGTATCGGGTGCCGGTGTTACCGTCGATGGCGTACTGCGGATCTTTGTCGCTGGCTGCAATGTTCGTGCAGTCGCTGGTGTCGCACAGCGTGTTGGCCTTGAAGGTCCAGTTGGCGCGCGCGCAACCGTCGACGGTGAAGGCGCCGCCCGTGCCGCTGCTGCCGCCGCTTGCTGCGCCGCCGCTGCCGGGGTTGCCACCACTGCCGCCGCTGCCGGCATCGGTCCCGCTGCTGCCGCCGGTCGCCATCATCGTCTCGTCGGGCGCGCCGCTGTCGACGGCGCCGCCGCTGCCGCCGCCGAACGAGCCGCCGGTGCCGCCCGAGCCATCTTGCGTGCCGCCGCTGCCGCCTGACCCGCTGAACGGACCCTGCCCACCGGAACCGGTCCCGCTTTCGCTGCCGCCAGTGCCGGACAAGACGCGTTCAGCGTCGCCGTCGACCTGGGTGACCGACTGGCTGGAGCGAAACGGCTCGGGGCTGGTGCAGCCGACGGCGGCAAAAACCAACGCAGCGACCAGAAACAGCCGAGACTGATCCTGTCGCAGCGAGTCCCTGGGCTGAAAGTCCGGGAGCAACATCGCCTGCTGTAGGAGAAAATCGGTACTCGCGATGGCGAACTAAAATCGCTGCGGTCGATACATGGACGTCGCGTCAGCAGCGCCCGACCCGACCGGGGTTGGCACCCGGAATGACAAGGGGCGTCGGCGGCGCGACCGGCGCTTCAGCGCGGTCCTCCGTCGGGTTCTGGGGCGGTCGCCTCGGCACAGGCCGTCGCCACCCTCTCCTTGGCGCTGTCGACGAAATTGCTGATCCTGGCAATAAGATAATCGCAATTCGTACCCCAGTGGTGGCGGCACTGTTCGTTCAGACGGACGAACTCGCCGGTGGCGCGATCGCTGGCACCGGTCGCGCCCTCAGCGGCGTCCAGGGCGCTGATCAATTTCTGTTTGTCGCGGCTGTCGCGGTTCGGTGGCTGGCGAGCCCCGACGGTGAACGCGCACTCCGTGGCCTGGGCGCCCCATTTGACCAGGGACCGGACCTGTTCCAGTGCCGTCGTCACCGCGGGGGCGTGGCCGGCAAAATCGTCGCGGCCGCCATTTTGCCCGCAGCCACAGGCGACCAGCGACAGCAGCGCAACGATCTCACTCGTCCGCCCAAAATTCACCATTTCAGGAGCCTTCCACGCCGGCAGCTTGCCCGAAGATCCGTGCGGCCGGCAAGAACCGCCTGACCGGCAGCGCCAAGGTCCAACCGCATCAGGGGACTCGACGCCTGTTGCAGGCCGGGTTACCGTGGCCGCGTGGTCCGGAACCGCACCGGAAATGTTTTGCGGGAGCGTGCAGACGCAGTATTGAAAGATGCAGTCTCTATGTTCCGACTAGGTCCGACCGTTAGCTTGCTACAGAAGATAGCCGCGGTTTTTTCCTGGGCTTTGATTGGCTTTGGCACCCAGACCAGCTGTTCGTTTCTGGTCAATCCGTCGGCGCAGCAGTGCAAGGTCGACGACGATTGCGCCGCGCGCGGCGGCGCCTTCGCTGGCGCCACCTGTGCCGACAACTTTTGCGTGCTGCCCGCGCCGATGCCGGACGCCGCCTCCGATACCCCGTCCTTGCCCGGCGATTGGAGCTGCGTCGGCAACATGATGCCCGTCGTGCCGGTCAAGCCGCAGGTTCAACTGACCGTTCCGGTCAGCGACCTCATCCATCCCGAGGTGTCAGTCGTGGATTCCGTGGTTATGCGGGCCTGCCGCAAGCTGGACGTGACGTGCATGATGCCCATCAGCAACACCATCCACCCAGACGCCAGCGGCAGCGCCGTGTTCACCGTCCCTGGCGGCTTTGACGGCTACATCGAAGTCAACCCGGCCGTGAACCCGCCCGCCTATATCCCCACTTTGATTTTCGTCAGTTCGCCCCTGGGCGACGACACGACCCTCACCCGGTCCGGGTTGCTGTCCACCACCGAGCTGCCGGGGTTGGCCCTGTCAACCGGCGCCGTCATCGATGCCACCTTGGGCGCTGTCTTCTTCCAGGCGGCGGACTGTAACCGGATGCCCGAACCCGGAATCGTCGGCATGCTGGACCAAGAGGGCCCCGGCACCAAACGTTTCTTCGTGGTGAACGGACTGCCCACGCAAACCGCAAATGCCACTGACGCGTCGGGCGACGGCGGCTGGGTCAATGTCCCGATCGGCGTCCGCAGCGTCTCGGGCACCAGAATGGTCGACGGACTTTTCATCGGGACCGTCAGCGTGCTGATCAGGCCGGGGACCTTTTCGTATTCGTTGTTGGCGCCGCAGCCGCTCTGACGCGCGTAGACCTTGACCGGTTATGTACGTCAGGCGACCATAACCGCGCCCATGCAGTCAGATGAGCAGGCGCTGGATCCGGCGGCGCACCACGTAGACAAATATCGGCCCATCGCGCGCATCGGTCGAGGCGGGATGGCCGAGGTGCTGTTGGCCGTGCTCGCTGGTCCCGCGCAAGTGCGCAAGCTGTTGGTGCTCAAGCGTCCGCTGTCGATCCTTTCGCGCGACGCTGACTTCAACGCGCGCTTTCTCGCCGAGGCGCGCATCGCCTCGCGCCTCAACCACCCGAACGTCATTTCAACGTTCGAGGTCGGGCAGGCCGACGAAGGTCCATTCATCGTGATGGAATATTTGGACGGTCAACCGTTGAGTAAGATCTACAAGCGCCTGGGCGCGCTGCAGATGCCGCTGTCCTATCGCCTGCACGTGCTGCGCAATCTGCTGGCCGGTCTCGACTATGTGCACACCCTGGCGGATTTCGACGGGCGCGGTCTGCGCCTGGTTCACCGCGACGTCAGTCCGCAGAACGTCTTCATCTGTTACGACGGCCGCGTCTCGCTGGTGGATTTCGGGATCGCCAAAGCCGAGGGCCTGGGCCGCAACTCGCGCCCGGGAATCATCGAAGGAAAGATCGCCTATATGGCGCCGGAACAACTGTCCGGCCGCCCCGCCGATCACCGAGCCGATCTGTTCGCCTTCGGCGTGATCTTGTGGGAGACGCTGAGCGGCCAGCGCATCACCATGGGCGCCGGCGAGGATGACATCGTTCGCCGCCGCATGCGCGGCGAGATCCCCGACATCCGCGAGTACGCCCCCGAGACGCCACAGGCGCTGATCGATCTTTGCCAGCGCACGCTGACCATGCTGCCCGAGGATCGTATCCCTTCTGCCGCGGCGATCATGGAGGCCCTGGATCTGTTCATCGATCGCATGGGAGCGCGGATCAACGATCGCGAGGTCGGCCAGTACATCGGCAACGCCTTCTCCGCCGAGCGCGACGCCCGCCGCCGCCTGATCGAATCGCAGATGGCGGTAGTCGAACAAGGGATGCCGCCGGCGACGCACCTGCCGGATCTGTCGCGCGATCTATCGCCGGGTGCCGGCAGCGAATCGTCGCCCATCCGCTTCTCCATCCCGGAAGAAGAATATGATCCGGTGATCTCGCATCCGACCGAGACCACCCGGGCCACGGTGGCGCTGTCGCTGGACGGCTTGCCGTCGGTGCCGACGCTGATCCCCACCGACGATCCGGTGCTGCCGCCGCGGAAAAAACCGCCGATGCTGGCGTTCGTGGCGGCCGCCGTGGTCGGCGTGGCGGTGGTGGCGCTCGTGGTCGCCTCGACGCGACCGGCGGCCCGCCCGGCGCCCCGCCCCGCCGTCGCGGTAGCGGCGCCCAAGCCCAAACCGGCGGCGAAGGCGATGCCGGTGGTGGCGCACGAAGCGGCGACCGTGCAAATGACGGGCGCCGGTGGATCGCAAAGCATCACCATTGGCCTGCGACAACTGGCCGCGCCGACGCCCGCGCCCGCGCCCAGTCTGGCGCCGACGCCGCCGAAGCCCGCGCCGGCCGCGGTCCTCCCGGCGACGGTACCGCCCGTGGCAGTCACCATCTCGCGGCCGGCCGGAGCGCATGTTCCCACCCCGGTTCGCCCGGCGCCTTATTCCTGGCGCGCGGCGCCCGCCGCCGAGGCGCCATCCGGCCGGCACGCCTCCTCGTCGCCTTCGTCTTCTTCATTGTCATCGTCGCCGAGCGGCAACAACACCCGATCGGCCAGCAAGCGCGGAAGCCACAATGGCGGCGAGTACGGCGAATCGATCAGCCGCGGGGGCCGACTCTCAAATTCCAAACCGACCATTGACGCGGACAACCCTTACGCGCATTGATCGTCTCGAAATCGATGGCATCTTCTTCGCGCACGCGCACGGTTTTCCTTTCGGTCATCTGCCTGTCGTCGGCCGCGCTGATCGGCGTCCGCCCCGCCGCCGCCGCCGCCGATCGCAAAAGCGAAGCGCGCGTGCACTTTGATCAGGGCGTGCAGCTTTTCCGCGACGGGGACTTTCAAGCGGCGGCCATCGAATTTCGCCGCGCCTACGACACCGAGCCGAACTTTCGCGTGCTCTACAACGTCGGCCAGGCCTGTACGGAGGCCAAGGACTATGCCTGCGCACTGACTTCGTTCTCGGCCTACCTGGACCAGGGCGGCGCCGACGTCCCGGCCGCGCGCCGCGCCCAGCTTGAACAGCAGATGGAAAAGCTGCGCGTGCGCACCGGTCGACTGTCGGTGAAGAGCAACGTCGACGGCGCCGCGGTGTTGATCGACGACGTGGCGGTGGGCCGCACGCCGCTTTTGCAAGCGCTGCTGGTCAGCGCGGGCCGGCGTAAGGTGGCGCTGGTGAGCCCGTCGGGCGTGCAACAGATCCGCACCGTCGAGGTGGCCGGCGGCGACGAAACCACCGTCGAGCTTTCTTTCCAGGTCGCCGAGTATCACGCCGATTCACGGCTGGGACCGACCGACGTGGCCCGCGACGCCCCGCTGGAGCCGGACAGCGTGGTCGCCGCGCACGTCACCGAAAGCCGGGCCGCGCGCATCGCCCTGCCGGCCATCGTCACCGGCGTCCTGGCTGGCGCCGCGGTCTTTTCGGGCATCGAGGCGCTGCGTTCGAAGAACGACTTCGACACCGCCATCGCCACCTTGCCGGGCGATCGCGACACCATCGAGAACGATCGCCGCCGCACCCGCGCCTGGGCGCTGTCCACCGATCTGCTGACCGGCGCCGCCATCGTGGCCGCCGTGTTCACGCTGCTGTCGATCACCCACGGCCCCGACGACGAATCCGCCCACCCCAGCGGTGGCCCCGCGGTGTCGCTGGGAACGAACGGTTTCTCGTTGAACGGACGCTTCTAGGGCGTTTCTAGGGCCCGAGCCCGAGGCGCCCGATCTTGTTGCCCGCGTACTCCGTGAACCAGATGTTGCCGTCGGGGCCGGTGGTGATCAGCGACGGATAGCAGTGGGCGGTGACGATGGGGAACTCGGTGATGGTGCCGGTTGGGGTGATGCGACCGACCTTCACGCCGTCATACTCGGTGAACCAGATGTTGCCGTCGGCGCCGGCGGTGATCCCGTACGGCGTGCAGGTGGGCGTGGGAATGGGGAACTCGCTGACCACGCCGGCCGGCGTGATGCGGCCGATCTTCACGCCGTTGTATTCGGTGAACCACAGGTTGCCGTCGGGGCCGGCGGCGATACCGTAGGGCGTGCACTGCGCGGTGGGGACGGCGAACTCGGTGACCACGCCAGCCGGCGTGATGCGGCCGATCTTGTTGCCGTTGCCCTCGGTGAACCACAGGTTGCCGTCGGGACCGGCGGTGATGCCGACCGGATAGCCGCCGGCGGTGGGCAAGGCGAAGCCCATCATCGTGCCGTCAGGCGCGACGCGCACGATCTGGTTGCCGCTCTGCTCGGTGAACCAAACGTTGCCGTCGGCGCCGGCGGTGATGCCGAACGGATAGCGGCCGTCGGTGGTGATGGGAAATTCGGTGAAGACGCCGGCCGGTGTCAGGCGCGCGATCTGACCCGCGCCTTGCTCGATGAACCACAGATTGTGGTCGGCGCCGACGGTCATCCCCCAGGCCTGGGCCGCAGCGGTGGGAATGGCGAACTCGGTGATGGCGCCGTCCAAGGTCAGGCGACCAATCTTGTTCACCTCGGACCCGGATTCGGTGAACCACAGATTCCCGTCGGGGCCAGCGACGATCGCTTCGGGCGCGCTGTTCGCCGCCGGCAGCGTGAACTCGGTGATGACGGCAGTGGTGCCCGAGGCATCGCCGTCGGACGAATCGCCGTTACTGGACGCGCCGTCTTCAACTGCAGCGTCGGAGGTTTGAACGTCCGCCATCGCCACATCCACGGTCGCCCCGTCGACGACCGGCACTCCGCCGCCGCCCGACGAGCATGCCGCCAGCAGCAACGCGCCCAGCGCCGACCAGGGGAAAACAAAAAACCGCGCCCGCATCGACCCACCGATCATGCCACACCCTAGAACGATTCGTTCAGCAGGCGGGCCAGGCGCACGCCAGCGCGCTGCAGTTGCCGTTCAACGATCGGGCGGCTCTGCGCCGCGTAGGCGGCGGTCAACTGGCGGACGCCGGCGGCGTCGGGCGCGGGCAGCGACTTGTACGTCACGTCGCGGGCCAGCTGGTGCGCTTCGTTGGCCCAGTCGGCGGGCGTGCCCGCTTGCATGTGGACCAGCGTATCGGGCAGCTTCGCCAGCGCGGCGGCGTAGGCCTCTTGCTGGCGGTGGACGGCATCGATCAGGTCGGCGTCCCAGACGCTGTGCAGATTGCCATTGGGCGACGAGTGATAGGGAAATTCCGGGTCGGCGATTCCCAACCGGGCCTTGACCAGGTTGCCGCCGCGATCGGTGCCGCCGGGCGCGCGATCGTCGGTGGCGGCGTGCAACGGCTGGTGCAGATCGCCCACCAGATGCACCACAAATCGCAGCGCCCGCTTGCGCGCGTCGGCAGCCATGGTCTTGTCGCGCAGGATGGCCAGCTGGGCGATCAGCGCCTCGACCGCGCAGTTACCCTTCACACAATCGCGAGCGGCGTCATAGGCGGCAGCGCTGAGCGGAATGTCCACGAAATGCCAGCCGGCGGTTTCCGGATGCGGGTCGCGCCAGTCGTCGGCCCAGCTGGCGATGTCGGCCAGATCGCGACCGTCCAGCAGATCGGCCAGCCCGGTGCGTGCCTTCGCCGACAGATGTTTCTCGGCGATGCGGGCGACAATGACGTGGCCGTCCGGTCCCCAGGCCTGCGCCGTCGTCGGTGCCGCCAGCGCCACGCCCGACGCGACCAGCCCCGCCAAGATCCAACGCGCCGTCTGTCCCATCGCGCGAGCGTACTTGGTTTTCAGCTGCCCAATGTGGAAACGTCGATGACGAAGCGGTACCGCACGTCACCGCGAAGCGTGCGTTCGTAGGCTTGGTTGATGGCCGGCGCGGCGATGGTCTCGATGTCCGAGACAATCTTGTGCTGGGCGCAAAAATCCAGCATCTCCTGGGTCTCGCGCATGCCGCCGATGCTGGAGCCGGCCAGCCGCCGGTTGCCGTGAATCAAGGCGAACGCCTCCACCACCGACGGTTTGGGCGGCACGCCGACGACGACCATGGCCCCGAACGGCCGCAGCATCTTGAGATAGTCGCCATAACGATGTTCCGCCGAGACGGTGTCGATGATGAGGTCGAAACGCTCCGACAACTTCTTGAACGTCGTTGGGTCGCTGGTGAGGGCGAAGTCCTTCGCGCCCAACCGCGCCGCGTCCTCGGCCTTCTTCGCCGACGTGCTGAGCATGGTGACGTGCCCGCCCATCGCCGCCGCCAGCTTCACCGCCATGTGCCCAAGGCCGCCCAGCCCGACGACCGCCACCTCGACGCCCGGCTTGCATCCCCACTGCCGCAGCGGCGAGTAGGTGGTGACGCCCGCGCACAGCAGCGGGGCCGCCGCCGCCGGGTCCAGGCCGTCGGGCACGCGGACCACGAAGCGTTCGGTCACCACGATCTGCTGCGAATACCCGCCGTACGTCGGCGTGCGCCGATCCATCTCCGTGCTGTTGTAGGTGAACGCCGTCCCGCGCTGGCAGAACTGTTCGTGGCCGGCGACGCACGACGGGCAGTCGCCGCAGGAATCAACCATGCAACCGACGCCCACCAGATCGCCGGCCATGAAGCGCGTGACGTCCTTTCCGATCTTGGAAACCCGGCCGATGATCTCGTGGCCGGGGACCATCGGAAACCGCGAGCCACCCCATTCATCGCGCGCCTGGTGAATGTCCGAATGGCAGACGCCGCAGAACAGGACGTCGATTGACACATCGCGATCGCCGGCTGCCCGACGATCAATGGTCGAGGGAGCAAGCGCGGCGTGCGCGGAAGCGGCGGCGTAAACCCGGGTCTTCATGATCGG
>DASXQB010000211.1:0-10140 GCA_036493295.1 Polyangia bacterium | reverse complement strand
ACCTGGCCGCTTTACCCCGCGCTGATGCAGACCGCGCTGGGGGCCGGGTACAAGGTGCTGAACAACGGGGACATCAGCGGATCAGTGCTGTCCAGTTACACCGGCGCGCCGATGGGCGTGCATCCGTTCGCCACGCCCGGGCAGCCGACGTACGACACCAGCATCAACCCGCCGCCGGACATCGTCATCATCGGCCCTTTCGGTGAGCACGATCTGCGGGTGGTCCTGGTGGCGCAGTGGAAGAGCCTGGCCACGGTGACGGCGTTCGCCAAGGACTACGACGCTCTGGTCACTGATTACACCAAACTCTCCAGCAAGCCGCGCGTGTTCGTGACCACGCCGATCGTGCTGCCGAATTATAACCCGCCCGACACCATGAACTTCGTCAAGGGCGTCGTGCTGCCGGCCGTGCAGCAGGTGGCGCAGGCGCGCGGTCTGCCGGTGATCGATCTTTACACCGAGTTCTCCAACAACCTCGCCATGTACATGGGCACCGACGGCCAGGTCAACGCCAAGGGACAGGTGAAGATCACCGATATGATCGTCGCGGCGATCAAAGCCGACAACGGCGCCGATGGTGGCGCCGACGCCAACGACGCGGCCGCAAGCAGCGACACGCGCGACGCCGTCAGCGCGATGGACGTCGCGGCGATGGACGTCGGGCCCACCACCGGAACGGGCGGCGCCGGCGGCAGCGCCGGAACTGGCGGAGCGGCGGGCGGCGGCAGCGGTGGTTCTTCCGGCGCCACCGGTTCGGGCGGCAGCACGACGGGAAACACCGGCTCGGGCGGCGCAACCGCCGGTGGCAGCGGCGGGAAATCGACGTCGTCGGGTGGCGGCTCGTCGGGCTGCGCGTACGTCGGCGTCGGCGGGCGCGCGGGCGGCCGATCGGAATGGCCGGCGTGGCTGCTGCTGTCGTTCGGAGTTGTGTCTCTGCGCCGACGACGCCGGTAGCGGTGGCGCGTTCTCTCGTCGGTTCAAGCAGTGGGAAACTAGAATGCGGACCGCAGTCCGTGTCATGATGCGCCACCTTCGTGGCGCTCAAGATCAATCATCCGGCATTCACTTCGGTTGACGGCGAGATATTCACGCAGACATTTGCGGCGGACTGCATGGCGCACGCTTGTCTCTGCCGCGAAGAAGACAACCGTCAACGCAACGACGCCTGCTGCCGCTTCGGCGCGGACGTCCTTATCCCGGAGAAAGCGGCCATCCTGGGCCGGCGGCGGGAAATCACGGCGGTGCTCAGCGAACGGCGGCGCGATCCGACCACCTGGTTCGACGAGACCGATCCGGAACGCGATCCCGACGCGCCAGGCGGCATCCTGCTTCGCACCGCCACGCAAGAACCAGGCGTCGAAACCTCGGGCTGCATCTTCCTGGACCACACCGGTGAACGCGGCTGCGGTCTGCACCGGGCGGCGCTGCAGTTCGATTTTGATCCGGCGGAGATCAAACCGGCGGTCTGCCGCCTTTATCCCTTGTCGGCCAGCAAACGCCGCCTCAGCCTGAGCCCGGACTTTGACTGGTATTCCTGCGCTGGCCACGACGGCCCGACGGTGTACCGGCTGATGCGCGGGGTGCTGGTTTCGCTGTACGGCCAGGAGCTCACCACCGAACTGGACAAGCTGGAGAGCCAATACCTGCGGCGGCGCTTGCGGGTGGCCGGCGCCGGCGCGACCGGCGCAACCAGCAACCGGCGGCCGACCAACGACGAGACGTCCACCGGCGAGACGACCTAGCCGTTTTCTCGTAAAAACCCCTGCCCTCGCCATGCCCGCGTCGCGCCGCTTGCCCGTCGACGATGCGCTGGCCGCGCTGTCCGCTGGCGAACGCGGGTTCGTGCTGGGCGCCGCCTGGATGGGCGATGCAGCGGTGGCGGCGGACGGATTGCTCACCGATGAAGCGCAGCGCTGCCGGCCGGCCTGCGCCGCTCTGAACGCGCTGCCTGCCGACGAACGCGCGGCGACACTGGCGCGCTGGCGCGACCAGCTCACCGATCCGATTCCGGCTGGAATCACCGACGTGCACGCGGACTGGCTGCGACAGGCGATGCTGCCGGAGTCCACCTCGCTTCTGCGCGCTGCCGTGAACGGCCTGCCCGCCGCCGTGGTGTCGATCGCCGCCGCCATCGCGCGCGAGCGCGGCGACGAAAACCAGCTATCGCCGCCGCCGCTGACCGACGAAGCGCTGGCCGCCGTTCGGCGCGTGCTGTTCGCTGACATCGTCAGCGTCGACGCCGAACCAGCGGACGCGCCGCGGTTGTCGTCATTGATCGCCCAGGGCGCCGAGACGCTGGGCGTGTCGCTGCGGGGCGCCCCGCGCCCGGTGATCGCGCGCGCGGCGGCCCAGATCGGACAGCCGGCAGCGCAACGTCTGCTGGACGCCGCCGCCCGCGCCGGCAACGCCAACGAGCGCCAGGCCGCGCGCGATCGCGTGGCCCGGGTTCGTCCGCAAGACACGCGCCTCGGCGCTGCCGCCGCCATCGGCGTCTACCAGCTGGCCGAGTCGCTGATCGACCAGCCGGACGACGACGTCCTGGCCATCGCTCAACGGCTGCCGCTGGCGGTGGGCGACCTGCTGCTGGACGCTGTCAGCCGCGCCCGCGCGCGCCGATGAACGCCGCCGCCGACGAGCCGCGCGGTTTCCATGTTAGAGATCGCTCGGGAGCGCGCTGATGGGTCGCGTGATCAAGGGTCTCGGGCATCGGGTGCCGGGCGTGCTGCTGGACGCTCAGGCACAAGCGGCGGCGTTGCTTGCCACCGCCCGCGCCGACGCCGACCGTTTGCGCACCGACGCACAGACCGCCTTCGAGCAGACCCGCCAGCGCGGATACGCCGACGGCCGTGACGCCGCCGCCACCGAGGTCCTATCGATCGTGCTCGCTGCGCGCGCCGAACAGCAGCAGGCGCTGACCGCGGCCAGTCCGACGGTGGTGTCGCTGGCGGCGCGCATGGCCGCCAAGATCGTCGGGCACGCCGTCGAGACCACGCCCGCTTTGATGGCCGAGATAGCCGGTCAGGCGTTGAGCGCCGGGCGGGCGCGCGCCGGCCGGGTGAAGCTGCGCGTGCATCCCGCCGATCGCGCGGCGCTGGTGGCCGCCCGCCCGACGCTGGCCGCGCGACTGTCGGCCGGCGCCGCGCTGGAACTCGTCGACGATCCAACGGTGGGGCGTTACGGCTGCATCGTCGAGACCAATGTCGGCCGGCTGGACGCCCGGCTGGAAACGCAGCTAGCCCTGCTGGAAAAAGCCCTGCGCGGCGAACCGGCTCATGACTGATTCGGCCGACGACAATCCGGCGCTGGTCGATCTCGGCGAGGCGCTGGCGGCGCTGGACCAGGTCAACCCGCTGCGCCTGGCCGGGCGGGTCAGCGAGGTCACCGGCCTGGTCATTCGCGCCAACGTCCCCGGCATCCGCGTTGGCGAGCTGGTGTGGATCGACAGCACGCCGCCCGGCGCCCCGCCGCCCGTGCTGCCCGGCGCCTCACCGACCGCGCCCGGCCGCGTGCAGGCCGAGGTGGTCGGCTTTCGCGGCGACGACGTGGTGCTGATGCCTCTCGGTGAAGCGGCCGGCATCGGCCCCGATTCGATGGTCACGCCCACCGGCCGGCCGCTGTCGATCAAGGTCGGCGCCGGCTTGCTGGGCCGCGTGCTGGATGGACTGGGCCGCCCGATCGACGGCGGCGCCGCGCTGGCCGACGGGCCGGGATTTGTCGACTGGCCGGTCGATCGCCCGTCGCCGGATCCGCTCACCCGCCGGCGCATCCGGCGGCCGCTGGCGCTGGGCGTGCGCGCCATCGACGCGCTGATGACCGTCGGTGAAGGCCAGCGCGTGGGCCTGTTCGCCGGGGCGGGCGTCGGCAAATCGACGCTGCTGGGACAGATCGCCCGCAACACCGACGCCGACGTGAACGTCATCTGTCTGTGCGGCGAGCGCGGGCGCGAGGTGCTGGATTTTCTCGACCAGTCGCTGGGCCAGACTGGCCGCGCGCGGTCGGTGGTGGTGTGCGCGACCAGCGACGCGCCCAGCTTGGTTCGCATCAAATCGACGTTCGTGGCCACCGCCATCGCCGAATGGTTTCGCGAGCAGGGCAAGCGCGTGCTGTTCATGATGGATTCGTTGACCCGGTTCGCCCGCGCCCAGCGCGAGGTGGGCCTGGCCGCCGGCGAGCCGCCGGTGCGCCACGGCTATCCGCCCAGCGTGTTCGCCCTGCTGCCGCGCTTGCTGGAACGCACCGGCAACAGCGCGGCCGGATCGATCACCGCCCTTTACACCGTGCTGGTGGCCGGCGGCGACATGGAAGAGCCGATCGCCGACGAGGTGCGCGGCATCCTGGACGGCCACGTGGTGCTGTCGCGAGAGATCGCCGCTCGTCATTACTGGCCGGCCATCGATGTGCTGCCGTCGCTGTCGCGCCTGATGACGGCGGTGGCGGACGGACCGCACCAGGCGGCGGCGGCGCGCGTGCGGGCCATCCTGGCGGCGTACGAACGGCAGCGCGATCTGATCCTGCTGGGCGCGTACCAGCGCGGGTCGGACCCGCGCACCGACGAGGCCATCGCCCGCATCGACGGAATCAGCGCATTTTTGCGCCAGGAAACCCACGAAGCGGCGCCATTCGAAGAGACCGTGCAGCGCCTGCTGGCGTTGGCGCGCTGAGAGCGCGCGAAAAAGGAGAGGCCATGTCCGACTGTCTGTTCTGCAAGATACGCGACGAGAAGATCCCCGCCGCCATCACCTACCGCGACGAGCACGTGCTGGCGTTCAAGGACATCGGCCCGAAGGCGCCGCTGCACCAGCTGGTGATCCCGCTGCGCCACATCGCCAGCCTGACCGACGCCACGCTGGCCGACGCCGAGCTGTTCGGCCGACTGTTGATCGTGGCGGCGAAGCTGGGCAAGGACGCCGGGTACGGCGAGCGCGGGTTTCGGGTGGTGATGAACGCCGGCCCCGACGCCGGTCAAACAGTTTTCCATGCCCATCTGCATCTGCTGGCCGGGCGCGAGCTGACCTGGCCGCCCGGCTAGTTGATGTGGTCAAGCGACGGCAAACCGGGCACAATGCCGCCCACCATGACGAAAAAAGCACCCCGCCAGAATACGTTCGCCTGTCTGTTTGTTGCGTCGGCGCTGCTCGGACTTTCGTGCGCGTCGTCTCCTGCGCCCAGTGCTGAGTCGGGCGGAACCGCCCCGGCCGCTGGTGGCTCGTCGACCGCTGCGCCCGCCGCTGGCGCACCGGCCGCGCCGCCCGCGCTGAAGAATCTGCCCGGCATGACCGTGACCTGGAACGATCTCGATCAGGCGCAGCGCAAGGACTACATGAAGAAGGCGGTCATGTCGCGCATGGGCGACGAGTTCGCCGGCTTCGACTCGAAGTACAACGAGTTCACCTGCGTCACGTGCCACGGCGGCGGCGCCAAGAAGGGCAACTTCAAGATGCCGAACCCCGACCTGCCCAAGCTGCCGAAGGATCCCGAGGCGATGAAGAAGCTGGCGACCGAAAAGCCGGCCTACGTGATGTTCATGGCCGACATGGTCAAGCCGCACATGGCCGACCTTTTGGGCATGAAGGCCTTCGACATGAAGACCAAGACCGGCGTCTTCGGCTGCAACACCTGCCACGTCATTCAGTAGACGAAGGCCGAGCGCCTGGGTTCGTTTGGTGTTTACGAATCCAGCGCGCGGCGCCCGGCTTCCAGCAGCTTGACGATTCGATCGACGTCGTAGACAGCGCCGCGCCAGACGCCGCCGCTGGCCGCTTGCAACGCCGCCCATAGCCGGGTGTCGGCGGGAAGATGTTCATCGGGCGCGAGATCGGGCCGGGGTGCACGCCGCGCCAGCTCTTCGTCGTCGGGGACCACGCTTTTACCGTCGCTGGCGTCGCCGGCAGCGCGCACCAGATCGACGGTGCCAGTCAGGGCGCGGGTGTCGACCACGACGCGGATCCGATCCCCGTCGCGCAGCTTGCCCAGCGGTCCGCCGGCCAGCGCCTCGGGGCTGACGTGGCCAATGCACGGCCCCGTCGACACGCCCGAGAAGCGCGCGTCGGTGACCAGCGCAACGCGGTTGGCGTGCGGCAGATATTTCAGCGCCGCCGTCACCTGATACGACTCTTCCATCCCGGCGCCGAGCGGCCCGCGGCAACACAAAATCAAGACGTCGCCGGGTTCGATGGCGCCCGGACCGGTGCGCTTGATGGCGGCGATGGCCGCCTGCTCGGTGAGAAAGACGCGGGCCCGGCCGATCAAACGAAAGACGCCGTCGCGGTCCAGCGCCGCGCGATCGATGGCCGTGCTTTTGATGACCGCGCCTTCGGGGGCCAGGTTGCCGCGCACGAAGGTGATGGTGCTGGTCATGCCGGCGCGGCGCGCGCCCTCCGGACTCATGATCACCTGATCCGGATCGACGCCATCTTCCGACTGCAAGCGCTCGCGCAGCAAGCGGCGCCGATCGCAGCGCTCCCAGGCGTCCAGCACGTCGCCCAGCGGCGCGCCGCCGGCGGTGAGCGCGGACAGCTCCAGCAAGCCCAAGGCGCGCAGGTGCAGCATCACCTCGGGCACGCCGCCAGCAAGAAAAACCCGCACCGTCGGGTGCACGCCGTTCGGCAGCGCATCCACCAGGCGCGGCACGCGCCGGTTCACGTCGGTCCAATCGTCGACGGTGGGCAGGGGCAGCCCGGCCGCGTGCGCCACCGCCGGGATGTGCAAGAGCAGATTCGTCGAGCCGCCGAAGGCGGCGAACACCACCATGGCGTTGCGCACGGCCGCCTCGGTCAAGATGTCGCGCCCGCGCAGACCGCGCGCCGCCAGCGCCAGCACCGCCTCGACCGAACGCCGCGCAGCCTCGCGCCAGATCGGCTGGCCCGACGGCATCAGCGCGCTGTGCGGAACGCAAAGACCCAGCGCCTCCGCCACCACCTGCGACGTCGCCGCCGTGCCCAGGAACTGACAGCCGCCCCCCGGCGAGCCGCAGGCGCGACAACCGATCTCGGAGGCTTGTTCCAGCGTGATCTGTCCGTGGGCGAAGCGCGCGCCGATGGTCTGTGCCTTGCCCGCGTCTTCTCCGTCGGTGGACGGCAACGTGACGCCGCCCGGGATCAGCGCCACCGGCAGATCGGCCATCCCGCCCAGCGCCATCATCATGGCGGGCAATCCCTTGTCGCAGGTGGCGACGCCGATGATCGCCTTGCGCGTGGGCAGCGACCGCGCCAGACGCCGCAGCACGATGGCCGCGTCGTTGCGGTACGGCAGACTGTCCAGCATTCCCGTCGTGCCTTGCGTGCGCCCGTCGCACGGATCGGTGCAAAAGCCGGCGAACGGCGTGCAGCGATGGCGGCGCAAGGCGCGCGCCGCTTCTTCCATCAGCAGGCTGATCTCCCAGTGGCCGGTGTGATAGCCAAGCGCGATCGGCGTGCCGTCGGGCGCGCGCAGGCCGCCCGACGTCCCCAGGATCAACACTTCCGGGCGGCCGATCTCGTCGGCGGGCAGGCCCATGCCCACGTCTTGCGTCCAGCCGAACAGGTTGCCGCTGGGCCGGCGCACCAGATCGTCGGGCGTCAGCGGCAGCTTTCCCGTCGGCCCTGGCGCACGCGTGCGGACTTCGTAGGTGGCCGGGTCGTCACTGTCGAAGATGTTCATGCGCGCGGCGGAGCCACCACGTTGACCAGCGTCCCGATGCCGGTGATGGCGATGCGGATCTCGTCGCCGGGGCGCAGGGTGAATTCGTTGGGCGGAACGATCCCCGTGCCGGTGAACAACAGCGCGCCGTTGGGAAAGCTGGTCTCGCGATAGAGATAGCCGACCAGCGTCTCGGGCGAGCGCTTGAGCTGGGCCAGCGAGGTCTCGCCGGCGAAGGCCGGGTGGCCGTCGCGCACGATGGACAGGTTGATCTTCGTCTCTGGTCCGGGCGGTGACGGCGGCAGCCACAGGCCCGGCCCCACCGCGCACGAACCGTCATAGACCTTCGCCTGCGGCAAATACAGCGGGTTTTCGCCTTCGATGTCGCGCGAGCTCATGTCGTTGCCGACGCTGTACCCGAAGATGCGGCCGTCGGCGTTCACGGCCAGCACCAGCTCGGGCTCGGGCACGTTCCAGCGGGCGTCGCCGCGCAGGCGCACCGGCTGGCCGTGGCCGACCACGCGCTCGGGCGTCGACTTGAAGAACAGCTCGGGGCGTTCGGCTTCGTACACCAGCGCGTAGAAATCGCCGCCGCCGGCCGCTTGCGATTCTTCCATGCGGGCGTCGCGGCTGCGAAAGTACGTCACGCCGGCCGCCCACACTTCTTGATTCTCCGTCGGAGGCAGCGCCTGGCGAAGGGTGAACCCGGTGGTCATTTGCCCGCCGGACAGCGCCGCCTTGATCGTGGCGCGCGGATCCGCCGCGCGAAAGAGGGCGTTCCAGGTCAGCGACGATGGGGGCAACGAAACAAAACCGGCGCCCTCATCGACGACCACTCCGCTTGACGTGCGATAGACCAGCATCCGCGCATGATAGCCCAGCGATCGCGCAACGACATGGCCGTCGTGCGTCGGTCAGCGGGATTTTCCCGACGATTTTCCGGCCCCGCCGCCGCTGGCGATTTTCGGCCGCAATTGGCCGGGCGGCCCGTCCTTTGACGATGGCCGCACCGCCGGCGGGCGTGGCACCAGAAGCGTCGTCCCCGGTGTCACCTCGGCGTCGTCACCGACCGCGTTGATGAGACGCAGGCGGGCCGCGGAAACCTTGCGCGCCTTGGCCACCCGCACCAGCGTCTCGCCCGGGTTGACGACGATCGGCTGCAGGTTGTCGGGGCGCAGATCGACGAACGTTTTCCCGGCGGACGCCGCGGCCGCACCGACGGGAACGCGCACCGCGATCGGGCCGCGATCGGCAGGTGTACGACGGCGAGCGAAGATCGGATTCAGCGCCGCCAGTTCATCGGCGCTGACGTGCAGGCGCGGCGCCAGCCGATCGAAGGTGACAGTCGGGGGGACCATCACCACGTCGAAGGGACGCGGCGACTCGGGGCGCGGCTCGTCCAGGCCGAAGACAGCGCGATTTTTCTCCACGATGGCCACCGCCAATACTTTCGGCACGTATTCGGTGGTCTCCCAGGGAAGGCCGGATTCCACCCGGCAAAGCATGGCGTAGTCGTTGGTGTTGTAACGAACGATGGAATCCAGGACCGCGAACACGCCGGCGTTGTACCCGGCCAGCGCAAGCTCCCAGCTGCCGAAGCGCTGGTGCAGATCGCCCAGGTACTTCGCCGCAGCGGCCGAGCTTTTCGGGAGGTCGCGTCGCTCGTCGACCCAGAAGCTGACCTCCAGACCATAGCCGCGGGCCACGCTGGGCCGGAACTGCCAGAAGCCGCCCGCGCCTTTCGAAGACAACGCCGACGCCGAAAAGCCGCTTTCGATCATGGCTACGAAGGCCAGCCCCAGCGGGAGGCGTTCGCGAGCGAGGGCACCTTCGATGATCGCCCGGTGGTTGGGAAAGCGACGCACCCAACCGCGGATGGTCTCGTGGGCGCGCGGGTCGTTCTTGTACTGCTCCAGGTATTGGGTGACGCGGGGGAACCAGCGCAACGGAAGATCCGGGAGCTCCAAGCTGCGCATCCACGACGGCCGCTGGTCCACTGGCTGCTCGCCGTTCGGGCGCGGCCGCGACGCCGCCGCGCCGACTGCCTTCTCGCCGCCACCCTCCGTTCCGACCGGGATGGGCGGCTGGGTCTGGTCAAGGGGCGGCACGTTCACCGCCGGGGTCGTCCGCGGTGGCAGGGACGCGCACCCAGAAGCGGCCAAGAACGCCAGCCAGGGCCCGATCGGGAGCTTCAGCGTCAAGGAAGGACAGCGGCCAGTCACCCGCAGACCACCCTACTGCAGATCACCTCCGGACACCGCCCCACCGGCCGGATTTCGCCGCGTCCCGCCGCTAACGTTTCTTCCCTGACCCGTCGATGCCTTTTGGCGATGCGCCGCGATCTGAAACGCTTTCTCGCCGATCAAGCGGGTGCCACCGCCGTGGAGTACGCCCTCATCCTGGCCGCTGTGGCGGGCCTCATCATGGTGGTGGTCTTCACCGTGGGCGGCAAGGTGAAGAACTCGTTCGACCAGATGCAAAAGGGCATGCCCTAGCGATCCAGGCTTTAAATACATAATAACA
>DASXQB010000210.1:0-16057 GCA_036493295.1 Polyangia bacterium | reverse complement strand
CCTCGTCGCGGGCCTGGTCGCGCGGTACGTCGATCCCGACAGCCGCCGCGGCCTCGACGCGCTGGGCGCGCTGGCCACTCATCGCGGCGCGCTGACGTTGCCCGATGCCGGGGTGGCGCGCGGGTCGTACTCGTTCCAGGCCTACGACCCGCCCGAGGTCATGAACGTCGAGCAAGCCGCCGACTTCCTGCAGATCGAGGTGACCGTCGTGCTTGAGCTGGCCGACGCGGGCAAGCTGCCCGGCCGCAAGCTCGGCGCCGCCTGGCGCTTCTCGCGCGCGGCGCTGGTGGCCTGGCTGTCCGAGCCTGAGAAAAAGCGATGAGCGCGGCGGGCCGGCACGCGCGCGCATCGATCATCCCAACCGTCGTGGAGCAGACCCACCGCGGCGAGCGCGGCTGGGATATCTTTTCGCGCCTGCTCAAGGACCGCATCGTGTTCCTGGGCGCCGAGATCGACGACACCCTCGCCAATGTCATCGTCGCGCAGTTGCTTTTTCTCGAGTCCGAAGACCCCGACAAGGACGTCATGATGTACATCAACTCGCCAGGCGGCGAGGTTTTTGCCGGCCTCGCGATCTACGACACGATGCAGGCGCTGCGCTGCCCGGTGGCGACGTTCTGCGTGGGCCAGGCCGCCTCGATGGCCAGCCTGCTGCTCACCGCGGGCGCGAAGGGCAAGCGCACCGCGCTCCCAAACGCGCGCATCATGATCCACCAGCTGCTGGCCGGCTTCCGCGGCCAGGCCACCGACGTCGAGATCCACGCCCGCGAGATCCTCAAGGTCCGCCAGACGATCGACAAGCTCTACGAGCGCCACACCGGCCAGCCGGCCGCCAAGATCAAGAAGGACACCGAGCGCGACAACTTCATGTCCGCCGAGGAGGCCAGGGCCTACGGCCTCGTCGATCAAGTCCTCACGAACGGCAAGCCGCCACGCCCGTGACGGTGTTACGATCGCGGGCACCATGACGATGCGGCGCCTGTCGTCCGTTCTTCTGGTCGCCTTGTCGGCGTGCATGGTCGGCTACGCGCCGCCGCCCGCCGGCCCTGGAGCTGCGGCTCCATCGGTCGCGGGCCATCCCGACATGACGGGCTGGCGCCTGATGGGCGACGCGTGGGTCACGGGTCAGTTCGAGCGCGAGATCATTCAAGTCGGAAAGTACGACGGGCGCTTCGCTCGCGTCATGCTGGTCGTCACCGACAGCAATCTGGAAGTCGGCGACGTGGTGATCCAGTTCGGCAACGGCCAGCGCTGGTCACCGGGCCTGCGGCGTTCCTTCGCCGACGGATCGCGCAGCCGCGCCATCGACCTTCCGGGCCACGTCCGATTCATCCGGGGCGTCGAGCTGGTCCGCGGGGGCGTCCCGCCCGGTACGCGCGCCCACGCCGAGCTGTGGGGCCAATAAGGACAACCAGTGGTGAGCGTCCGTGGTAGATCGCTTTTCCATGGCCCAGAAGAAAAAAGCGCCCCCAAAGAGGCCCCAAAAGAAGCCCCAAAAGCGACTCAAGAGGAGCTCCGAGACGCTTCTCCTGGTCGGTACCGTCAAGGGCGGGTTCATCTTCCGCTCCAAGGATCGCCGGACGTGGAAAAGCAGCGGCGTGCTGTTCCCCGGCATGCAGGTCTACGCGCTTTGTCACGACGCGCGCAGCGGGCGCCTCCTCGCCGGGGTGTCGCATCCTTTTTTCGGCACCAACGTCCGCTACTCGGACGACATCGGGAAGACCTGGGTCGAGCCGAAGGAGGCGAACATCAAGTTTCCCGAGGACGCGGGAATGGTGCGATCCGATGTCTCGGCGACCGAGCCCCACCAGGCGAAGCTCGACAACGTCTGGCAGCTGGTGCCGGGCGCGGAGCCGAACCGCATCTGGGCCGGTGTGCAACCGGCGGCGCTCTTCAAATCAGACGACGGGGGAAAGACCTTCGAGATGGTGCGCACCCTCTGGGATCACGCCCACCGGGCAAAATGGAACCCCGGCGCCGGCGGCCTGTGCCTGCACACGATCGTGCCGCACCCGACTGACGGGAAGACCATGCACGTCGCCATCTCGGCGGCGGGCGTCTACCGCACCGACGACGGCGGCAAGACCTGGGCTGCGAAGAACAAGGGCGTCCGGGTGGACTTCGCGCCTGACAAGTTTCCAGAGTTCGGCCAGTGCGTGCACAAGATCGTGCGGCACCCGTCGACGCCGGACCGCTTCTACATGCAGAACCACGGCGGCCTCTACCGAAGCGACGATGCCGGTGAGTCGTGGCACGACGTGGCTCATGACGTTCCCAGCGACTTCGGCTTCGCGATGGTCGTGCACCCGCACGATCCGGACACGGTCTTCATCGCCCCGCTGAACCAGGAAATGCGCGCCGGGCCGGGCGGCAAGCTAAGGATCTACAAGACCACCGACGGTGCTAAGAGCTGGAGGCCGCTCACCAAGGGCCTGGCGCAGAAGGACGCCTACGAGACCATCCTCCGCGACTGCATGGCGTGCGATGCGGGCGAGCCAGCCGGCGTCTACTTCGGCACGCGCTCGGGCAAGGTGTTCGCTTCGCGCGACGAGGGCGCGGGCTTCGCGGTGATCGCCGATGGGTTGCCCGCGGTGACTTGCGTGAAGACCGGGACGCTCGCCTGATCACGTTTCACCTGACGGGCCCGTTACGACAGTGGGCCGACGGCGCGAGCGAGGTGAACCTCGACGCGTCGCCGGCCGACGTCCGCGGTGCGCTGGCGGCGCTGTTCGCCCTGCATCCGGGGCTGAGGGATCGGATCACAAACGAGACCGGCGCGGTGCGCGTCCACGTGAACGTGTTCGTGAACGGCGAGGCGATCAAGTTCACCGGGGGCTTGTCGACGCCGCTTTGGGACCGGGCAACATTGCACGTGATGCCTGCCATCTCCGGGGGCTCATAGCCGGAAGCGTTTTTGCTCTTCTCGTGGGGAATGAGAACGAATGACGGAATGGCGTCGGTGGCGCGATAGATAATATCATCCGGCTGGGATGAAATGAGCGACGAAGGCAAGAAGACGAAAACGACGCCCGTGGTGGATGGCACGGACGCGGTTGGCAAAGCGGCCGCAGCCATCGACGTCACGTTGATCGACGAAATGCTCCGCCTGTCCCCGCTGGAACGCCTACGCCAGAACGATCGGATAGCAGCCCTGGCGGCTCGCTTACGAGAGGCCTTCGAAGGGCGAAAGCCCTGATGGCCGAGCCGAGGGAGCTAACGTCTATCCTTGGCGTGTTGTTGAGCGAAGGGATCGATTTCGTCCTTGTGGGTGGGTTGGCGGCAGTGACCCAAGGGGCGCCGATAACGACCCACGACGTGGACATCGTGCACGACCGGGCGCCCGCGAATATTGATCGACTCATGAATGCGCTGACCAAGCTTCGCGCGCGCTATCGGGGCCGACCTATCGATCGCCCGCTTCCGGCGGATCGACGCGCGCTTGCGACCACAGGGCATTCCCTTTTCTCAACTGACCTTGGTCCCTTGGATTGTCTCGGCGCGATCGAGGGTGTACGAACATATGATGACCTCCTGCCACTGTCGGTCGATATCGAACTGGCAGGATTTCGACTGCGCGTGCTGGGGCTAGATGTAATCGTCCAGCTAAAACGAGTGTCGAATTCCCCGAAGGATCGGGCGATGCTTCCGGTTCTGGAAGAAACGTTGAAGAGGCAAGACCAGACTAAGAACAGACCATAAAAAGGCATATTCGCTTTTCCGACGGAACGCTGTAAGGAACGGCGCGATGGCACCACTCACCCGACAAGATGCGGGTGCTATCGTTCGTTGGACAAGGCGTCGTTGTCGTTTTGGTGGCCGTGGGTTGTGCGCGCATCCAGAGCGGCGGCGTGTCGCCGCCGACCCCACCGGCCAAGGACGCCGCCGCGAACGCCGCACCCCCGGACGCCGCGCCCGTGGACGCCGCGATCAATCAGCCGCCGGCGGTCGACGCCGGAGACGCCGACGCGTGCGCGATGGCGATCGCCGCTGGCAGCACGCAGGGCTGTGATTTTTACGCGCTGACACCGCCGCCGACGGGGAGCGCTCTGGATGGCTCCTGTTTCGTCGCCATGCTGGCGAACACCTGGACCGCCCCGATTACCATTCAGGTTGCCTATGGCGGGCAGGCGCTGGACGTCGCGCGGATCGCGCGGGTGCCCATCACGTCGGGGACGGCGCTCAGCTACGATCCTTTGCCAGGCGGACAGCTGGCGCCGGGACAGATGGCGTTGCTGTTTCTGGCGAATGGATCGGTGGACAGCAGCTCGCCGGTGGCCGACATGCACGTCGATTGCCCGATTCCGGCCGGCATCACCGTCGATCCCGCCGTGCACGGTACCGGCTTCGGTAAGCCGTTTCGCATCACCACCAGCGCTCCCGTGGCGGCGTACGACATCTATCCCTACGGGGGCGCCGGGAGTCACATCTCCAGTGCGACGTTGCTGATTCCGACGTCCGCCTGGGGAACGAACTACATCGCCGCCGCCGGTTACACGGTGGACGCCGATCTCCACAGCCAGCATTCCGTCAACGTCGTCGCCATCCACGACGGGACCGAGGTGACCATCAACCCGACTGCGGCGATCGTCGGCGCCGCAGGTGTGCCTGGCGGCGCGGCCGGGCAGCCCCGGACTTACAACCTGGCCAGCGGTCAGATGCTGCAACTTCTGCAACCCCAGCCCTTGTCCGGCAGCGTGATCAGCGCCAACAAGGTCGTCGGCGTCTGGGGCGGAACCGACTGCATGAACATCCCGGTCGGTTGGAGTGCGTGCGATTCTGCGCACCAACAGCTGGTCCCGGTGAACCTGCTGGGCTTCGAATACAATGCGGTCAGCTACCGCGATCGCCTGGCCGGCAAACCCGAAACCGTTCCCTGGACCCTGATCGGCGCCGTCGACGGCACCACGCTGCGATACGATCCCGCGCCCCCGCAAGGCGCGCCCGACGTGCTCAACCGAGGCCAAACCGTAGAGCTGGACGCCACCGTTGCCTTCAACGTCCGGAGCCAGGACGCCCAACATCCTTTCTACCTGGCTGGTCACATGACGGGCTGGCTGAGGATCGCCGGTGATGGCGCGAGCAGCGGCCCCGGCGATCCCGAGACCGTCAACACCGTTCCCCCGCAGCAGTGGCTGACCTCTTACGTCTTTCTCACCGACGCCACCTACAGCAATTCTCATCTGGTGTTCACGCGCCAGAAGATGAACGGCACGTTCCACGACGTCACCCTCGATTGCCTGGGGACGCTGGGCAACTGGACGCCCGTCGGCCAGGATGCAACGTACGAATACACCCGTGTCGATCTGGTCTCCGACTTCAAACCGCAAGGCAGCTGCCGCAACGGCGTCCACACCGCCCGCAGCGACGCTCCGTTCGGCTTGACTGTCTGGGGCTGGGACTTTGCAGCCAGCTACGCGTACCCGGCCGGCATGGGCGTCAATCCGATCAATCACGTCATTGTCGTGCCGTAGTCATGGACGTGAATTGTAAGGTGCGGGGCGATCCGCACACTGACGTCACCATGTTTCACGGAAGTGTCTCCGGAATCGAGCTCGTGCTCTACCTGACACTGTGCGGCCTCGTGATGTCGCCCGCGGCGTGCGACAGCGGAGCGGCGGCAACTTCCACCGACGGCTCCAATGATGGCATCGGCATCGACAGCCGCAGCGATCGCGGCAGCGACAGTGGCAACGACAGTGGCGGGCGTGACGCCGCGGCGGAGGCCGACGTCGCGGGGAAGGCTGATGGCGGCGACCGCGACGGTGGCCCCGATGGAGAGGTGATCGCCACGGGGCCGGTGGCGCAGTGCCGTCAGATCGTCACCACGATTTGTAACCGCGCGGCCACCACGTGCGGCAATGCCATCGATCCGATCGACGAAGCCACCTGCGATCGGCTGAGCCCGATCTCGCTGGGGTGCGACCGTGCCGTCACCTCGCTGGCCGCGTGCGTGGCCGACGTTTTGGTCGAGACCTGCGACGAACTCATCCCGCCCGGGGGGGCGCTGACGTTGCCGGATTCATGCATCGATCCCTTGCAGCAGATTCCGCCCAGCGTACCGCAGGCAAAATGCCGCACGCTGCTGCACACGACCTGCGAGCGCGACATGCGTTGCAACCTGAGCACCGAAACCGCGGACGACTGCGCCGCGCGCCTGGAGGCCACGCAAGTCGACTGCAGCCTGGCCGTTGATCTGAGCGCGACCTACGATCTCTGCCTTCAGGAGCTCGGGACGACGCCCTGCCCGGCCGCCGGCGCACCATCCGATCCCGCGTCCTGCACCGCCGTGGTGGTGCTGGCCAAGTAGCGGTGATGTCCTCATTCGCAGCAATCAGCCACCCGGGTTGTAAGGTCGGCGGCGGCAGCGCCACCCATGGCATGCATGGGTAGGATCCCGGTCGTTCAATGTGGCGCGATGTTGGTTGGGATCTTCGCCGGGGCCGCCGGATGCGCGCGCGTGGCGACGCCGGCTGGCGTCTCGGATGCTGGCGCGCCGGATAGATCGGCGCCCATCGACGCGCCGGGCGTCGCCGGGGACAGCTTGCCGCCGCCGGGCATTGACACCGGACAGCCGCCGGAACCGCAGTCGGCCTGCGAGGCGGCTCGGCAGCTGGGAAATGCGGTCGGTTGCGAGTTCTACGCGGTCGCCCCGGCGACCCACAAGGGGATCGGAGTCCGAGACGCCACCTGCTACGCCGCGATGCTGGCCAACACCGGAACGGTGCCGGTCAGCATCGCCGTCGAGTACGCCGGCACGACCCTGGACGTCACACGCATGGCGCGCACGCCGCGCGGCTCGGGGGCGGCGCTGGCGTACGATCCATTGCCGGGCGGTCAATTGCCGCCGGGGCAGATGGCCGTGCTGTCGTTGTCCGGCGGCGGCTCGGTGCCCTGTCCCAGCCCGGCCGGCCTGGGCAGCGATCTGCCGGGCGCGTTTGCCAGCAGCACGTCCGTCGACGGCACGGGGTGGGGACACGCGTTTCACATCACCACCAGCGCGCCGGTCATCGCCTACGATATTTTCCCCTTCGGCGGCGCGGTCAGCGCCTACTCCAGCGCGACGCTGCTGATCCCCACGTCGGCGTGGGGACTGAACTATGTCGCCGCTGATGGCTACCCGTCCGATCCCGTGCTGCCCGACGAGAATCCTTGGGTGGCCGTCGCCGCCGCCGAGGACGGCACCGACATCACGATCAACCCCAGCGCGCCGATCGTCGGCAGCGCCAGCGTGGTACCAGCCGGCAAGAACCAGCCGCAGACCTATCACCTGACGAAGGGTCAGGTGCTGCAGCTCGGCCAGCACGACGAGCTGAGCGGCAGCACGATTCAATCGAACAAGCCCGTCGGCGTGTGGGGCGGATCGACCTGCATGTACATCCCGGCCGGCATCACGGCCTGCGACGGCGCCCACCAGCAGCTGGTGCCGGTGAACCAACTCGGTTCCGAATACGCGGCGGTGCGCTACCGCGATCGAACGACCGGCGCACCCGAATCGGTCCCCTGGACGCTGGTCGGCGCCGTCGACGGCACGACCCTGACGTATCAACCGGCGGCGCCGGCGGGCGCCCCGGCGATGATCAACCGCGGGCAGACGATCCAATTCGACGCCATCGACGCCTTCACGGTCGGCAGCGGCAGCACCGACCGACCGTTCTACCTGGCCGGGCACATGACCGGTTGCTCGACGCTGGCGGCGAACACCATGGCTGGCGATCCGGAGACCGTCAGCGCGGTGCCGCCGCAGCGCTGGCTCAGCTCGTATCTGTTCATCACCGATCCCAGCTACCAGACCACCAACCTGGTGTTCGTGCGGCGTCAGCAAAACCAGCGCTTCGCCGACGTCACGCTGGATTGCCTGGGCACGGTGGGCGGCTGGACGCCCATCGGCGGCGACGGCACGTACGAATTCGCGCGGGTCGACCTGGTTACCGACGGCCAGCGCAACGGCACCTGCGACAACGGTGTGCACACCGCGAAGAGCGACGCGCCCTTTGGCTTGACCGTGTGGGGCTGGGACTTCGCCGTCAGCTACGCCTACCCGGCCGGGATGGGCGTCCGGGCCATCAACAACGTGGTCGTGCAATGAAGAGGATCAGACGAATGAATTTTTTCGCGATCAGGTTCTGGCTGCTGGCGGCGGCGCTTGCCACGGTTTCCTGCGGCCCGAATGGCGGCGGGGCCAAAACCGGAACGGACGCCGGCGGCGGCGGGGCGGACGCTTCCGGCAGCGGCGGTGCGGATGCTCTCGGCGCCGGCGGCACGGACGCAGCGGCGGCCCCCGCGGACGGCAGCGGAGGCGCCGGCGGTGTCTCGGGCGCGGGCGGCGCCTCCGGTACGGGCGGGGCGTTGCCGGCGTCGCGCTGCTCGTTCAACTCCGGCGGCGACGGCGCCGCCGCCGGAACGCCGGCGACCGAGATGGTCGTCCTCGGCCGGCTGGCGCGCTTCCTCGACGACGCGTCGAGCGCGCCGGCCGGTGTGACGGCTTCGGCGACGGCGCTCGCGACGGCGGCCTTCGCCACCGCCGCGGCGACAACCATCCTGGACGATCACGTCGCCAAAGGAACGGAGGCGGCCGGCCTGGTGCGGTTCCTGCTCACCTGGCTGAAGCTGCCCATGAACAACGCCGCCCCGGCGCACACCTGGTCGCGCACCCTGCTGGCTCCGAACGCCACGCTGAACACCCTGTTCACCGCGCCGACCGGCGACACCCATCGCAGCGGCGTCTTCACCGACCGCGTGCTGCTGTCCGTGCGAACGGCGATCTCGTCGCGCGGGCGGTGGCTGGCCGAGAACGTGTTTTGCGCGCCGCCGTTCGGCGACGTCACGCAGATACACCTTGAAATTCCGGCGGACACCACGCCAGGCATCACGGGCCGCCAACGGCTGACGAAAGAGCTGGCGCTGCTCCCCGCCTGCGCCGCGTGCCACAATCAGTTCGATCCGCCCGGCTTCGCGCTGGAGCATTTTGATGAAATGGGCGCTTACCGCGACCAGGACAGCAGCCTGCCCGTCGACAGCGCTGGAATGGTGCTGCCGCCGCTGCCCGCGCTCAACTTCACCAGCATCGACGACCTGGCGCCGCAGATGGCGATGTCCTGCGCCGTCGCCTACTGCTTTGCCAACGAGCTGCTGACCGACGCCTTCGGCGGCGCCGCCCCTGCCATGGCGATGCCGGTCGCGCCGGCATTCAGCCGTTCGGAAGCCGACCAGGTGGCGACCGCGTTCGTGAACGCGAACCTGTCCGTGCGCGCGTTGGTGGCCGCCATCGTCGCCACGCCGTCGTTCCTGCGCGGGCCGTGATCGCGGGGCCTGGCGATGAAGCGCGACCATGGCCATTACCGACTTCTCATTGCCGAGAGAAGACCACCGTTGTCGGCGTCGGCGTTCCCGCGTCGGTCTCCCCTCCCGCGCCGGATCCGATCAGCGTCAGCGTGTTGCCCTGGACGCAATAGTCGTTGCTGATTGTCGGACCAAGAGAGCGGGTCTGGGTCAGTGTGGTCCCAGAGATGGAATAGGTTCCTGGCAGAACCTGCGGCGCAAACGTGAAGGCGGTGGTGCAGGAGCATCCGCCGTTGGCCGCGACGCACGTCGCCGGTTCGACGGTGAACTTCGGACTCGTCGTACCCACGAGGCTGTCGATCTTACCTTTGAAATAGTCGCAGGAGACGGTCGCCCCGTCGGCGCTCACGCAGGCGGGCGGATAGTCGAACTGGTACTGGCCGGTCTCGGCAAAGGTCGTCTCGTAAGAGAGATCCGCCTTGAATGTCAACGTCTCGTCGAAGGTGGAGATGACCGATCGCAACGTGGCCGGCGGGCAAGTCATGTCGAACGAGCTGAGGTCAGTCGGGGCTGCGGTGCATGGACTGATCCTCCAGGTGCCAACGACGTCACCACCGCACGCCGCTCCGCCGTCGCAGGAGGCGGCCGTGGGCAGAACGGCGCCGCCGCCGGAGCAGGCGGCCACGCCGATACTGATTCCCAAGACGCCCATGCGGCGCTTCATCCTGGTCATGCGAGGGACTGTCGTCCGGCTGGCCGGCGCCGCGCAAGGGAGGCGCGCGTTTGTAAAATGCGTTTTTGGATGAAACAATTTGTCCGGTGCTGACATAATCGGTTCTCGAAACGTTGATCTCAGCATCCAGGAGCAATGTCATGGCCCAACGCGCTGAAGTTTGGACGGGTCGGCCGCATCGCATGGTTCGGATGGTTCGCACGCTGATGTTCGGCGCCGCTGCATGGCTGGCGGGAGCTGCGGCCTGCACCAGCAGCGAGCCGGCGAGCCCCTTCGTCGGTTTGCCACAGCCGCCGGTGACGATGCCGCCCACGTCCAGCGTTCCCGTTTCCAGCGGACCGGGGCCGGGCCAATCGCAGCCGACGGCCGTCGACGCCGGGGTGGCCATCGGTTCCAGTTGCGGCACGGACGGCGGGGCGGTCGGGATTCGACCGCCCCCGGGCGGGTCGGGATTCACCCCGCAGATTCCGCAGACGGTGGTGCACCAGACCACGGCCGTGCCGCCGCTGACCGGTGGAACCTTGCTGGCCCTGTCCGACGGCAACACGGTGGTGGCCAGCGATCCGGAGCGCGATCAGATGTACGTCGTCGATCTGACCACGAACGCGCTCCGCGCCACGCTGGCCCTGCAGCCCGGCGACGAACCCGGGCGTCTGGTCGAAGACGGCGCCGGTTTGGTGCACGTGGCTCTGCGCCGGGGCGGCGCGGTGGTGTCGATCGATCCTGCGAAAGGAACGCTGGGGGTGCGGCGCGCGGTCTGCTCGGCGCCGCGCGGGATCGCTTTCGAGGCGGCGACGGGCCTGCTGCACGTCGCCTGCGTGGGCGGCGAGCTGGTTTCGTTGCCGGCCGCCGGCGGAGCGCCGACACGAACCCTGGCCTTGCCCACTGATCTGCGCGACGTGGTGGTGGCCAGCGGCGGCAAGTTGATGGTCAGCACGTTTCGCAGCGCCACAGTGCTGGTGGTCGACAGCAAAGGTGCCGTCAGCACGCAGTTGCAGCCCACCTCGGGCGTCAAGACGTCGCTGCTGGGAATGCCCCAGCACCGCAGCCCGGCCGTCGCCTGGCGGATGCAGTCAATGGGCGCGGGCCAAGACAGCATCGTGATGCTGCACCAGAGCGACGTCGACGACGTGATCGATCCGGCGAACGGCGGGTACGCGGGATTGAAAGGCTGCGGCGCCATCGCCGAGCCGGGCGTGACCGTCCTCAGCGTCGGTGGCACCGCGCCGCCGGTGGCGGCCAGTCTGATGATGGTGTCGCTGGCCATCGACCTGGCTGTCTCGCCGGATCTGACGAAGGTGGCCCTGGCGGTCCCTGGCAACGCGTCCGTGCCGAACACGGCCGGCGTGGTCGAGGTTCTCTTAGACCAGATCAACGGCTCCTTCAACGCGGGCAACAACGACACTTGCATAAACGCCGCCCCACCGACCGGCATTACGCCGCCCGGCGGTGAAGTCATCGCCGTGACGTACACGAAATCGGGCGTGCTGCTGGCGCAGACGCGCGAACCGGAGACCCTGTGGCGTGCCGACAACGGAGTGGCCATCGGCCTGGCGACGAACGCACGCACCGACACCGGTCACCTGATCTTTCACGTCAACGCGGGCGGCGGGTTGGCGTGCGCGTCTTGTCACCCCGAAGGCGGCGAAGACGGGCGGGTCTGGGATTTTGCCTGCATCGGTGCGCGCCGCACGCAATCGATCCGCGGCAGCATCAGCGCCACGGCGCCCTTTCACTGGGACGGCAGCGAGCCCGATTTCTCGCATTTGATGGATGACGTGTTCGTGGCCCGGATGTCGGGGCCGATGTTGTCCGCGGATCAAAAACAGGCGTTACAAAACTGGGTGGACACCATCCCGGCGTTGCCGGCGGTCGCTGGGCTGGATGCCAGCGCCGTCGCGCGTGGCAAGACCGTGTTCAACGACCAGTCCGTGGCGTGCGCCAGCTGCCACGCGGGCGCGCTGCTGACCAACAACAGCACCGTCGACGTGGGCACCGGCGGCATGTTGCAGGTTCCATCCTTGCGCGGCGTGGCCTGGCGCGCGCCGTACATGCACAACGGCTGCGCGCCAACGCTGGCGGATCGCTTCGGCAGCTGCGGGGGCGGCGACAAACACGGCGTCACATCGTCGCTGTCGACGGCGCAAATGAACGATCTGCTGACGTACCTGCAGTCTTTGTAAGCATCGACCGTCTCAGCTTGGGCGCGGCGGTCTGAGGTCAGAGACCCAGCGCGTGCTGCGCGGCGCGGTTGTCGACGGGTACGATGCCCGTCGGCGACAGCGACCACTTGTCCATGTACTGCGCCGGGACGATCAGCGCCACGTCCTGCGTGCTCAGGTACTGGCGAAGGTCATTGTCGGAATAGCCGGGCGCGCCGGCCTTGAAAGCGCCGAACAGTCCGTCCCAGTGAATCGGCAGATGGGCCTTGGGGTGCAAGATCGGAACGACCAGCTTGGCCACGGGCGCGCCGCCGGTGCCGATCCAGAGATCGACGCCGGTCAGCGACGCGTCGGCCAGCGCGGCCTGCAAGTTGGAGAACGGCGCGCCGAAGTTCACGCCACCGATCACGATGGGCGTCTTCAGGTCGTCGGCACTGGCCGAGTCTTCGAAGAAGAAGCTGTACGGGCCGTCCGGGCCGGCGATGGTGAAGAGAAAGCCGCGGCTGCCGCCGCCGTTGGGAAAATCTTCGGCGACGCCGGCGCGAAGGCGACCTTGATTGTCCGGCTGGGGAACCGCGGACAGCTCGACGGGGTTGTGCTGTTCGGGGTTGCTGACCGAATCGCCGCTGTGGTTCCAGCGGATCACGCGGACGGTGACACCGGGGCCCAGCGACAGCTTCTCGCCGCCGGCGACCGCGGTGCACGCCGCGGCAGGGATCCCTTCCGCACGCGCCTGAAAGCATGTGGTCCGCGGTCCGACGATCGGCGCGCCGGTCAGGCGTGACCAGGTCGCGGTGTCGAAGGAATGGTCCCAGTGGCTGTGCCCCGTGAACAACCAGTTCACGCGCGCCGCGCCTCCCAGAGCGGCCATGACGCTCTTGATGGCCGGTTCGTCCGAGGCGTAGTTGGTGTGCGTGAACGCCAGGCCGCCGCCGCCGCCGAAGAAATCGTCGCCGGGCAGGCGCGTGATGTATCCGTTGATCAAGACCGCCGTCGATCCGAGCTCTAGGTAGACGTTGGCGATCGAAGCCCAGGTGATGCCGACGGAACGCGGACCCGGCGGCGGAGGCAGCGGCGCTTCGGGCGGCGCGTCGACGAGGCCTTCGGCCGCCGAATCGACGACGTCGGTGGCAGTGCCGGCGTCACCATCAACGGCGTCATCGTCATTGGCATCGGCATCGGCATCGGTGGGCGCGGGAGCGGGCGAAAGATCGATCGCGACCTCGATCGGGAGATCGTCGGTTGTTTCGGTGGGGCCGTCGGCGGCGGCCGCCGGCGCGGTGTCCGGGGTGGGGTAGTCGGTGGCTGCCAGGTCAGTCACGAACGGCGCATCTGTCGGGGCTTCGGGTGGCGTTGCGTCAGGTGCGTTCTCCGACGGAGCGTCGGGAAGACCGGAGGCATCGGCCAAGGTCGCGCCGCCGTCCGGTGCGGGTGGCGGGCCGCCATCATCGGCGCCATCATCGGCGGCATCCGCGCCTTCCTGACCGACGCGCGCCATGGGCGCAATTCGATACTCGCGATTCGCCGGCCGAAAAAGACCAACATCACCGGCCGCGTCGGAAGATTTGGAAGGTTCGGAAGATTCGGAAGACGGCGGGTGGCCGTCGCATCCAGGCGCGACAAGCCCGAAGGCAATCGCCCCGCTGCACATCAGCGCCCCCCAAACTCGATGCCCCACGGTCCGGTCTCTGCCGTCTCAAACGAGACCGGTGGCAATCCTTCCGGAAGGTTTTTATGAAACTCCGCGCGATTCGGTATGATGGTGGCCAAATCCGTCGCGCAGTTATGGCAAACGACGACGAAAACGCCGCAGGCAGCCTGGACGATTCCGTTTCGGGAGCGCTGCTTCGTCGGCTGGACGCAGGCGTGGTGGTGTGGCAGCTAGGCGCTGGCGAGGATCCCGCCACGGCCACGCTCGTGTTCGCCAATGCCGGCGCCGGGAGAGTCGCCGGGGTGAATTTCGCCGCCGCCGTCGGTGAACCACTGCGGCACCTCACTGGCTCGATCGACGGAACCGCCGGTCGTCTGTACGCCGAGGTCGCGGCCGCGGGCATCGCGCGTCCGCTGGCCCCGGGCGTGTACCGCGAGTTCGGCGGGGGTATCGTCTCTGGGGCCGTCGTCCCGCTGCCGAACCGCTGCGTCGGCGTCGTCTTCCAGGGTGACTCCGATCGAAAAGCCGACCAGCCCGACGCCCAGAAGCTGAACGCGTTCCTCGACTCGATCGTCGACAACATCCCGGCGATGGTGTTCGTGAAGGACGCCGAACACCTGCGCTATGAGCTCTTCAATCGCTCGGGCGAGGAACTGAGCGGTCTATCCCGCCACAACATCTACGGCAAGGACGACCAGCAACTGTTCCCCAAAGACATCGCCGACTTTTTTCAGACCAAAGACCGTGAAGTGCTGCGCGACGGTCGGATGCTGGACATACCCGAAGAGCAGATGGAGACCAAGGCGGGCCGGCGCTGGCTGCACACCAAGAAGATTCCGATCCTGGGCCCCGACGGAAAACCGCAACACCTGCTGGGCATCTCGCTGGACATCACCGACCGCAAGCTGGCGGTCGAGGGGCTGCGCAAGGCCCACGAAGAGCTGGAAGCACGCGTGCAGGAACGCACCGGCGCGCTGATGAAAGCAAATGCCGCGCTGGTGTACGAGATCGACGAGCGAAAGCGAACCCGCGAAGCGTTGCAGCACGCCGAAGAGCAACTTCGTCACTCGCAAAAGATGGAAGCCGTGGGCCGCCTGGCCGGCGGTATCGCCCACGACTTCAACAATCTGTTGTCGGTCATCATCAGCTACGCCAGCGTGCTGGGCGACGGTCTCGATCCGACGGCGCGGCTGGCGCAAGGGCTGGAAGAGATCTTGAAGGCCAGCGAGCGAGCAGCGGCGTTGACCCGCCAGCTGCTGGCGTTCAGCCGACAGCAAGTCCTCGCCCCCCCAGATCGTCGACCTCAATCACATCCTCGCCCGCATGGACAACATGCTCCGCCGGGTCATCGGCGAGGATCTGGAGTTGCGGACCATCCCCGCCGCGACGCTGGGAAGAACGAAGGCCGATCCGGGACAACTGGAGCAGGTGATCATGAACCTGATCGTCAACGCCCGCGACGCCATGCCCGACGGCGGCACCTTGACCATCGAGACCGCGAACGTCGAGCTCGACGCCACCCACGCGCATTTGCATCCCGGCATCACGCCCGGACCCTTTGTGATGTTGGCCGTCACCGACACCGGCGTCGGCATCGACAAGGCGACCCAAGCCCGCATCTTCGAACCGTTCTTCACCACGAAAGAACACGGCAAAGGCACTGGCCTGGGATTGTCGACGGTGTTCGGCATCGTCCAACAAAGCGGCGGCCACATCGTGGTCGAAAGTCAGCCCAACCAAGGCACGACGTTCAAGGTCTACTTTGCCCGCACCAGCGCCGCCGCCGACGTCCACCCCGACGATCCGCCGCGCCCGGTTTCTCAGCGCGGCTCGGAGACCATCCTGCTGGTCGAAGACGAAGAGCAGGTCAGGCGGCTGGTCGGCAAGATCTTGACCGAGCAAGGATATCGGGTCCTTGAAGCCGCCTCGCCCAGCGAGGCACTGGAGATCAGCCGCCGCACGGGCGAGGCGATTCAACTGCTGATCACCGACATCGTGATGCCTCAGATGAACGGCCGCGTCTTGTCCGAACGCCTTCGCACCGAACGGCCCGACATGGAAGTGCTTTTCATGTCGGGGTACGCCGACAAAGTCATCGGCCACGAAGGCGTGCTGGATCCCGACATCGCGTTCCTGCAAAAACCGATCACCCCGACCACATTGACCAGCCTGGTGCGACGAATGCTGAACGAGCGCGGCCGACGACCGACTCGCCGCGCCTGAGAAAACGAT
>DASXQB010000209.1:0-3154 GCA_036493295.1 Polyangia bacterium | reverse complement strand
CCAGGTGCGCGACCACGTCCGGGCCGCCGGGGCGACCGGGCGGGCGGCGGTGGTGCTGGCCCGCCCGCTTGGTCCGGCGCTGGATGTCGCCCGCACGCTGGTCGCGGCCGGCATCACCGTGCGCGCGCATCGTCAGGTCATCGCCGCCCGCGCCGTCTTTGCCAGCGCCGGCGTGCTGGTACCGCCGCTGCTGCGGTTCGCCGGCCCGCTGGCGGCAGGCGAGGCCTTGTTGTGGCCGCCCGAGGAACACGACGCCGGACTGCTGAAGGCGCTGCCGGCGGTGGTCACCATCTTCGCTTCTGGCTGGGCCGCCGATCCGACCGCCGCCGGTCGCATCCACGCCGACGTTGCCGTCCCCCTGTCGAACATCGGCGGCTTCGTCGATGTTCTGGCTTACATTGCCAGCACCGGAGCACGCGAGGTAGCGGTCCGCCACGCCGCCGACGATCAGCTGCTGGACGCCCTGGCCAGCCGTCAGGTTACCGCCTATCGGATTGGCCCGCCGCAGCAGATCGCGCTGTTTTAGAAAACGTCAACTGCCGACGACTTTCGGAAAAATGCGCGCGCGTTGTGCGTTTCCCGCGATCTGAGTTAAATATTTGATCGTGTTTAACCTCGGCATGGGCGAGATCACGGTCATTCTGCTTCTGGCCCTGATCTTCCTCGGTCCCAAGAAGCTGCCCGAGCTGGCCTCTGGTCTTGGCAAGTTGATCCGCGAAATTCGCAAGACCACCGCCGACGTCAAAAACGAAATCCAACTGGATGACGCCATCCGCAAGCCTTTCGAAGAGCTGCGCGACGCGGTCACGTTGCACCCCGACGAGCTCAAGCGCCGCGATCTGATTAAGCAGCAGATGGAAGAGGTGCGGCGGCGCGCCCAGGAAGTCAGCGACGCGGAGAAAGCCGCCGCCGCGCTGGCGGGCCCCGAATCGTCGCCGGCAACGAACGACGACGTCACGGTAGTTCAGGAATCACCGCTGGCCGCGGCCAACGCCGCCGTGGGCGACAAGATCATCGACGTCAGCGCCCCGCCCCCCGGCACCATTGCTCGCGGCGGTCAGGGCGCTCCGCCGGCCGGCGCCACCGCAAGATACGGCAGCCCGGGTGGCCCGCCCGGCAGCCCGCCGCCGACGCCGACGGACGCGACGCTGGCTGACGGCGCGCGTCCGACGCGACCGGTGGGTTTGCCGTTGCCGGCCGCACGCCGGGTGACCCCGCCATTCACCACCGCCGCGAGACACGACGCCACGCAGGCCCTGACCGAGGCTGATCTGCTGCCCAGCGGAAATGCCCCGTCGATTTTCCCGCCGCCGCCCCCGGCGCCCTCGGCCACCAACAAGGTGCCAGGCGCCGTCCCGCCGCCCGTTAGCCCCGCCGATCACCCGGACGACGACAAGAAGTCGACCTAGTTTCCGCCGCCACCCCGTTGACCGCCTTCCGGAGCAAGGAATTCACCTGAGCACCGACGACCAAGAAGCCGTCCGAACGCCGGAGCAATTGAAGGTCGACGCCTCCGAGGGGCGCATGTCGTTCCTCGAGCACATCTCCGAGCTGCGGACCCGGCTGCGCAATTCGGCCATCGTGTTCGTGGTGGCGATGTGCGTGTCGTTCGTCTTCGTGAAGAAGTACTTCGACATCCTGACCAAGCCAGCGCAGGACGCCTGGCGGATGGCGCTGCCCGGCAAGGAAGTGGTCTTCCACTTCCTCAGCCCGACCGAACCGTTCTGGGTCTACACCAAGCTGGCGATGTACGCGGCGCTGTTATTTTCCAGCCCGATCATCTTCTGGGAGCTATGGCGGTTCATCGCACCGGGTCTTTACAAGAAAGAAAAGCGCATGGCCCTGGTGGTCACGCTGGCCAGCGCTGGCTGCTTCATCGGCGGCGCTTTGTTTGGTTTCTTCGTCCTGTGCACGCCGGCGCTGGCGTACATGCTGTCGTTCGCCGAACAGATCGGCGGCTTCCGCATCGAGCCCACCATCATGATGAACGAGGTGGTCGGCTTCATGCTGGCCATGCTGCTTGGCTGCGGCGCCGCGTTCGAGCTGCCGGTGGTGCTGGCGGTGCTGGGTTGGATCGGCCTCATCACGGCGCGCAGCCTGTGGCGATTCAACCGCTACGCGCTGATCTTGTCGGCGGTGGTGGGCGGCGTGCTGACCCCCAGCCCGGACGTCCTGTCGCAAGTGCTGATGGCCGGCCCGCTGTTTGGTCTCTACAACGTGTCGATCCTGATCGTCTGGGCCATCGAACGGGGGCGACGGAAAAAGTTGGAGGCGCTGGAAAAAGAGACCGGCGCCGAACTGGTCCCGTCCAACCCCAACGACTGAGCGAGCGCGTTCGCGCCGTCGTCAGTCGGTGGCGTCACGCGGGGCGGCCAGGCGAGACCAGGCCAGGCCCACCACGCCGCTGACCACGATCCAAAGCGTCATCGAGCGCCGCAGGCCGCGGCTGCGCACCTGGTCGATGGTGACGTCCAGGGAATCAAACTCGTCGGTGACCGCTTTGGTCCCCAGCTGTTCGGATAACTCGGCCTGGCGGGCGCGCAGGCTTTTGACCTCGGCGCCGTTGATGCCGCGGGCGTAGTAGGCGGCCGGCAAAAGGCCCACCAACACCGCTACGGCCAGGCCTGCCGCCGCTCGCTTGACCGGATTCGACCGGACGTCGCCCCAGCCGGCCTGGCGCTCTTCAATCGCTCGGGCGACGTCGCGGGCCGGCTGCAAGCAGCGCATACAGCCGGAAGCTTTGGTTCGATCGTAGTTCAGGCCGTGAATCGGGCAGCGGACGATCTCGGGGCCGGTCTTCGGTTTGGCCGCCGCCGACGGCCCTTTGCGCACAGCGGTCTCGATCCGTTCGCCCATCTCGACCAGCTGCATGGGGCTGGACACCGATGACACGCGATCGAACGACTCGGGGTTGGTGCCGCCGGTGATGCGGCCCTGGCTGTCGAGGGCGCGCTTGGTGGTCAGGCGCAGCGGCACGCCGGCCGGCTGAATCTTGCTGATCGCGCCGAGATCGCGCAGCTCGTCCGACAATTTCTTGGCTGCGCTCTCGGCCAGGCGCCCGGCAACCAGACAGGCGCCGCCCGAAAGTCCGTCGGCCACCGCCGGCGCCGCCACCCGATAGCGCGAGGCGATCAACGTCGCCAGCTTGAGCTGG